>NZ_JACFQM010000001.1:0-503163 GCF_016101465.1 Snodgrassella sp. M0110 | reverse complement strand
AAGTGAATTTGCGGGAATAGCTCAGTTGGTAGAGCGCAACCTTGCCAAGGTTGAGGTCGCGAGTTCGAGACTCGTTTCCCGCTCCAAAAACATGTTCACATGTATAAAGTGAATTTGCGGGAATAGCTCAGTTGGTAGAGCGCAACCTTGCCAAGGTTGAGGTCGCGAGTTCGAGACTCGTTTCCCGCTCCAGTTTTATAATAGTTGCTCTACCCGATTGAGTAATATATAAGGCGGGATGGCAGAGTGGTCATGCAGCGGACTGCAAATCCGTGTACGCCGGTTCGATTCCGACTCCCGCCTCCAGATTATATTAAAGTTTTATGGCGGGGTGGCAGAGTGACTATGCCACAGTGTGCAAAGCTGTGCAGGCCGGTTTAAATCCGTGCCCCCGCCTCCATACAGCACACAGATATGCACAAAAGTGCATTAAAAACTACCCGCCCGGGTGGTGAAATTGGTAGACACAACGGACTTAAAATCCGTCGGCTCTTAAAACGGCCGTGCCGGTTCGATTCCGGCTCCGGGCACCATTTAATGAATCCAGATACACTTAAATGTATCTGGATTCATTACATTTATATTTTAAGAAATACACACTTGTATATTTTGCTTCTTCAACTGCTCTGTGACATACAAACATTAAATTGATACCTGAAATTCTATTGATGATTTTCTACCTCTTACATATATTCCTATACATAAAGAACATGCTCTAACATATTTTATAAAATTTAGAAAAGCAGTAATCAAACTATACTTAGTATTTTTAATAACCATGCATTTTAAAAACATGAATTTAAAGCTGGGTGAAGCGTATAGAACTCTAAAACAGGCACTGAATTCGAAGTAGCTAATACCTTAGGCATATGCAGCCAATAGCAAAACTGATAAAGAACTACAGAGATAAAAAGCCAGCAAATTTATCTAATTTATATTGGTAACAATGAAATTAGCGAAATTCCAATGTTAGATAAATGTTTTATTCAATACTACTATCGTATAAAGCAAAATTTTTTATACAAATCTATATTCTCAATTATGATTAGCTATAATTGAAATATAAATTGAGAATATAAAAATAATTTCATTATTGCTTAATCCAATCATTATTACTCTATCTTTAGCAACAAATCTTTATTATTAAATCATAAACCCATTGCTTCCCGAATCATTCTTTTTTTAATTAAGCCTGAATAATTCACCAGATTCAATCCTTGATTACGAACCCAGCCAATGGCAGGAAAATAGTCATTGGCAAATAATTTGAATAAACCATCACAACTATATTGCATCAGCCTTACTGCTAATAATCTTGATCGCTGATACTGCCTGAGAATAGACCATATACCCGAATCACTGGCATTTGTCAGTAAGTTACTGAGACATTGCACATCTGCAAAACCCAGATTTACGCCTTGTCCGGCCAATGGATGAATAGTATGAGCTGCATCCCCAATCAGAGCAATTCTTTGGCTGACAATTTTTTTAGGCTGTCGCATTATCAGGTCAAAGTTGAACACAGGAGTGGTTAGTGTTAGTTCACCTAACTTTTGATTACCTGCCAAAGCAACTTCCCGTGCAAAACTTTCTTTATCCAGCTTCGTCAGACTTTCTAGGTCAGATGTCGACCATACGATAGAAATCTGCTGCTGTGGTAAAGGTAAATAAGCAAGAATATCACTACCACGAAACCACTGATAAGCACATCCATTATGTGGTTTTTCCGTTTTGAAATTAGCAACAATACCTTGTTGCTGATATGGAGAAGCGGTTACTTCAATACCAACCTGCTCACGCAACCAAGAATTAGCTCCATCTGCACCAACCACTAGCTGACTGCAATAAGTTTGACCATTTTCCAGTGTTATTTTTGCCGACCATACATCGGTAATCACCGATTGAGGACAACTACTGACTATTGCTACCCCCTCTTCCTCCAATGCTAGCCACAATTTTGCCAGTAAATAGCGGTTTTCAACCATAGAATTTAAGCAAGGTACATTTACACTGGAGGCGTCAAAACTAATGCATCCATTACCATCACCATAAACTTCCATATGGTTTACTTTTTGTACTCTTTCTTCCGGCCAAACGCCTAAACTATTTAAAAATTGCTGATTAATCGGACTAATGGCATAAATACGGGCATCCCAAGACTGAGAGAGACTGAGCAAATCTGTTTGAGGTGGCTTTTTTTCAATGATAAGAATCTTTTTACCTTGCTGTTGTAAAGCTAAAGCTAAAGTTGCACCAATCAACCCTCCCCCTAGAATAATGACATCAAAATCATATTGTGTGTTCATGCTCATTTTGCTTTCCATATTGTTTAAACAATAGTATTTATTCTAGATATCGGGATGCGGAGTTACTCCAAAAACCAGTTGTCTGATAAACTTATGCTTCAAAGCAGGCACTGATCCCAAAATACTCATACCCATACCTTGTCCATATGCCAGCCCGCTGTGAGCATGATCAAACAGTTGTACCAGAATATGCGTAAAGCCTACAACTGCACGAGCATCATAAGCACGTATTCGTGCATATTTTCCGGCTAAAGAACTATCATTAAGAGAAATCTTATCTGTCTTACCAAATGTTGCACTTAACATTTCGGCATCACGAACACCGAGATTCAATCCTTGTGCAGCAACTGGATGCATGGTTTGGGCAGCATTTCCAATGCAAATTACTCTCTGGCTATATACCTGGTTAAGCTGACGTAATTTCAATGGAAAAGTTGCCGGCGTTCCCATTTGCTCTAAATGACCTAAGCGATCTCCCATTACAGACTGTAACTGCTGATTAAATTCTGCCACATTCCACAGCTCTCGTTGCAATGCTTCTTCATGAGTACATGTCCAGACCAGTCGAAAATCATTTCTATAAGGTAATAAAGCAAGTGGTCCATTTTCAGTAAAACGTTCATAGGCTATAGCATGATTGCCTACCTCAAACTTTAGAGTATTAACTAAAGCCAGCTGCCGGTAATCATGAGTGTGTACTTTTATATTCGGCAAGCCGGCAGCCAGTTCACCTCCTTCTGCCAGAATCAGCCATTGTGCAGTTAAGTTAAGCCTTCGTTGCTGATAAAAACACTGTGCTGAAGCCCAATGAGTTGTACTTTGTACCTGTTCAACAGTTGTTTGCCATTGCACAGGTACATTATTTTTTTGTAATGCTGTTTCACAAGCCTGTAATAATCTGACGTAATCAATCGTCGCTCCAAGATAAGGTAATCCTATATCCTGTGCTGACATCAGTACACGACCAAAATGATGCTGCCGTGAAACATGTACCTGCCGGATAAAAGTCAAAATTTCATCAGGCAGATATATTCCGGCCTGCCGGAAAGTCTGGATACTATGATATGACAAAGCAAGAGTACGCTGATCATTCAGATTACTGTCAGCAGCTCTGGCCTCCAGTAATAAAACCGATTGATTCTGCTGTTTTAACAACAAAGCAGTAAGCATGCCAACAGGGCCTGCACCGATAATAATAAACGGATAATGTGATAATGGCTGCATAAGCAGTACTCTTAATCAAGACAGTCAAATTCTAACGTAATTTATCCATATAGAAATATAAATCTTATTTACCTGTCAGATTAAATAAAATTCTGGCTAAATTAATATGTAATTCTTTTTTCAAGCACTAAAATTCTATACAAACTTCTTTAGCCTGATAATGAAATAAATATTACTCTTTTACTTAATAGTTTATAAATTGATAAAATTTATTTCGACAGATACAATTACTAAATCAAAAAATATGCAATATAAAACACCATTATAAAAATGGTGTTTTATATGATTTCAATGTTTCTGTTTATGCTTTTTTTCGCATCAACACACCACCAATCAGCATTGCCAGCAACTGCACACTAATTAATACAACAGCAGTCATAAACCACCCTCCACTCTCAAAGGCATGACCACATAATAATGAGCCGGCAAAACCGCCTGCATAATAGCACATATAATACAGACCGGAAGCCAATGAACGGCCTTCGGTTACATTGGCAGCTATATAAGTGATGGTAGAAGATTGGGTAATAAATATGCCACTACTCATAATAGCCAGAGCCAGAACAATTAGCCATAATGGATGCAATAAAGTGATTAACACACCAAAAATTGATAAACTCATTGCAATCAGTACAGTAAGATTGGTACCAAATTTAACAATTAAACGTGCTGATAATGGTGTAATAATCATACCAATCAGATATACGGCAAAAATATTAGCTAATTGTGAACTGCTTAGATTATATGGTGGCTGATCAAGATACAAATTGATATAGGTAAAACAACCAACCAGAGAAAACAGTACACAAAACCCTAATGCACAGGCTGCAAGGACATAATAGTTATGTAAATGATGCCATAAAGTTATTAATGCTGTTGAAACCTGAGGCCTGGCCTCAAATTTTTGGGATGCCGGAAGATTTTTCCATACCCAAACTGCACCTAATATACTGATAATGCCCATTACCATAAAAGCATGCCGCCAGCCAATAAATTCTGTCAGGTACCCCATGAGAAACCGACCAAGAAACCCACCTAATACTGTACCAGAAACATAAAAACTCATTAATTTAATACGGGTATTAACGGAAAATTCCTCGCCTAAATAAGCCAGTAAAACTACAGTTATTCCGGGAACTGCTATTCCCTGAGTAAAGCGTAACCACCATAACCAATTGATACTATAAATAAAAGCTAAGAAAAAAGTCGGTATAGACATAAAAACTATCGAACCGACTATAAAAAATTTACGCCCGAAAGCATCTGAAATCATTCCTAAAAACGGCGACATTAATGCAATAGCCAGAATCGTTGCTCCTACAGTTAAACCCATTGCCGCCGCACTGGCATGAAATTCCTGCATCAATACCGGTAAAATTGATTGAATAGCATAAACATGAACAAAAGCTAGTGCCCCGGTTATCAGTACCGTAATAATTAAAGTCATATTTAATTTTGAACCGGATGAAGTCACAGGTGAATTACGTTTAATCATGAACATTACTCATTCTATTTTCATTACCTAATTAATATATATGCCAGTATTTTTTAAATAAATATTTAACTTATATTTAAATTTTAGTTAAATTTTTTATAGAATCAATTATATCTCTTATTTGGACAATAGTTTTTTTAATTTTGTAATAACTTAAACTAATTAACAATAAAATTTTAGTATTCATATGGTTATCGTTAATTATTTATTAAAAACAGACCATTAATGAATTGAAATTATAGTATTACAAAATTATAAATAAATATTACCTATAACCAAAACAGTTAGATTTAATCAATAATATTAATGTTCATTATGGTTTTTAATGAATATTATCGCTAAACATTTGTAATAAAAATTATGAAATAATATTCTTTTAGTAAATAATAATTGAAAAATATTAATTAATTTTATTACAATATAGCAAAATTGTAGTTTTTTTTTATATTTTGTCAATAAAATGGCTAAATTGATTTGAAATATATGATTTTACTGATTTATTTTATGTTAAATAAAATTAGCATGTAAACGAAAATGATATTGGAAGTATTAATAATTAACCAAGGATGTTGTTTGTAAAATGGAATTGATAAATAAAATAACAGGTGTTTTTCCTGATCGCTCTTTAAAAGTAAATAAGCTGAAAAATGAAGCTTCTTCACGACAAATAGGAAGAGTATTTTGTATATTTTTATGCTTATTATTAGGGATATATTTAGCGGTGGATAATTATCCAGATTTGATTGATGATTATAAAATATCTCGCAATCCAATTGTTGTGGATCATAATATTAGTGGCGAATGCAAGGTTCGACGTTTGATTACTAGTTGTTCCGTAAAAATTTATAATGATGATAGTGGTTTTATTGAGAAAAATTTTTCTTTTTTTGGAAATAGCAAAAGGTATCAGGTACAAGTCATAGCTTTCGCTGATAATCCTTCATTAATGACATTGGATTTAGCGATTAAAACTATGTTTAGTCGATTTTTGATTATTACGGCTCTTATACTAGCAATATTATGGGCGATTTGGTTAATAATCGATTTATTATGCAGGGCACGTAATTCAACAAAAATTATTGATGAAATAAATGGACATAAACTGAAACCAGTTAGTGTTCCAGTTAAGCTTAAATTTCTTCAGACAATAACAATAGCAATATACAAGGGAAAAGATACACAGGGTAAGAATAATAAATATTCAGCTACTTTTAATTCTAAAACAGATGGTGGTCCTATTGTACTCAAGCAGCATTCAAAAAAGAAATACGATGTTTTAGGTGTAATCAGTGATAATAATCCTACACCTATTATTCTTGATGAAAATTTTTCCCGTTGCGATTTTACGGATGAAGAGATTCGCAGAATAAGTAAAATTTTGCAAGAAGGATAAATATTGCGACAGGTAATATGAACTTGTTATCAATTTTATTTTGGGTAAAAAAGGGCGTAAATTACGCCCTTTTTTATTAATCATAACTACTATTTAAAATTTAACTGCTGGATTGTTTCGCGAAGATTATTAGTAAGCCAGAGCAAAATCTATTAAGTCATTTATGTAGGGACATTTTATTCAGGAAGTAATGACTAATAAATCTGTGCGCCATATACCAGTGAATTTAACAGTCGTTTTAGTAAAGCAGAAACACAACCAGTAATGTGAGGTCTATAAACTGATTTTATGGATTTATTACTGGCTGCATTGGGTTGGTTTGCTTAATAAGACTAATGTGATTTAAATAAAAAAAGGAAATACATTACAATAAATGCTTTAAGTATTTCGGAATTGATTTTAGTCAATCGAACAATCTGAACAGCATTAGGGTATAAATTTTTCATCTTACGTAAAAATTCCAACCCTTTTCCGTTGAAATAAGCCAATATTTTATCTCTTGTATAAATCGTATCCAGCTATTATTTGCTGTCATTACTACTTTAAACTGAAAAACCCATTTTTGAGGAAACTAATGATATTAAAAAATTTTTTATATTATTAAATGGGATAGATATTTAAAAAGCATTTTAAATAACTAGTATAAAGTTTAAATTAATGTCAAAATAGAATATATTTGTGTAATTTAGTCCAGTTTTGTATATTGTATCAATCTTAACCTTAATACAACGTCGCTGCCTGTTTCATTGCAGCAGCAATAACTCTCCAGGATCCTTGTATATCATGGCAATAAGTTTTTTAGATAAAACCGACCTGAAAATTTTGCAAGTTTTACAAGACAACGGTCGTCTTACTAATGTTGAGCTATCTGAACGTGTAGCTTTATCACCATCGCCATGTCTGCGCAGATTAAAACAGCTGGAAGAATCGGGGATAATTCGCCGGTATGCAGCTCTGCTTGATCCTTTTCATGTGGAACTGGGTTTACAGGCTTTTATTAGGGTGAGCGTGAATAAAAGCAAACAGTCCCGGGATGAATTTACACTGGCGGTTCAGCGATGGCCTCAGGTACTTAATTGTTTTGCTCTCACCGGTGAATCTGATTATATTCTTCAGGCTTTTTTTTCCGATATGAATGCCTTCTCGCATTTTGTACTGGAAACATTATTGGCTACACCCGGTGTTGAAGATGCTAAATCCAGTTTTGTATTGAAAGAAATTAAGACAACGACATCATTACCTTTAGAACATTTGAATGTCGGTTAAGCAAACTTATTAATAACAAAAAATTAATAACTTGTTGGTAAAGAATGTGTTATTCTCTGGTGCAGCTACGTTACACCAAGTTATCTGCTATATGTATAGATAAATACTTATGTCTGTAATTTCTACTCAAGATAAAGAAATCATTACCATTTGTCGCCACTGGCTGGAACAGGCCGTAATAGGTCTCAATCTTTGCCCTTTTGCCAAAAAACCTTACAATTTGCAAAGATTGCGGTTTGGCGTGAGCCACGCCAGACATATTGATGCATTTCTGGAATTTGTGGAACAGGAAATACAGCTTTTATTACAGACACCGGCACACGAAATAGAAACCACATTATTAATCGAACCCTTATTATTTACAGATTTTGAAGTTTTTCTGGATGCCGTAACATTAGCAGAAAATCTACTTTATGAAATACAAGCAAATGGCATTATACAAATAGCTCCTTTTCATCCGGATTTTCAGTTTGCGGATGAACCTAAAGATGATATCAGTAATTATACTAACCGTAGCCCATATCCTATTTTGCATTTAATCCGGGAAAGTAGTATTGATCAGGCTGTTGCAGCATTTCCAGATGCTGCAACTATTTATGAACGTAATAAAGCGTTATTAAGGAAAATGGGAATAGATGGCTGGACAAAGCTGGCTATAGAATATCCGACACACAAATAAAAATAACTTAACCTAAAATGACAAATATACCCATACAGTTATACCCATACAATCCGAGTCTTTCACCAATACCATATAAACCTATCAACAGCTAACTATTATTTTTCTGGTCTGATACTTTTAGTTAATAACTCACCTTTTATCATATTAATTCTTCAACATCATAAGGAATTATTGTTAAAATCTCTGTATGCTTAAATAGTAAACAATATACAATGTCGCCGATTAAATCTTCTGATGAGCGGTTTACCTTTTCTTTGTCACGGCAAGGTAATCGAATACTGCAATTAATCATTTTAATTATACTCAGTTTAGTTCCTTTTCCTGTACTGGCTGCCGGATTACCTGCCAATGAGTTGAGTTTATGGTGGTGCATCCCCTTTATTGGTACACTTTTATCTATAGCATTATGTCCGATGCTGCTCCCCAAATTATGGCATAATCATAACGGAAAAATCATTAGTATTTGGTGTGCATTATTTTTGTTACCATTGAGCTGGTTTTATGGTACGTCTGAAGGTATATCTATTACTCTGCATGCATTATTTCAGGAATATATACCCTTTATGCTGTTGCTACTGGTTTTATATACCTTGTCTGGTGGTATCTTTATCAATATTAATGGTACGGGTAATGTAAAACTGAATGTGCTGATACTGGCTGCAGGTACAGTACTTGCGGGTGTTATGGGCACAACTGGTGCTGCCATGCTATTTATCCGCCCCTTATTACGAGCCAATGCCCATCGACGCCATCGAACTCATCTTGTGATATTTTTTATTTTCCTCGTTGCTAATATTGGCGGCGGATTAACACCACTAGGTGATCCTCCTTTATTTCTGGGCTTTCTTAAAGGTGTTGGTTTCCAATGGACTTTCAGTCATATGCTGTTACCAGTACTCATAAATACTCTGATTTTACTTTTGATATTTCTTTGTATTGATCACTATTTATTACAACAAGAGACGAGTACTGATAATAAAGTTAAAGTACAGAAAACTATTTTTTCATGGTCTGTTCAGGGTAAAGCCAATCTGTTGTTATTATTTGCTGTTACCGGAGTAATATTAATTTCCGGTTTATATAAAAATGCACCGACATGGTATGTTTACGGAGTTGAAATCAGTTCAGTTGCATGGATACGTGATGGCTTACTATCAATCATTACCTTATGTTCGCTTAAATTAACACCGGCAAAAATACGCCGGCAAAATGACTTTAACTGGACTCCAATGGCGGAAGTAGGCAAATTATTTATCGGTATTTTTATTACTATTGCACCCGTTATGGCTATGTTACAACTCGGAGGCACGGGGAATTTCAAAATATTGATAAATATCATTGAGCATAATGGTGAACCTGTCAATACTCTCTATTTCTGGCTGAGCGGTTTATTATCCGGCTTTCTGGATAATGCACCTACCTATCTGGTGTTTTTCAACCTTGCAGGTGGTGATGCAGTCACACTAATGCAACATTTACCGGCCACATTAACAGCTATTTCTATGGGTTCAGTATTCATGGGGGCATTAAGTTATATTGGTAATGCTCCTAATCTCATGGTTAAATCCATTGCCGAACAACATCAAATTACTATGCCAGGCTTTTTTGGCTACATGGGTTGGTCTGTTGCTTTACTTATTCCGGTTTTTTTGCTGGATACTTTGCTGTTTTTTTAACTTATCAGGATAACCGGTTATTAAGGTTTATTAGTCATGCAATTAATAAAATACCTGCAAGCACAAGGTTTGGGTAGTCGCAAGCAATGTCAGGCATTAGTTGCCGATAGTGCCGTACAAATTAATAATAAACTCTGCAATGATCCTCATATGGAGATCAATCCACAAATGGTAAGCAGTTTACACATTGATGATGTAAGCCTGATACCAGTCCCTCTTCCTTACTTCTATATTCTGCTCAATAAACCAGCAGATTATGAAACCTCGCATAAACCACAATTTTATCCAAGTGTTTTCAGTTTATTACCAGAACCATTGCGACATCTTGACATGCAGGCTGTAGGTAGACTGGATGCAGATACAACCGGTGTACTGATTCTGACTAATGATGGTCAGTTTAATCACCGTTGCACGTCACCAAAACATAAACTTCCAAAAATTTATCGTGTCAGTTTGAAGCATGCTGCAGACAAAAAACTGTGTACTATTTTAAAAAACGGGGTCTTGTTGCATGATGACAATGAAATAGTAACAGCACAGGCCGCTGAGTTAACTGACCCGTATACCTTGCTGCTTACGATTACTTCAGGTAAATATCATCAGGTTAAGCGTATGGTTGCGGCCGCAGGCAATCGTGTTTCCGCTTTGCATCGCTGTGCTTTCGGACAATGGGAAACTGATCATTTACCCACTGGAGAATGGCGTTTTTTTCAACCAGAATCTGACTTGAAGTAACATGCCTAATACAGATTTTATTTTTCAATTGATAAGTATAATCGGAACTGCCGCTTTTGCTGTATCCGGCTATCTGGTTGGTTTCCGCAAAAGGCTGGATATTCTGGGCGTAGTGATTGTAGCTTTGCTAACTGCAGTAGGCGGAGGCATGATGCGTGATGCTCTGGTTGGCCACATTCCTATGATTTTTAAAAATAATACTGCATTATGGACTATTTTCATTACACTAGTAATTTCTTGGGTATGTCATTTGCAGTATTACCGTCATCGTGTATTGACTGTATGGTTTGTCGTTGCCGATGCACTGGGACTAGCCGCTTTTAGTTTGACAGGCGCGCAAGTCGGCCTTGATCTTGAGTTAAACTGGTTTGGGGTAATTACACTGGCATTTGTAACAGCAGTAGGTGGCGGCATATTACGCGATATACTGGTAAATGAAGTACCCATTATTTTGCGCAGCGATATTTATGGCACTATTGCTATTTTACTTGGTCTGCTATTGTGTTTGCTGGATCACTGGAAAATGGTTACACCAGTGAGTATCAATATTTTATTTATTGGCGGAGTAATAAGCCGTTTATTCGCTTATCATTACAATATTACCCTGCCGGGATTTCAAAAGAAAAAAAATTACAAAATATAACAAAACTATAAGAACTTTCTCAGCAAAAAACAGTCTAAGTCATTAAGATGATATCTATACGCAGCAACAAGCGTATAACTTAAAGATTTAAAATGGTTTTTAGTATTCTCTTGTCGAAACATTATTTTAGCCCTCTGCTGCTTCTCCCCTTGGCACAGAGGGTTCTTTTTATTCTCAATCTTTGATTGCCATTTAACCCATACAATAAAACTAATGGATATACCATAAACACATATAATTTTTAGTTCTGATATTTAGTTACTATTGTCTTAATTTATTCAGATTTATAGTATGAATTAATGATAAATATTTTTATAATCAATTATGTTTATACTAATTTCATACGATACAATACTGTCTTTTTCGCAAAAGCCACCATAAAACCGTAAAAGAGATTAAATAATTACTACATTTTTGCTTGAAATCTTATTTTTCAGCGCTATGTACGGTAGAGTTAGTTTTAATATTTCTGATGTGAAAGTATCCAAGTGATGGAAAATAGAAAATTACGCTATATAGCTTCAGCATTAATCCTTTGTCTGACACTAAGTCCACTGGCTGAAGCCAAACGAATTGGCGGCGGCAGTAATCGTGGAATGTCACGCTCCAATTACTCCAACTCTTATTCCAACTCCGGACGCAATGATTATCGTGCTAACAACCAGAATAATTACTCTGGTCAGACACAGCCTCGCTCAAGCAATACCGGTCGGATAATTGGTGCAGGTGTAGCTGGTGCGACGATTGGAGCCCTTGCCGGTCATGCAATGGCTAATCATAATCAGCAGCAATCTAATGCACCAGCTCCGAATGCTGATGGTAATTACAGTGAAAACACCAATGATAATAGCGTAGCAGCTACTCAATCGACCAATAATGATCAGCTACAAGTACAGTCACAACCAGAGCAAAAAAATGGTTTTAGCTGGCTTTGGCTACTTATTATTGCATTAGGCGGCTTTTATCTTTACCGTCGTTTTACCGGCAAAAAAAATCATCAGTCCAATATACCTTACGCGGGTACTGGAAAGTATGGAAATTTTAACTCATCAAATATTAATGGCAATAGTAACAGTACCAATATATTTGGACAAAAAATTGTAAGCAATAATAATTCCATACCACATAATTCATCTACTATGGTAGACGGAAGCAATCCAGATGCATTTCTGCGCTTTGCCCGCCAGCGTTTTAATCATGTCCAGTCAATGAACAACGCTTCTAATCTGGAAGAAATACGTCGCTACTTTACTTCAGATATGTTTGCAGATATTCGTAATGATATTATGAATAATCAGGATACAGCTGAATTTAGTAATCTTAATACCGATCTAGTAGACAATACTCAGGAAAATGGTCAGTATGTTGCCAGTGTACGATTTAGCGGTTTGGTAAGTGAAGAGTTGGGCAGTCCACAACAGCCATTCAGTGAAATCTGGCATTTTGTTAAACCGATTGGTAGTCAGCAAGACTGGCTGATTGCCGGCATACAACAGAATTAATCAGTAACTGCAAAGAAATAACCAATATTTCACTTAATATGTTTAAAAGCACTGATAATATCAGTGCTTTTTTACTTAAAATATGGGACAAATATCATTATTCAAACACGATAATCCCGTTTATAACGTATTGATAAAAAAGTAATGCCGTCTATATTTTCATTATCCGGACATCAATCATGCGTTTCAAAATATACATTACCATAATATTCTTTGAATATCATTGAGTTAACATTATTTACAAAACCGCTGTTTATGATATTGATTTATATTTTTATTAATTACTCTATTACCGAATTAGTGTTGTATTAATAATTATTGAATACAAATAATATAAGCACATTCAAACTAAAGTTGATTTTTAAAAATATTACATACTTAAAACATTTTTCTTCACACCATATTAAAGAATAATGAAATAAAAACTGCCGGCAGCACTGTTATTGGTATGAATAATTTATAACAACGGACCAACCAGACGCACTGTATTCTCCACCAGCCCCCACCACTTTGAACGAGCCTGCCATGTTTTCAGTTCGATAAATTCACAAGCTTTCAAATAAGTACTCTGTAATGCCACTACTTTTTCAGTCATACTTTCATCATAAATAGCCAGACTAATTTCCATATTGAGATAAAAACTGCGCATATCCATATTTACAGTGCCAAACAAAGTGTAATCACTATCTACAGTTAAAGTTTTAGCATGTAACAGCCCACCCTTAAACAAAGCAATTTTCACCCCAGCCTGTAATAGTCTTGGATAATATGCACGTGAAGCATATTTCACCAGCATTGAATCCACTGCTTCCGGTACAATCAGAGTAACATCCACTCCCCTGGTAGCAGCCGTAGTTAAAGCCAGCAGCAAAGCATCATCCGGAACAAAATAAGGCGTCGTAATAATAATACGTCGTGTAGCGGCATGAATTGCATTAACAATAGTGTCGTAAATAACCGGACTGCCTTGCTCAGGTGCTGAAGGAATCACCTGAACTACTACACCACTTTGTTCCTGTTGTGCAACTTGCAGATTATGCATGAGCGCCTGTTTACCGTAACTGTCTACCCATTGCTGTACCTGCATTAAATTAGATTCAGTTTCTACTGCCATATCACCGGCAAATACTGCTGCCAGAGGTTGTACCAGACTTCCTTCACAACGCATCATCACATCAACCCATTGTCCGACACCGGCATTTTTTTTGAAAAAACGCGGGTCGACCAGATTAAAACTGCCGGTATAGCCAATTTTCTGATCTATAACCGCAATTTTACGATGATTACGCAAATCTGCACGTACAAGAAAAGTGCGCCATAATTGAACGGGTAAAGCTTCAGTCAATGTAATACCCGCATTGCGTAAACGCTGAGGCCAGTCACTACGCCAGAATTTTACACTACCAATACTGTCAACCAGCATACTGGTAACCACACCTCGTTGTGCTGCTGCAATGGCATCATTCAGCAATTCAATAATTTCTCCCTGCGGATCAACAATATAAAAAGCCAGTAAACAGCTTGTTTTCGCATGCTGAATATCATAACGAATGGCGGCAATGATTTCTTCATCATTGGTAAGAAGCTTTAAGTGATTGTATTCGGTAGCCTCAAATCCAGTTTTATCGGCTGCAATCAAACTGATACCATGATAACGTTCATTCAGACCACTACAAGCATGCTGATTGAAATTATGCAGATATTTATTACTGAATCCCTGATAAAATTTCACCAGTTCATTCTGACGACGTAGCCGGCGTGAACCCAGCCTGGGTTCACCAATTAACAAGTAGCCTACAGCCCCGACTAAAGGAAAAGCCATTAACATCAGAATCCAAGCAACGGAAACTCCTGTATTACGCTGATGGTATAACACTCTCACTACCAGAACAGTAACCACAATCACATGTAATACAACAAGAATTTCAGCCCAGGGTATATCATGTAACATATAAGTAAACCAATTATTTAATGTCTAGAATATAGTAGATTATAAATGGATAAATAATCTATATAATGAATTGAGATAAATATCAGATAAAAAATTCTGGCAGGTACAGAAAACTAAGTCTGTGACTGTCAGAAATAGCAAGTAATTATTCACATCATTTATTTGTTTCAGAATTAATTAATATTCTCTGAAATAAAAATAATTAATTCTGATGATATTCTGTAGAAATGCGATGTACCGCATCTACTGCACATTTCACCATTTCCGGATTAGTATATTGATTGATACCATGACCCAGATTAAATACATGTCCGCTGCCAGCTCCGTAAGCAGCAAGTAAACGCTTAACTTCGTCTGTAATACTTTCTGAATCACCAAATAGAGCCAGCGGGTCAAGATTTCCCTGTAATGCCACCTGCTGTCCGACCAACTGACGTGCCTGCTGTAAATTGACAGTCCAGTCCACGCCTAACGCATCAGCACCCAGTGCAGCTAACTGTTCCAGCCACTGGCCACCGCCCTTAGTAAATATAATGACTGGTACCCTACGACCATCTGCTTCACGCTGTAAGCCTGAAACGACCTGTTGCAAATAGCGTAAATCAAACTCCTGAAAAGCTTTATCGCTGAGAATTCCGCCCCATGTATCAAAAATCTGTACGGCCTGTGCACCTGCAGCTATCTGTTCATTTAAATAAGCTGTTACTGTCTGCGCATTAATATCCAGTATCCGGTGTAACAATTGCGGTCGCTGATAAAGCATGGTTTTCAATAAACGAAAATCCCGACTGCTTTCTCCTTCAACCATATAACAGGCTAGTGTAAACGGACTGCCAGAAAAACCAATTAACGGTACACGACCGTTCAAAGCATTACGTATACTATGAACAGCATCGAACACATAGCGCAAACGGTTCATATCAGGAACCTGTAAACGTGTCACATCCTTTTCATACTGCAACGGATGAGTAAATTTAGGTCCTTCACCTTCGACAAAATGCAAACCCAGCCCCATTGCATCCGGTATAGTGAGAATATCGGAAAACAAGATAGCAGCATCCAGTGCAAAACGCTCCAATGGCTGAAGAGTCACCTCTGTAGCCAGCTCTGGATTATGACAAAGTGCGAGAAAACTGCCGGCTTTCGCCCGTGTTTCTCTGTATTCCGGTAAATAGCGTCCAGCCTGTCTCATTAACCATACCGGCGTATATTCAACCGGCTGCTTTAGTAAAGCACGTAAAAAAGTATCGTTATGTAAAACTGCCATAATTAACCTCAGGCAGTTAGTACATACAGTACCAACTGCCTGTTAAATAAAAACTAAAAATTACAACTCATCATTATTACCAATTGTGGCCAGAATTTCATTACGCTGCTGCTCGGCAGCCTCGCTCTGACCGGATTGCTCCAGTACTTTAGCTAATAACAATCTGGTTACATTATTATTACTGGCCTGCAAACTGGCTTCGAGATAAGTTTTTGCCTTTCCCCAAAGTTGTTGCTGATAACTTAACTCACCCATCAACAATAGTAAGTCCGGGTCTTGCGGATTTTGTTGTAACCACTTATCGACGGTTACCATATTTTTTTGCTGTTCTTTACTGCTTAGATATTGATTGGCCTGATTAAATGCAGGTAATAGTGAAGCATCATGAGTGCGCGGATAATATTTTTTTACCCATTTCAATGCCTGAGTATACATACCTAGCTGAAGATATTTTTCTGCAATGTTTGCACTAAGTGTACTTTCACGTTCATCTACCGGAATCAAATTAAGACTACTTTTCAGCTCACTCGGCTCTTTAACATTTGCCAGTAACTGTCGATAAGCCCAATATTGGTAATTATGCTGTTCGCTTTTGCTTAACGCTCCTGCGTGGCTTAATTTATCAACTGCTTCCAAAACACCCTGAGCATCATGCTTTTCCCAGTCATATCGTAACTGCAGCTTAACAAGCTGGGTTAAATTCGGATTGATTTTGGCTGCTGCTTCCAGTGCACTTCTGGCTTGCTGATTATTGTGCTGTGATAAAGCTGATTGAGCCAGAAGCAAATAGCGGGAAAGCTGCTGCTTTTCCGGTAACTTTGCAATTTCATCTAAATAACGGTCTCGTGTTGTACTGTCATCCATCTGATCAGCACTATGGGCAGCCAGTAATAAGGCCAGAGCACGACTGTGCTGCCCCTGTTTATTACGTAAGACCCGCTCAGCCTCACGCTCAGCAAACTGATAGCGACCTTCAAAGTAGGCTAAACCAGCATGATTTAATGCTGTTTCAACCTGATGACGCTGATGATTGATACGCCAGTGATGCCAGTGACCGGGTAAATGCACAAAACCCATAACAATGCGTAAAAATATATACAACAGCACTACCGTTAGCAACACAAGACCAATAAACAGCTGTAGATTGATACGTATCAGAGTTTGCTCAACTACAATATACACATCACCACTGTAATATTTCGCACCCAGTACGACACCCACTGCAACAATAAATAGAACAATCAACCATAATAGAGATCTCATAATGAATGGTCTCCTTGTCTGGAAGATGACGCTGCAGAAGCATTATTACTGTTTATAGGGCTAGTCTGTTGTTGTTCGGTATGTACCGGTACATTGCTGGCAGATGATGCACTTAAATCCGGCAACGCCGTTGACATATCCATTCCAGACTGATTCTGGTATTCACGTACAGCAGCCAGGCTGGCTGACAGACTATTGTCCTGACTAGTTTGCACGTTAAGTGTCTTTAACTGAGTTAATTCTTTCAGCCACGACTGTGTTGCTGCTGAACCACCGTCAAAATATTGCTTGACAGCAGCTTCTGCACCATTTAAATCAGCAACATAGACTTCTCCGCGGCGCTGAATCAGAGCAATACGTGCATCCAGCAATCGCAGCCGCAGATTTTCACGTACAAAATATATTTGTTCAGGCGACATTAGCATTGAATCATTGTGATTAATGTGACGCACTTCTACCATACTGCGTAAAGAGTGCAAAGTATTTTGCCATGTACGCTGCCACCATGAAGCATTTGGATTCACCGGTGTATTACTTGTCACTCCGGGCTGTAACTGATTTTCAATTACTAACGGCAGACCTGCTATAGCAGACTCAAGACGATTTAGACGCAATGAAACACTGGCAACATCCAGATAAGGCCGGTTTTTCAGATTTTCCAAATCACTGCTTATAGCCTTTTTGATAGGCAACAATTGCGGCTGGTCAAAGCGAGATAGCCGGCCATCCAGACTTTCAAGTACATTAACTGCAACAGGAACATTACCGGAAATCAGCAACTGCTGAGAGGCAAGATTCAATGTAGCTTCTATTTCATCAACCAGCCAGTCAGTGCGATTTTTTACCAGCTCCTGATAGGCACGGATAAGCCGGTCTACATTATCACCCTGAGTTTTCTGTTGGGTTTGAATTTCCTGCAACTGACGACTTAACTCATCAATGCGTGTCAGGCTGGTTTCTATCGAAACAGCTGTTTTGCTGGCACTAATTCCAGCATTGTCGATTTTCTGATCAAATTGTATCTGCTGGTTTTTAAGCTGATTCTGCCCTTCAACAAATAAAAACCCACTGGCTCCCAGAGCCAGTAATGATAATACCAGCGCGCCCAGAGCAATTCCCTTACCTGAGCCGGATTGCGACTGTTTTGCCGGAGATGGCTGAACAGGAATACTAGATGCAGAAGCATCTGATACTGTGTTGTTTTTTTGGGAATTCATAGTTTGATGTGTCGTGTTTTGATCTTTATTGGTAGCTTCAGTAATCGCAGAAGTAGCCGATTCGTGCGGAGCACTAACTTCGCCTTGTTTATTCACCAGCAATGGCTGCTTTTCCTGTTCAGGAGGTTGGCCAGCCTGTGCATTCTGTTGTTCACTCATTCGGTATACTCCCTACTTTATATAATAGGTTAACAGCACTACTGAAGAAAATATCATCAGGTGCTGCGTGAATGCAAAAGTGCCAGTCCGCGACATAAGTCCGGAACATGAAGTGTCTGGACACCATATCCGGTTAACGCAGCATCTATGCGCGGATGGTGAACTAAGTATAACAAGCTTTTGCTAACTGCGTACAAATCCGGAGGTAATTGAGTAAACCACGCTTGGACTGCGGCAGTTGTCGTCATATACACTGCCTTCAAATTTCCCTGTTCAGCCTGTGTTGAAATAACTGACCAGTTTATAGGTACCGGATTTCGCTGATATACTTCTGCTACCTCAATTTGCCATCCTAGTTGATGCAGTTGCTTAATCAGCCAGTCGCGGCCACCTATACCTCTAATCAATAGCAATTTACCTTTACGCTGCTGCCATAAAGGCAAATGTAAAACTGCTTCACTATCATGTCCGTTTTCCGGATAAACAATCTGTTTAAATCCATAACCGGATAATGCTGATGCCGTAGCAGCACCCACTGCTACATGTATTAATTTATCAGAACGTGAAACATAATTTGCAGCAATATGTACGGCACTCGGGCTAACCCAGAAAATAATATTCTGATTCTGACTCTGGCTTTGACCAGATAGCCGGTTTAAAGCCGCTGATTGTGTCTGTAATTGCAGATATTCAAGTAAAATAGGTTGCCAGCCATAACGAATGCAACAGTCTATATCGGCAGTAGCTGCCAGCTGCGGACGCATTAGCACCAGACATGGTAAAGTATTCATCGGGTAGATAAAACATCATCAATTAACTGCTGCGCACCTTGATCGGCTAGCTGATGTGCAACCATCAAACCCAGCTGCTCTGCTTCACTAATATTTGCCTTTTCACTGGCTCGCAACACTGTTACACCATCTACAGATGCCACTAAACCACGTAACTCAAGCATGCCGGATTTCTCAGTACAATACGCTGCCAGCGGTACCTGACAGCTACCACCAAGTACACGTGCCAGAGTACGTTCTGCAGTAACACAGGCTGCTGTAACAGGATGGTGTAATGGTTGTAATAAAGTCAGTAAGTCCTCACGATGAGCGGCAACCTCTATAGCCAGCGCCCCCTGACCGGCAGCTGGCAGCAATATTTCTGGAGATAATATACACTGAATTCGCTGCTCTAAACCCAGTCGCTCAAGACCGGCTGCAGCAAGAATAATTGCAGCATATTCCTGTCTGTCAAGTTTATCCAGACGTGTTTGCACATTACCCCGCAGAGGCTTTACCTGCAAATCAGGATACAGCAACCTAATCTGAGCTTCCCGACGCAGACTTGAAGTTCCGACTATGGCATTAGCTGGTAAATCAGCCAAACAGCTAAACTGATGAGAAACAAATGCATCAAACGGATTAGCCCGCTCAGTTATTGCTGCCAAGATAAAGCCATCCGGAAGTTGCATAGGAACATCTTTAAGAGAGTGCACAGCAATATCTGCTGTTCCCTTTTGCAAGGCTAACTCAAGCTCTTTTATAAATAATCCCTTACCACCTATTTTGGATAAAGACTGATGCAATATCTGATCACCTCGGGTTGTCATACCCTGAATTTCAACAGATAACCCCGGATATGCAGTCTGAAGACATTGCTGTACATAATGAGCCTGCCACATAGCCAAAGTGCTTTCGCGGCTGGCAATGACTAAATCATTTTTTGTCATATTAATTTACAAGAATCAAAAAAATCAGAACAGAAATTTTAGCACTAACTAAAATTTGATTTTGATATACCACCCGTATCAGCAGGATAAAGAATGTGCTTCAGGACGTTGCAGTAATTCATTAACAAGACTAGATACACCAGCCTGAGCCGGGGCGCGAATAATCTGTACATTTTGCAAGCCATCAATCGGCTGGGGATCAACAAGGTAAATTTCAGCGTTCGGTGGTATATACTGGATTAGACCAGCGGCCGGATAAACCTGCAATGAAGTGCCAATGATAATTGCAATATCAGCTGAACGCATTACTTGTATAGCCTGTTCAATCATAGGCACCGCCTCACCAAACCAGACAATATGCGGCCTCATCGGAAAACCATTAACATCAACATCTGTTACGTTCTGATCCCCCAGGCAATCCACAATATAATTTTCATCAACACAGCTTCTGGCTTTTAATAACTCACCATGTAAATGTAAAACATGAGTACTTCCTGCTCGCTCATGCAAATCATCTACATTTTGAGTAATTATATCTACATCATAACCATCTTCCAGACGTTTCAGAGCAACATGAGCAGAATTGGGTTCGGTTTTTAGCAGTTGACGTCTTAGGTGATTATAAAAATTAAGCACATATAATGGCTGACGCTTAAATGCCTCCGGTGTTGCCACATCCTCTACACGTTCACCCTCCCACAAACCTCCCTGATTACGAAAAGTCTGTAAACCGCTTTCAGCACTAATACCGGATCCGGTTAATACAACAATATGCTGTCTGTTTGAGTTGGGCATAAATTCCATCATCAGATATGTATAAAAGCCGTAATCGCTGCTTTCAGTCGTTGTAATCCTGCCTGTAAATCAGTATCACTCAATAACAAACTCGGAGCCAGACGCAAGACATTATTACCGGCAACCAAAACCAGCAAACCATGTTGTAAAGCCAATTGCATTAACTGAGCAGCCTTTCCGGAATATGCCTCAGACATAACACAGCCAAGTAGTAATCCCTGACCCCTTACCTGAGAAAATACGCCAGTTGATTCAGCAAGTTCCTGCAAACCTGCCTGTAATTTTTTCCCTTGCTGAAGCACATTCTGCATTGTTTCCGGTGTATTAATAATATCAAATGCAGCACAGCCGACGGCACAGGCCAACGGATTACCACCAAAAGTACTGCCATGGCTGCCCGGTGTAAAGCTGTTTCCTATCTGAGCTGTGGTCAGCATTGCACCAATAGGAATACCACAACCCAAAGCTTTGGCGCTAGAAACTATATCTGGCTGAACATCATAATATTGATGGGCAAACAGTTTTCCTGTTCGCCCCATACCTGTTTGTACTTCATCAAAAATCAGTAAAGCCTGATGCCGGTCACAAGCCTCTCTGGCTGCCTGCAAAAATTCTTCAGTTGCCGGTAATACTCCGCTTTCCCCCTGAATAGGTTCAATGACAACTGCACAGGTTTTATCGTTAACAGCTGCCACAATGGCTGAGGAATCATTAAACGGAATATGTTTAATTCCGGTAGGTAAAGGTGCAAAATCATTGCTATATTTAGGTTGCCCGCCTACTGATACCGTAAACAAAGTACGTCCATGAAATCCGTTTACACAAGCTATAATTTCATGTTTTTGAGCTCCGGCAAAATGATCTCGTGCATACTTGCGAGCCAGCTTGAATGCAGCCTCATTGGCTTCTGCTCCGGAATTACAAAAAAATACTTGCTCAGCAAAGGTATTTTCAACGAGTCTTTTTGCCAAATCCTGTGCCGGCTGTGTTGTATAAATATTAGAAATATGCCAAAGCTTGTGTGCCTGGGCAGTCAGTGCCTGAATTAAGGCAGGATGGCAATGCCCCAGTGCATTAACAGCAATACCGCCGGCTAAATCTATATATTCCTGACCATTATCATCCCACACCCGGCTGCCCTGTGCATGATCCGGCAAGATAGGTGCAAAAGTAAAATTCGGGGTTAAGTAGTTGTGCATTTTTCTCTCTATTTATTATAAAAACATAATTTAGTTTGTAAAATTGTATATTGTTACAGCAATCATGAATTAAAGTCTGATGAATTAAAATATAGCCACAAAACAACTAAATTTTTATAAACAATACAAGATTACCACTTAGATAATAATAAATTCAAATATGTATGATATTTAATCAAAATATACCAGTATGTTTTGCCGCTAAATAATCAAATTTGAAATTCTTTTCAATAAAATAGATACGAGCACAATCCTTGAATAAATCTGGAGTTTAAAAAAAACAGTTTTGATTAAAATTCAGATTTGCCAGATTTAAATAGATAGAATTTACTTCTATCATATTAATATCACATCTGACGTAAGCGATTAATCCTGTTATCCAGTGTTGGATGAGTACTGAAAATCGCATCAGCAGTTTCACTGGCAATTCCGAAAGCCAGCATACCTGCAGGTAAATGGCTAGTTTCATATTTTAATCTTTGCAGGGCCGCTATCATTTTAGGCGCACCTACCAGACGAGCCGCTCCTTCATCTGCACGGTATTCACGCTGACGGCTAAACCACATAACTATCAAACTTGCCAGAGAACCGAATACTGTCTGTAAAATCATGCTTACCAGATAATAAGTACCATGAGATACCTCACCATTATCTTTTCTGGCTACAATCTCAGCAATTCGATGAGCCCAGAAAAAAACAAAAGTATTAACCACTCCTTGTAACAAGGTCATCGTTACCATATCACCATTGCCAATATGAGCTATTTCATGAGCCAGTACCGCTTCTACTTCATCCTGTGTCATACCATGCAGCAAACCAGTACTTACTGCTACCAGCGAACTATTGCGTGTAGCTCCGGTAGCAAAAGCATTAGGCTCGGGTGAAATATAAATAGCCACTTCCGGCATGGCAATATTCCACTGACTGGCCAGACTGGCAACAGTATTTAACAGCCAGGCTTCTTCTGCTGTTTGAGGCTGACCAATGACTTGACCATTAACAGAATTGAGTGCCAGTGTTTTAGACATTAGCAAAGAAACAAAAGAACCGGTAAAACCAACAACAGCAGCGAGTAACAACAGAATACCATAGCTATCACTATGAATATTAATACCCAAGAGTGTACAGAAAATATTCAGAACAATATTGATAACAATAATGACTGCCAGATTAGTAGCAATAAACAATACAATGCGTTTCACATTATACCCTTTTAATTTCTGTAAAATTTCATTAGTACAATAATATCAGTGACATATATAATAGTTATATTTAATTTTTATCTAATAAAAAACTGATATTTTATTCATAAATTTCGTAAATCAATTATTTAAAAAATTTATTGAAATCTAGCATTAAAAGCATAACAAATAATCATATGACAATTAACCAATATATGCTTAAATAATATTATGACCTAAAATTTAAAGACGTACTTGTCCTTGTCCCAAAGCAATCCATTTCTGGCTGGTTAATCCATATAAACCAACCGGGCCTCGAACATGCATTTTATCAGTCGATATTCCAATTTCAGCCCCCAAACCATATTCATATCCATCTGCAAAACGAGTTGATGCATTAACCATTACACTAGATGAGTCTACCGTACGTAAGAATAATTGTGCATTAGATAAGTCATTTGTGACAATACTATCAGTATGATGGCTACCGTAGTAATTAATATGACTGATAGCTTCGTTGATATCATTCACCACTTTAATTGAAAGAATAGGAGCCAGATACTCTGTTGACCAATCGACTTCTGAGGCTGGAATAATATTATCATTCAAAATTTTCTGAGTACGTTCACATCCACGTAATTCAACACCTTTTTCTGCATATTTTTCTTGAAGTAAAGGTAATAATTCTGTTGCACGACTAGCATGAATCAGCAAAGTTTCCATAGTATTGCACGTTCCGTAACGTGAAGTTTTAGCATTGATAGCGATATTAATCGCCATTTCTGCCTCAGCTGATGCATCAATATATACATGACATATACCATCCAGATGCTTGATAACCGGTATCCGCGTTTTTTCATTTACCCGCCGCACCAGACCTTTACCGCCCCGCGGAATAATTACATCAATATATTCAGATAAACTCACCAGTATATCTACACCGGCACGATCAGTATTAGTCAGCAGATTAACGGCCGTTTCCGGTAAACTAGCCTGTTTTAATGATGACGAAATAACCGAAGCAATTGCTTTATTGGTATTGATTGCTTCACTACCACCTCGTAACACACAACTGTTACCTGCTTTCAGGCATAATATGGCTGCGTCCAGGGTCACATTCGGACGGGATTCATAAATCATACCTATTACGCCTAATGGCACACGCATTTTACCGAGCGTAATGCCATTAGGCAGTACACGAAACTCATCCATTTCACCCACAGGATCCGCTAATGCGGCAACCTGATGTACACCATCAATCATTGCTGCAATTCTGCTTTGTGTAAGTTGCAGCCGATCCAGTAAAGCAGAATCCACTCCCTGCTGCCGTGCCAAACTCATATCCATTTCATTGGCAGCAAGAATTGCATCTCGCTCAACAGACAAGCCCTTTGCAATAAAGGACAATACCTGATTTTTCTGTACAGTAGATGCTGTATTAAGAGAAAAGCATGCATCCTTGGCTGCTTTAGCGATATCAGTAATATACTTGGTTAATTCCACGTGAGTTTACTTTCCTAAAAATAATACAAAAAATCATTCGTATTCTTATATAAAATCACATAAGACACATTTACCCAAGTAAAACAACCCTTGCATACCCATTAAAATCCATATGATATGTTAATTTCATCACATCTAAAATAGTTATCCAGCTATAGATTTAATCAATATGCGTATCGGTTGAATCTTTAAACTGAGTTTGTGGCTTTAGGACAATTAAATCATCTACAGCACCTATTGCATTGATATCCTTACCGGGATAATCCAGCTCAGTAAGAAAATGACGAATACAATTCAAGCGCGCACGTTTTTTATCGTCAGACTTAATCACTGTCCATGGAGCATCGCCGGTATGAGTATGGAAAAACATATCATTTTTAGCTTCAGTATAATCATCCCAGCGATCCAAGGACTGAATATCAACCGGAGAAAGCTTCCAATGCTTTAACGGGTCATCGCGCCGTGAAATAAAACGACGGAGCTGCTCTTCTCTGGATACAGAAAACCAGAATTTAAACAAATATATGCCACTATTTACCAGCATACGCTCCAATTCCGGTGTCTGGCGCATAAACTGCAAATACTCATGAGGCTGACAAAATCCCATTACACGCTCCACTCCGGCACGGTTATACCAGGAACGATCAAAAAAAACCATTTCACCACTAGTAGGCAAACGCTCAATATAACGCTGAAAATACCATTGCCCTTTTTCAGTTTCTGTAGGTTTTTCAAGTGCTACAACTCGTGCACCACGAGGATTAAGATGCTCCATAAAACGTTTAATCGTTCCCCCTTTACCTGCAGCATCTCTTCCTTCAAATAAAGATACAATTTTCTGGCCTGATTCCTTAACCCAGTTTTGCACTTTCAGTAATTCTATTTGCAATTTTGCTTTTTCACGTTCATAAGCTGCACGCCGCATCCGGGTGCGATAAGGATAGTTTGATGGCAAAGGAGCTGTAGATGAATCTTCATCTGTATGCCTTTTTCCCTGGGAGTCCAATACACTTTTCTCAAAAACTGTCAGCGTGGCTTCTTTATCCTTTGTATCAATTTCACTTGACTGCTCTTTCTGTAATTGTTGCTCGCTCATATATAATTCCTTTCTTTTCAACCTCAGAAGCTATTTTAAAATTACTTATAAAATTGTGATAATTTGTATAATCATTGTAACTCAATGTTATATTGATATACTAAATAATATGAATTACTAAAATAGACTATTGATTTTATTGATATTTTAATCATTTTGTTTTTTTACTTGATTACTTTTTCAGTATTCTGATTTTAAACCTTAAAATTTTCCGGCATTATTAATTAATTAAATATTAATGATTTAATACATCTATATTTTAAAACCCAATAAAAATGGACAATCATCCAGATTGTCCATTTTAGTGGGGAATATAATTGTATTAATATTGAAATTTAAAATAATGAATCTAGCTGACCATTATCGCCAGATTGAGGTACAACTGGTATTTCACCTCCATCATCTGCACCTCCGCCATTATTATTACTGCTTGTTTTAGCTGTTACCGGACCATCTGCACGATTGTCTAATGGCAAATCAGGATTAGTTGTCTGATGTTCTTTCAGAAAGTATTCACCGGATTTCTGAATAATACCTGCGGGAACAGGTGTATTAACGACAGTTTTTCCTTTTAATGCATGTCGCATGTATTCCAGCCATACCGGTACAGCAATAGTACCACCGAAAGCAGAACGCCCCATACTTCGAGGCCGGTCATAACCGATATAAACTGCACTGACGATGTTCGGATTAAAACCTACGAACCATGCATCTTTATTATCATTTGTTGTACCTGTTTTGCCTGCAATATCACTGCGTCCCAATGCATGTGCACTGTAAGCTGTACCATGGTTCACCACATCCATCATCATATGATACAGAATAAATGCGTTTCGTGGATCAATAGCCTGTGGTGCATTGACCTTAGCGACTAACGGCTGCATCCGCGCACGCAGATTACCGCGACTATCATAAATCCGGTCAATGACATAATTGGAAACTTTAAAACCGCCATTAGCAAAAATAGCATATCCTTCAGCCATCTGCATTGGCGTTACCTCACCACTGCCAAGAGCCATGGATAAACTGTTCGGAATCTGCTCCAGACGAAAACCAAAATGCTGAACATACTGTCTGGCATAGTCAACGCCCATTGCCATCAGTATGCGAATTGAAACCATATTTTTGGACGCAGTTAAAGCCTGACGCAATGTAATAAACCCGGCATAACGTCCGTCTGAATTCTTAGGTGTCCAGGCGCGACCACCAGAACCCATTCCTGGTAAAACAATCGGAGCATCATTTACCAATGATGCCGGCGTAAAGCCTTTAGCAATAGCTGCTGAATAAATAAAAGGTTTAAAAGATGAACCGGGCTGACGCTTGGCCTGAGTAGCACGATTAAAACTGCGGCGATAAAAATCATAACCACCAACCAAAGCTTTTACTGCTCCTGTTTGTGCATCCAGAGCAACAATCGCTCCTTGTAGCTCAGGCTGCTGTACAACACGATACTCTTTACCATCACCCCGTACATGCACAACAGAACCTACTCGGATAGCAGCATCTTCTAATTTTGGATTATTAATGGTTCGTTTAATCCAGTTGTAACTACTACCACCGATCCTGCTCTCTCCTACACCGCCAATGTACACCACAATTGAATTTGTACTAAGTTCAGTCACCACAGCCGGTAACATACCGTCTACAGCAGAACGATTTGCCAAGTACTGTTCTATTTGCTCATCACGCATATCTTCCGGGATTTTACTCAGGTCAAAAAAACCTTCTGCCCCCCGGTAAGCTGCGCCTCTATCAAAATTATTCAGCGTTTTACGCAAAGCTTCTGTTGCTACAGCCTGATCTTGCGAATTAACTGTTGTATAAACGCGAAATCCCTGAGTATAGGCTGCATCACCATATTTTTCATACATTTGCTGACGAACCATTTCTGCAACATAGAGTGCATTCTGATCGATAGGCTGCTGATAATGAACATAATTTAATGGTTCTGCAAAAGCGGCATCAGCCTGAGCAGGCGTTATTTTGCCCATTTCCACCATATTATTGAGAATATAACGCTGACGCATTTTAGCCCGTTGCGGATTTACAACAGGATTAAAGGTTGAAGGAGCCTTAGGTAAACCTGCCAAAATCGTTACTTCAGCCAAGTCTAGTTTTTGTACCGGCTTATTAAAATAAACAAGAGAAGCAGCTGCAAACCCGTAAGCCCGCTGTCCCAGGTAAATCTGATTAAAATAAAGCTCAAGAATCTGATCTTTACTCAATTTCTGTTCGATTTTATATGCAAGAAGCGCTTCATTGAATTTACGCGTATAGGTACGCTCATTAGTCAGATAAAAATTACGTGCTACCTGCTGAGTAATCGTACTGGCTCCGGATTGCACACCACCGGTCAGATTTGTAATCAGAGCTCGGGCAACACCAATAAAATCGACTCCGCCATGGTCATAAAAACGTTTGTCTTCAGCAGCGACCACCGCATCTTTCAACACCTGAGGAAAGTCATTGATTCGTGTAAAAGCACGCTTTTCCTCTCCAAACTGCCCCAGCAGCTTATTATCTGCCGAATAAATTGTCAGCGGCAATTTGGGTTGATAATGTGTTACCGCCTCCAACGAAGGCAGTTTCGGATAGGTAACCATAATCGCCACTGCCAGCAAACCGACAGCAAATAGTGCCAGTCCGGCAAACAAACCTACAGCAGAAAGTAAGAATTTTCTAATCATAATCAACTAATTTTCATTTAAAGGCTGCGAAATATATCCAAAATAAAGTAAACTTTGTTCTAAATTTTGTTAGCAATACATAACAACTACTTTTAACATCCGACATGACCCGTTTGATAAACAGACAGAAAGCCCTTTCATGAAACTGAGTAATTTTAATATAAATTCAAAGAATAAGAAGGTGGCCACAACATCCTCGAGACAGTGTCTTGGTATCAGTATTACTGATAAAAGCATTAACATGGTGCTATTAAATGCACGCAGTTTAAATCAATTTCGTCTCGAAAAATACGTTGTTGTCCCTCTGCCAAAAAATATTATTGGTAATGGCAACATCGAAGACCATGAAGAACTTGTAGCTTATTTGCAACAAGCAAAACAAAAATTGCAAAGCAATTGTCGTAACATTACGGTAGCTATTTCGCAAAAACAGGCCTCAGTTCAATTTCTCGACAGAAGTCCGGATACAGAGTATACCGAAGAAGAACAGATAATGGCTGAATTAGGTCAATATGACTCACTTGATGATGTGAGTTATGACTATCAGAGTGTTGATACAGATGATCTCGGTGATGAAAATCTGTTGTTAGTCAATAGCAAACGGGACGATGTCAATACTTTGATGGATGTTTATACTGAAGCTGGAATTGTACCTACACAGATGGATGTAGATTTACTGGCAATAATGAATAGTGCCATCACCTGGATCAATATCAGACAACCGGAACTGGCTAATAAATGTGTTGCTGTCTTCAATATTGATTACAGCGAAACACAAGCAATTATCATGCGCCACGGTAAATTACTTTATAAACAAGAAATTAACCTTGGTTATGATCATTTAATGCAGTCTTTAAGACGCAACTATCAGTTAACTGAAGAAGAAGCATGGGACATGCTTTATAATCCGTCCAAACCTGAAAATTACCTTGAATTAGTAGCCCATCCTTTCCAGCAACAATTTATTCAGGAAATTCAAAGAGTTTTACAGTTTTACTTTACATCAGCCAGCCAGGAAAATGAAATTGAGGAAATCCTGATTTTTGGCTATAGCAATAATAATGCCAATGGCTTTACTGACAGTATTAACCAGCAAACCCGTATACCGGCACAACAAATTAATCCTATCCTGTTAGCTCAGCCTGGTGATCGTATTGAAAAAGCAAAATTACTGCAGGATAGTAGCTTATTAACTGTTGCCTTTGGTCTGGCCGTAAGAGGATTATAAGATGTTACCATTACTAAAAATTAACCTGTTGCCTTATCGTGAAGAATTGCAGGCCAAACAAAAGAAAGAGTTTCAAACTTTACTTATCGGTGCAGTAATAATTGGTTTAGGTCTGGCCACTCTTGGCTATCTGACATTTGAAGGCCGGTTAAGCAGTCAGGAAAGACGTAATCAAGTATTAACAGACGGTATCAGTTTACTGGACAAAGACATTAAGAAAATTGGTCAGCTTGAAGCCGAGCGCAAAAACTTTCTGGCCCGGCAGGAAAAAGTTGAAGAACTGTCCAATAAGCGTTTTGAAGCGGCAAGAATACTGGACACATTAAACACTGTTGCTCCTATGGGTTTGTATATCACCAGTATTGAGGCCCAAAACGCCAATACCTATATAATTAATGGCAGAGCATTCAGTGATGCTAAAACAGCAGCATTTATGAGTGCGCTTCCGGGTAAGTTATTCAGTACTCCAGAATTAATGAATATTAAACGTGTTAATAATGCACAAGAGTTTAGCATCCGTATAAGCTTGAATAGTCTCTCCGATCAAGGTGACAAGAGTGAGTTTGATCAGCACAATAGTGCAAACTCAATAAATGCTGAGCAAAATCAAGCAACAGAAGCACAAAATAGTCAGAGCGACTCTGAAGCATCAGCGGCATCAAATTGAAGGAGAAACTGAATATGGCAAAAAATATTGATTTAAAAACAATAGATTTAAACTCCTTACCACAACAGAGCAAACCTGTACAATTAGGTATTGCAGGCGGGATTGTTGTTGTTATACTGGTATTGGCTTATTTCTTGGTATACAGTGGTGTAAATCAGCGAGTTACTGAGTTGCAACAGCAAGAAGAAGAGCTAAAACAGACTTATGCTGATAAAAGTAAAAAGGCAGCCCATTTAGATCAGCTGCAAGCTGAGCTCAATAAAATAAATGGTTCATTTAATTTACTATTAAAACAGTTGCCTACACAAGCTGAAATCCCTAATCTGATTCAGGAATTGCATGAATGTGCAACCAGAAACGGATTAAACATGGATAGCGTTTCACCTGCCGCGGCTACAAATACAAGCTCCGATAAAACCGGTGATTCTAAAGAGGCACAGCAAGTTATCCAAACTTTACCTTATCAGATTACACTGTCAGGCAATTACAACCAAATTAGCCATTTTGTAAGGGATGTAGGAAAATTATCACGAATTGTGACCTTAAATTCAATTGTATTAAAACGTAATGAAAAAGATAACACACTTACTTTAAATGCAGTTGCCAATACATATAAAGCTTTAAGCAATGCAGAAATCAAAGCACAGAACGATAATAGCAAGGATAAAAAATAGCTTAACATCTCTGTAATCGCGATACTTTAAGATAAATAAGCAACGGATTAATTATGAATAAATATCTACTTTGCCTTTGTATGCTTACACTAGCTGCATGTTCGGCAGAAAATGAAGATTTACAGGAATGGATGCGCAATACCAGACAGCAGGCCAAATCAACTCCTATACAGACTCAAGAAGCTCAGGTTAATATTCAGCCGACTTATACACCACCTGCGCCGCCACAAATGAATATTTTTGAACCAGCACGTTTAAGAGCCGGACTACAAGGCGATAACGCTCCGGATTTGAATCGTCCTAAACAAATTCTGGAAAATTTTCCATTGAATGAATTACATTATGTTGGTTTGATACAGGCAGCAGGTAAAGCTCCTTCTGCGTTTATATCTGTCAATGATCATGTATACACTGTTAATCTTGGAAATTATCTGGGTGAAAATTATGGACGCATTACATCTATCACCCCTGATGAAATTGTTATTGCGGAGCAAGTCGAAGATTCTTCATCCGGTAAATGGATTAACAGACGTGCCAGCTTACCTTTACAGGCAGCAGATAACGCTTCTACAAATACATCTAGCCAGAACTGAAAAAGTAACCCATTTTAAAATTAAGAAGGTACCAATATGAAAATTAAAACCATATCTATTTTATCCACTCTGGGTCTGGGTTTACTGAGTCAGAGCATACTGGCGGGCAATATTACAGCCATTAATGTCGGTACACTGCAGAATCAACAACGTCTGATCAAAATCCAGTTTGATCAGGATCCTGCACTACCACGAGGATTTACTACAGAAAATCCGGCACGGATTGCTCTGGATTTTGCAAATACAGGATTAGCCCTGCCTCAGAATTTATTAAAATTTGATGATTCTGTCCTTCAGCAGATTGAAGCAGGTCAGACAGCCGATCGTACTCGTGTGATGTTATCGCTGGCAAAAGCAGGTCAGTATAATGCCACCATTAAAGGCAATGAAGTATGGATATATGTACAAGAACCCGCTTCCCCAAGAAGTAAAGTAAAAACTAAACAGACACCATCTGTTGATTCTACTCCTGTATACAATCCGCCCTATCCTGTTACTAATAATATTACTGAAGAAGTTATTGATAGTCAGTCAGTAGCCAACTCAAATGACAAAACATACAATACTGCTGCTACAGTGAATGTTGATTTTCAAAAGGGTAAAAATGGCGATGGTATCGTAGTAATTAAAGGGCTTGCTAATAAAGGTCAGCCTGAAATTAAACGTAACCTAGCCAATCTAACCTTAACTTATAAAAATGTACCATTATTAGCTGAACAGCAGCGTAATCTTGATGTAACAGATTTCAATACGCCTGTACGTATAATTCGGTTACGCAGGGTTGGTAATGATACTGAAATTAATATCCAGATGCAGGGACAGTGGGATCTTAATCAGTCAAAAAGCGGCGGTAATCTGATTTTAAAAGTAATACGTAAAACTGAGATAGATACTGAAGGATTGAAAAATACTAATAAAGCATTTAAAGGCAAACGTGTTTCTCTGGATTTTCAAGATATTGAGGTCCGTACAATTTTGCAAATTCTGGCAAAAGAATCCGGCATGAATATTGTTGCCAGCGATTCTGTCCAAGGTAAAATGACCCTGTCAGTAAAAGATGTTCCCTGGGATCAGGCTTTAGACCTAGTTTTAGTAGCCCGTAATCTGGATATACGTCGTAGTGGTAATGTGATTAATGTTGCTCCTCGTGAAGAATTAATGGCACGAGATGCCTCAACTCTTGAGCAGCAGAAAAAAATAGATGATTTAGGTCCGTTACTATCTCAAACCTTTCAACTGAAATATCGTGCTGTAAAAGATTTCAGTAAAATTCTAAATATTGATGAGAGCGGAAAAAGTACTAATCCAGAGAATAGCATTTTAAGCTCTCGCGGCAGCGCATTATTCGATCCGGTTACTAATACTTTAATTATTACTGATATTGCCAGTGTAATTAAAAAATTTGAAAAATTGGTAGCACAAGTTGATGTTCCTTCTCAACAAGTATTAATTGAAGCGCGAATAGTCGAAACTACAGATAGCTTTGCCCGTGAGTTAGGAACAAGATTCGGATATAATAGAATTACAGGTCATAATACAATTGGTGGTCATCTTACTGATTCACAATGGAAGAATGACAAACAAACAGGTGTAATCGAAAATTCAGCAAAGTTTGACTCACCTAATGTAAATCTTGGAGTAGCAAATGCTACATCAATAGTTTCATGGGTACATAATTTTGCTTCCGGAGCATTAATGCTTGAGCTTTCAGCATCACAAACACAAGGTAAAACTAAAATTATTTCCTCACCACGAGTGTTAACTCAGGATCGTCGGGAAGCCAAAATTGAATCCGGATATGAAGTTCCCTATCAGGAAGCCAGTTCAAGCGGAGCAACATCAACCAGCTTTAAAGATGCAGTGCTAGGCTTAAAAGTTACACCACAAATTACACCTGATGGTAATATCATTATGACATTAAACGTACAAAATGATCGACCAATTGCGTGTACAAGCGTAGCTCCTGGAATACTTAATACCGGTGATATTTGTATGCAAAAAAGAAATGTTGATACCCAGACCATGATTGAAAATGGCGGTACATTAATTATTGGTGGTATTTATAATGAGAATATTGAAAACACTACTGATAAAGTACCTTTATTAGGTGACATTCCGGGCATTGGTAATCTGTTTAAAAAGAGAAAGAATACTCAGCAACGTAATGAATTACTGGTTTTCATAACGCCACGAATTGTTGAGTCCAGCAGTACCCCTTTACAGTATTAATGTAAGAGCATTAATTTGAAAATAATTAGCCAGTCTGTAAACCAGACTGGCTTTTTTACTAGAAGAAAATCTATATAATTTTCATAAATATTAATTTTTTAAATTAGTGTATTCAAGAAAAATATCGAAATTAATTTTTATCTTTAATTTATTTCATAGTTTAGATTATTCTCCTTTAATTTTTCAACAATAAAAATCATTGAGACATATAATTAAATAAACTTCGTCAACTATCTATTGGCAGGTTAATAATGCATAATCTGAAGCTCTCAGTTACAATAACAGACATGGATAATATAGCTGGCAATCTGATTCTGATCGGTTTGATGGGAGCAGGTAAAACTACTCTTGGTAAACAACTGGCAACAAAATTACATCGCGATTTTTATGATAGCGATCAAGTAATATGTGAACGTACTGGCGTATCTATTCCCACTATTTTTGAAGTTGAAGGAGAAGCCGGTTTTCGGTTTCGGGAAGCGGCCATTATCAGCGAGCTAGTGCAGCAAAAAAATATTGTTATTGCCACTGGTGGCGGTACTATTTTACAAATCGAAAACCGACTTAAACTGCAACAAAATGGCCACGTTGTTTATCTACATGCACAACCAGAAATACTGTTAAGTAGAATTCAGCACGACAAAAACCGACCACTACTTCAAGTTTCTGATCCTCTGGCAAAATTGCAAGAACTATATACCGTACGTGATCCTATCTATCGTGCAACAGCCCATACCATAATAGATGTAGACAGTCCTTATAGCTCCAAGACGATTAATCGATTAATTCGATTATTACGATACCCCTCTCAACAACTCTCTCTTTTATAACCCATCATGTATACCCTTTCTGTTGCAACTGCTTCACACCAGTACCCGATATTTATTGGCAGTGATCTGCTGAAATCCGCACAAAATATTCTTGCTCCTTATTTAAATCATAAGATTGCCATTGTTACCAATGTAACCGTTGCTGAATTGTATCTACCTCAGTGGCAGCAAATCATGAATCAGGCAGGTTATGATTATTTCAGTATTATTCTGCCAGACGGAGAACGGTATAAAAATTGGGAAACTCTCAATTTAATTTATGATGGTTTGATGCAAAACCGTGCAGAACGCCAAACCACTTTATTGGCTTTAGGAGGAGGTGTAATTGGGGATATGGTTGGTTTTGCCGCTGCGACCTATCAGCGCGGCGCACCTTTTATCCAGATTCCTACAACACTGCTCAGTCAGGTAGATTCATCTGTTGGCGGTAAAACAGCAATCAATCATCCTTTAGGAAAAAATATGATTGGAGCGTTTTATCAGCCCCAAGCCGTATTTATTGACTTAAACAGTTTGCAAACATTACCAGCACGTGAGTTTTCTGCCGGTTTAGCAGAAGTAATCAAGTATGCCGTATTAGGTGATATCGAATTTCTTCAATGGCTGGAAAATAACATCACCGCATTAATGGCACAGAATCCATCAATACTAGCTGAAGCCGTTTATCGTTGCTGTCAGATGAAAGCTGAAATTGTGGGTGCCGATGAAAAAGAAGCCGGTATCCGTGCTTATTTAAATCTGGGACATACATTCGGCCATGCCATCGAAGCAGAAATGGGTTATGGTAATTGGCTGCATGGAGAAGCTGTGGCTGCCGGTACAGTACTTGCCTGCCGTTTATCTGAGCAACTGGGTTATTTGAACAAAAAAGATACGGAGCGTGTTATTGCATTATTAAATCAGGCCAAGCTACCCGTTCTCCCTCCGGCGATGTCACTTAAGGCATGGCTTGGACATATGAGCCATGATAAAAAAGTAATTGATGGAAAATTACGTTTTGTTGCACTCAAACAACTTGGGCAGGCAATGATAGCTGATGATATTGTAACCGAAACACTAGCCACAACTCTGAAACCCTATATCTTGTGAAGCATGTTAGAATCTGCGCCTAACTCTATCATCGACTTTTACATTAAACACAAGATAAAGTATGACTAATCAATCCGATCTCCAGGCGGAAAATAATCACGATCATAAGCGCAGCATCCGCAGTTTTGTTCTTCGTCAAGGCCATATGACAGCTGCCCAGCAGCGTGCCATTGATACTCAATGGCCACTGTTTGGTATTGATTTTAACCAAAATCAAATTGATTTAGATATCATCTTCAATCGTCCTTCACCAAAAATTCTGGAAATTGGCTTTGGGATGGGAGTAGCAACAGCTGCAATTGCCCAAAACCTGCCTGAGTGTGATTTTCTGGCTATTGATGTACACGGTCCGGGCGTAGGTAATCTGCTAAAACTGATTCAGGAACAAAATATTCAGAATATACGGGTGATGCGCCACGATGCGGTGGAAGTCGTCAATTACATGCTCCATGATAATAGTTTGCATGGGATTCATATTTTCTTTCCTGATCCATGGCATAAAAAACGCCATAATAAACGACGTCTGATTCAGATACCTTTTATTGCCCAATTACTTCCCAAACTGAAACCAAACGGCTATATCCATTTGGCTACCGACTGGCAGGAATATGCCGATCAGATGCTTGAAGTGCTATCCGGCTTCCCTGAATTACAAAATACTGCTGAAGATTTTGCTGCTACTCCGGCCTACCGGCCGGAAACTAAATTTGAAGCACGCGGAAAACGTCTGGGACACGGTGTGTGGGATTTGATTTTTGTAAAAAAATAACATCAAGAATTAATAAAAAGTAAAGACATTTAAGGTACAATCAACCTGATTGCATTGCGGCAATTCTTTTTTCTGTTAAATAATATTGCTGTCTTCTAAGGAACTGAGATGTTTCAGAATGTCGAATACTATCCGGGCGATCCCATTCTGGGTCTGATGGATCAATACAAACAAGATTCACGTAATCAGAAAGTAAATTTGGGTGTTGGCGTTTATTGTGATGATACCGGCCATGTCCCAGTGCTGGAATGCGTTAGCACCGTAGAATCGCAACTGGTTAAAGAAAATTTACCACATGATTACCTGCCTATGGACGGACTGCCCGGTTATCGCCAGGCCTGTCAGAAATTATTACTTGGCAGTGAACATGAAGCTATTAAAAGTGCACGAGTTGCTACCATTGCCAGCCTTGGTGGTTCTGGTGCCCTGCGCGTCGGTGCTGAATTTATTCACCGTTGGTTTCCTCAGGCAAAAGTTTATGTCAGCAATCCTACCTGGGGTAACCACATCAGTATTTTTGAGGGTGCAGGTATAGAGGTACTAAAATACCCCTACTATGATCCTGAAACAATTGGCATTAAATTTACAGAATTAAACCAATTCCTTCAGCAACTGGATGCAGGCAATATTATTTTGTTACATCCGTGCTGCCATAATCCTACCGGTGTAGACCCAAGCCAACAGCAATGGGATGAGCTACTTGAGATTATCAAACAAAAACAACTTATTCCTTTTATGGATATAGCATATCAAGGCTTTGGTGACGATATAAAAACCGATACCTATGCTATTCGTAAAGCTGTTGATTTAGGTTTATGTGTTTATATCAGCAACTCTTTCTCTAAAAATCTTTCAATGTACGGCGAGCGAGTGGGTGGTCTGAGTATTGTCTGCCCGACAGCTGAAGAAGCCCGTCTTGTACAAAGTCAGCTTAAATTTACTGTACGCCGTTTATATTCAAGCCCTCCTGCTCACGGCGGTCATGTCGTTGACCGTGTAATGAACAATAATCAGTTATTCAAGCAATGGAAACAAGAAGTCTATATGATGCGCGATCGTATTCGCGCTATGCGCAGCCGTTTGCATGAAGTCTTACAGGCAAAATTCCCAGAGCGCGATTTCAGCTATTTTGTAAAACAACGTGGTATGTTCAGCTTCACTGGTCTGAATCCGCAGCAGGTTGAACGTCTGAAAAGCGAATTTGGTGTGTATATGGTTGAAAATGGTCGTATGTGTATGGCTGGATTAAATAGCAGTAATATAGAATACGTAGCCAATGCAATGGTTGCTGTATTAAAGTAATTAGTATCTGAACAATGAAACTGGCTGATTATTAACTAATCAGCCAGTTTCATTATTTGTATTACCAACACAATAAATTCAATTACAAAGTAAATTTCTTAATTGGTTGAATGGATAGAAAACCGGCGCAACCGGAAAGCCAATGCAATATTCATGACACCGAATAATGCTGCATAAACACCAATTACCCAAGTTAATGCTATACCGCCCTGCACTGGATCAATTAACAGAATAATACCTACCAAAACCGATAAAATACCGGCAATAATCATCCACCATTCACCCTGAATAGTCTTGCGTAAACGTATTGCAGTTATAACCTGGAATATACCGGATATCAAAGCCCAAGCAGCAATAAATGTAATTAAAACCAGCCAGGTAATTCCCGGAACAAAAAATGTCAGGATACCGGCCAGAATACTTACAATACCCCAAATCAGCATTAACCACCAATCCTGATGACTTTTTCGACCATTAATAGAAATGATTACGCCCATTACACCATCTATTAAAGCATAAACACCGAAGAATATAACCATGACCATTATAGTGATGAATGGATAGAACCACGTTAGCAATCCAAAAATCAATGCAGCAATCCCACGTAAAAGTACTATCCACCAATTTTTTGAAAGTAAATTAGCTAACGGACTGCGAAATGTAAAATTATTCACAATATTTCCTTTAATTAAATGTCCATTTCTAAATGATAAAATATTAATGGACAAGATATCAATAAACGATTGCTATTGATAACGCTTATTTTTATATAACAGCCAGCCATCATGATGACGATGCTTTGGATCATGGTGTGTCCAATGGACTAATCCGCCACGGTTGTTACTGATATACTCACCTGAAAAGCCAACTGTGTCTTCACGCTGCAAATCATTCAGCCTCGGCGCTATATCAATATTATGCACTATTAAAACCGTACTATCTGTGCCTGTACGCAGTATAAAACGCTGATGACGACTGCCTTTATTATCATCAGGTAATGTTTTAATAACTTTACCTTCTCCATATACCTGTACTTTATCAAGATTTTCTTTTTGAGCTTGCTCAATCGACACACTTTCCTTTGGATTACTTGCAACAGGTGCAGCAGTAAAACTATGTCGCATAGATTTAAAAGAATTAATTACCTGTTCCTGTGCCTGACTTTTTGGCTGCTCGTCTGTTGTGCTTTGCAACCACAACCATAATCCCAGTGCCACAATAACCAGCAAAATAACTTTCTTCATAAGTAAAAATTTTGATGTGCAGTTAGTAACAATTTAATTCATCATACAAAATGTAATCAGTGATAGCAAAATTAATGTTGATATAAATAAAAAATCAGGCTATCTGGAAATCCGGATAGCCTGATTCTAGTAAAAACTATAATAATTTATTTTTTATAAGCTAATGCTGCTTTAATAAAGGCTGTAAACAAAGGATGGCCATTTTTTGGTGTTGAAGTAAACTCAGGATGAAACTGACAAGCGAAAAACCAAGGGTGATTCGGTAATTCAATTGTTTCAACCAAATGCTCATGCCCGGTAGATACACCACCAATAACCAAACCAGCCTGTTCTAACTGTGGCACATAATAATTATTAACTTCATAACGATGACGATGACGCTCGCGAATCAACTCATTACCATAAATGTTTCTCGCCAATGAGCCGTTAGCCAGTTTAACTTCTTGTGCGCCTAAACGCATCGTACCGCCAAGATTAGTATTAACATCGCGTTTTTCAATCTGTCCGTCTCTATCCTGCCACTCACTAATCAAAGCAACAACAGGATGCTGGGTTTTCAGATCAAATTCAGTTGAATTGGCTCCATCCAGATTAGCCACATCACGTGCATATTCAATCAGCGCGATTTGCATGCCCAGACAGATACCCAAATAAGGAATTTGCTTTTCACGCGCATAACGAACAGCAGCGATTTTTCCTTCAACACCACGCGTACCGAAACCACCGGGAACCAGTATGGCATCCATATCTTCTAAGCAGGCCGTTCCTTCTGTTTCCAGAGCTTCACTATCTATATAATGAATATCCACTTCAGTTTCGGTCTGAATACCGGCATGCTTTAAAGCTTCCGACAAAGATTTATATGACTCAGTTAAATCGACATATTTGCCGACCATGGCAATTTTTACTTTGTGTTTCGGATGTTGTACTAAATAAACAATCTTATTCCATGCAGTCAGATCGGCCTGCTGAACATTAAGTTGCAGCTGCTCACAGATAATATTGTCAATACCCTGATCATGAAGCATTGCCGGTACTTCATAAATGCTATTAACATCATAACAGCTTATAACCGCACGCTCTTCAACATTACAGAATAAAGCGATCTTACGTTTTTCTTCTTCCGGCATCGGCCGGTCCATACGGCAGATAAGTACATCCGGCTGAATGCCGATTTCACGTAATTCTTTAACGGAATGCTGGGTCGGTTTGGTTTTTATCTCACCTGCAGCCGCAATATACGGTACATAGGAAAGATGAACAAAAAGAGTATTAGTTCGTCCCTGCTGGCTGCGCATTTGTCTGATGGCTTCCAGAAAAGGCAAAGACTCGATATCACCTACCGTACCTCCGATTTCGACAATCGCCACATCGAAACCGGCAGCACCTTCATGAATTTTGCGTTTGATTTCATCAGTAATGTGGGGAATAACCTGAACCGTACCCCCCAGATAATCACCACGGCGTTCTTTATGAATTACACTTTCATACACCTGGCCGGATGTAAAATTATTGCGCTTTTGCATCGTAGCATCAATAAAGCGCTCGTAATGCCCGAGATCCAGATCTGTTTCAGCACCATCATCAGTAACAAATACTTCCCCATGCTGAAAAGGACTCATTGTACCCGGATCAACATTAATATACGGATCCAGTTTAAGCATGGTTACTTTTAAACCACGGGATTCTAAAATAGCAGCAGTAGACGCAGCGGCAATGCCTTTACCCAGTGAAGAGACCACACCGCCAGTTACAAAAATAAACTTGGTCATGACAATCAGCAGGAAATTGAATTGAGCATTTTAGCCGAAAACAGCATGAAATGAAAGATACTGCCCGGTCACATAAAGAGTAAGAATATTATCTCTAGATTGGCGCAATAATCACGGTTGTGGCATAATTAATCACCGTAACCGCTAAATTTTTATTATGTTGCAATCTGGACATATTTTCATTGTTTCCGCCGCTTCCGGAACAGGCAAAACCACTCTGGTTTCACGTCTGAGTGCCTGTCAGCCTGATATCCGTATTTCTATCTCCCACACCACCAGAATGCCGCGAGATGGAGAACAAAATGGCATTCATTACCATTTTGTCAGCCGTGATGAATTTGAGCAAATGATTGCTGCCAATGCCTTCATAGAACATGCAAATGTCTATGGTAATTATTACGGCACCAGTTTAAAAGCTGTTGAGTCATTATCAAAACAGGGCTATAACGTTATTCTGGAAATAGATGTGCAGGGTGCTGAACAGATCCGCCGTTTATTACCGGAAGCCACCAGCATTTTTATTCTGCCTCCGTCAATGGCTGAACTGAACGAACGTCTGCGAAACAGAGGCACAGATAGTGAAGATGTAATAGCCTACCGGCTGGAAAAATCACGTGAAGAAATAGAGCAAAGCCTGTTATTCGATTATGTGATTGTTAATGAAGAGATTACACAAGCAGAAAATGACCTGCTGGCGATTATTCGCTCAGTTGGCTTGCGTGCCAAGGCACAAAGCCAGACGATTATACAAATTTTATCCGAAAAATAATTTATTTACCTTTTATTACTTATCCTGACATCAGGAATGGAACTCAGATTATGGCTCGTATCACTGTAGAAGATTGTATCGGACGTATTCCGAATCATTTTGACCTGACCATGATAGCTGCTTTACGCGCTCGTCAGCTTGCCAACGGCGCTACTGCACTGGTCGAAGAAGATCATGATAAACCGACTGTCATTGCTTTGCGCGAAATTGCCGGCGGACAAATCGGAACAGAATTACTTAACCAGCAAAAATAATACAGGCAAACAGCCATGTACCCCCCCAGCGTGCCTTATAAACCACCAGTAAATCAATGGCGGGATAATCTTTTCGCACATACGGAATATCTGAATAAACAGGAACGCTGGGAATTGCTGGAACAGGCATGCGCCTATATATATTCTCTTGCAGACAAAACTGGCAAAACTGCTTTACTGGAACGCAGTTTTGCCATTACTACATCTCTTGCCCAAAATCTGCACAGAGTACAAGCTCTTGCTGCCGTTTTAATCAAAATTGCTTTTGAAGATTTAGGTACTTCAGATTCTCATCTTCCAAGTCATGCATTAGGACAGGTGGGGATGAAAATTTTAAACGAAATTAATACCTCAGCATATACCGATATTGCTTCACAACTCAAATGCTGCGAGCAGCAAATAGAGAACAGCTATCATGCCATTATTAACGAGGCACAGAATAAATTATTGCACACCGCTTCTTACCTCGGAAAAGATGATCTACAATTACTTGGCAAAGCCTGTGAATTCGGTGCAACTGCACATCAGGGACAGTTTCGCAATAGTGGTCTGCCCTATATTACCCACCCCATAGCGGTGGCGACACAACTGGCTGAATGGCATGTAGACATTCAGGCTTTATGCGCTGGTGTATTACACGACGTACTGGAAGATACCGGTACCACCAAAGAAGAAATTATTGCCGTATTCGGAGAAACCATAGCCAATATGGTTGACGGTCTATCGAAACTGGAAAAACTGGAATATAACAGCCAGCAGGAAGCACAGGCTGAAAGTTTCCGCAAGCTTATTATGGCAATGACACAGGACGTACGGGTGATCATTGTCAAGCTATCAGACCGGCTGCACAATATGCGCACACTGTCAGCAAAAAAACCGGCCAGCCAAAGACGTATTGCTCAGGAAACCATGGAAATCTATGCACAGCTGGCCAATCGCATCGGATTAAACCATGTTTACCGCGAATTACAGGACCTGGCATTCAAGCATTTGTATCCGCATCGCTATGAAGTTCTTGCCAAAGCTATTCAGTCATCCCGGCGTAACCGGCGTGACGTGGTAGGAAAAGTACTGCGCGCATTCAGTCAGCGTCTGGTTAGTGCCAATATCGAGGCACAGGTAAGAGGCCGAGAAAAAAATCTTTATAGCATATATGAAAAAATGCGCCGGAAAAATCTCCATTTTGCCGACGTAATGGATATATATGCATTCAGAGTTATCGTTAATAATATACCGGCCTGCTATACCGCTTTAGGCGTACTGCATAATCTTTACAAGCCTAAGCCGGGAAGAATCAAAGACTATATCGCCATCCCTAAAAATAATGGTTACCAGAGTCTGCATACCATACTGGTAGGCCCGTATGGTCTACCAATTGAAGTACAGATTCGTACACATGAAATGGATACCATTGCCGAACGCGGTATAGCCAGTTACTGGATGCACAAAGATGGTGAGCAGAATAGCTTTGATCAGGCTCAGATGCGTACAAATCAATGGCTGCAAAGCATACTTGATATTCAGGCGCATAGTGCCAATGCCATTGAATTCTTTGAACATGTAAAAACTGATCTGTTTCCAAACGAGGTATACGTTTTCACCCCTAAAGGCAAAATCATTACCTTACCGGAAGGTGCCACACCGGTGGATTTTGCTTATGCAGTCCACACTGGTATTGGTAATCGCACTGTTTCAGCACGTATTAATCACAATCTTATGCCATTACGCACCCGGCTGCACACTGGTGATACAGTAGAAATCATTACCTCCAGCAATGGTCATCCTACCCCGGCATGGCTTGATTTTGCCGTTTCCAGCCATGCACGCAGCGCCATTCGCAGCCAGATTAAAAAAATGAATCGTTCAGATGCCATCCGTCTGGGTGAGAAATTATTACAAAAAGCACTCTCCAGCCTGTTACCGGAAAATGTTTTACTTTCAGACAGTCTGAAAGATAAATATCTGGCCGATTTACAACAGAAAAATACTTCCTTTGAAAATATCCTGTGCGAAGTTGGTATGGGATTGTTGCAACCGGTTTCCATAGCCATGCACATCGCAGAGCTGGCCGGAGAACACTTTAACAATACCATTAAACTGGCACCCATTAATCTTACCGGCAATGAATCTACCCATATTCATCTGGCCAAATGCTGCCACCCTATTCCCGGCGATACTATTAAAGCCTTATTAATCAAAGATCAGGGAATCATTATTCATCGTGACACTTGCAATACCATTCTGAAAACAGATCCTGAGCTTCAGCTTGATGCTAACTGGGATATTATGCAGGCAAGCAACTATCAAACAACACTGTGTCTGAATGCAATCGACAGTCATGGCTTACTCGCCACTATTGCTCAGGCTATTTCCTCCAATGGCGGAGATATCAAGTCGGTTGAAACAACATCGAAAAAACTTGAAGGCATTGAGGGATTTATCGAATTTCGCTTTGTTTTACAGGTAAAAGATCTAGACCAGCTGAACCAGATTACCCGGGATTTGCACTCTGTACCTCAGATTCGCCGCGTAAACCGCGTCTGAACAATCTTTCCTGATAAATATTCATATATATCCGTTAAATATCATCTTGACGAACGATATTTAATCAGACATAATTCTGCCTTATTTTTAAAATAAACCTATGTCTGTTATTACTTTGTTTATTACAGATATAGCCATTATTTACACCTTAGGAGGTGATGTTGTAAACGGTTATGCGGTACCGTAAACACCGCCCTAGCCCTAAGTGGCAATATTTAAATATTTAGCTGATTAATAGTAATCAGCATCAGAACTCATTTATTCAGGAAAAAACATGCCTTCTGTACGTGTAAAAGAAAATGAACCCTTTGAAGTTGCGATGCGTCGCTTTAAACGCTCTGTTGAAAAAACCGGTCTGATGACCGAACTGCGTGCTCGTGAAGCTTACGAAAAACCAACTACTGAACGTAAGCGTAAAAAAGCAGCAGCCGTAAAACGTTTACAGAAACGCTTGCGCAGCCAGCAATTGCCACCAAAATTCTATTAATTGGTAGCTCCGGTTTATCATTTTCTGGTAACTGGAAATAAATACAATTGAAAACAATACCGCAGGCTATTGCTTGCGGTATTTGCATTTTACAGAAATAACTATCTGAAGCACCGCAATTTTAGCAGTATCATACTAAACTAATTTAATTTTTATTTATTGCGAGCAATATTATGAGCCTGAAACAACAACTGCAAGAAGATATGAAAACTGCCTTGCGCAATCATGATTCAGCTACCCTGTCCACCATTCGAATGGCACTGGCTGCAATAAAACAGATCGAAGTAGATGAACGAATCGAAGTAGACGATACACGCTTCACAGCTATTATCAGCAAAATGGTTAAACAGCGCAAAGAGTCTGTACGCATGTATACCGAGGCTGGCAGAACTGATCTGGCAGAAAAAGAACAGTCAGAAATCGATCTGCTGCAGAATTATCTACCCAAAATGCTCGACGAAGCTGAAATTGACGCAGCAATTAAAGAAGCCATAACCAGCACAGGCGCTGCGCAGCCAAGTGATATGGGTAAAGTTATGGGTGTACTGAAAAAAACACTGGCCGGTAAAGCTGACATGAGTGAAGTCAGCAAAAAAATCAAACAGCTTTTAAACTAAAAGTTATCTGCATTAACCATAACAGCAGATCAGAAAGACCGTTTTCCAATCTTTCGTATTGAAGATAGCAGGCATAGTTGGCATGATTCCCAGTGAATTTATTGACGAATTATTAAATAAAATTGATGTCGTCGATGTAATCGAAGAGTTTGTACCGTTAAAAAAAAGCGGTGCCAACTACATGGCCTGCTGCCCTTTTCACAAAGAAAAATCTCCTTCCTTTTCTGTCAGCCCCAGCAAACAGTTTTATCATTGCTTTGGCTGCGGCGTACATGGTTCAGCCATTGGCTTTATCATGGAATATCAAGGATTAAACTTTCAGGAAGCTGTGCAATTTCTGGCCGACCGGATCGGAATGATCGTACCCAGACAGATTGGCAACAACAACTCACAGGCACATAAAGCCATTAAACAGCAACAGCAGACACTGGAACAAACCACAGCTGATGCCGCCACCTTTTACCAGCAACAACTTAAAACCTCGCCAAGTGCTCAGAATTACTTACAGCAGCGCGGCCTGAGCGATGAAATCATTCTTCATTATGGTTTGGGCTATGCACCTGATGACTGGCAGGCACTGGCAAAAATATTCCAGCCCTATCCAAGCAATGCACTAGTAAACAGCGGTATGGTCATTACCAAAGACGACCGCCATTACGACCGGTTCCGTAACCGTATTATGTTTCCAATCCGCAGTACCCGCGGTCAGATTATCGGGTTTGGTGCGCGCATTCTGGATTCAGGTGAACCTAAATATCTTAATTCACCTGAAACTCCCTTGTTTGATAAAGGTCGTAATCTGTATGGCTTGTATGAAGCACGTGCCGCCATTAAAGAAGCACAGCGTGTACTGGTAGTAGAAGGTTATATGGACGTAGTTGCCCTGGCACAGTTTGGTCTGGGCTATGCAGTAGCCGCACTCGGTACAGCCACCACCGCCGAACATGTGCGCTTACTGATGCGGCAAAGCGATCATATCTATTTTTGCTTTGACGGCGACAGCGCAGGTAAAAAAGCAGCCTGGCGGGCTTTAGAAAATGCCTTACCGCAGTTAAAAGACGACAAAATTTTACACTTTCTGTTCTTACCAGCCGAACACGATCCTGACAGTTACGTACGCAGCTATGGATTAAAACCATTTGAAGATGCATTACTCAATCAGAGTCTGCCGCTATCAGCCTATTTCTGGCAGGTACTAACAGAAAATATTGATATGGAAACACAGGAAGGCAAAGCGGAGCTGATTAAAACCGCCAGTCCTTTACTGGCGCAAATCAAAGCACCGGCACTTTCTTTTCTGCTGCGTCAGGAACTTAGCCGGAAAGTAGGTATTGATGAACACAATCTGGCACAACTACTCGGGCAGGAACTGCCCAGACCTCAGACTATCAGACAGAAAAGTTATCAATTACCCCGCAATACTTTCCGGCAGCCGCCAGTCATGTCATTAGTGCAAAAGCAGATACGCGCGCTATTGATAAATCCGCAATGGGCCGTATATATAGAACTACCAGAATATCTGGACCTGCACGGCGATTATGCATGCCTCGCCGCGCTGGCTGAACGTATTCAAGCCTCCGTTACCCCGTTAAACAGTGGTGCCGTGCTGGAACTGATGCGTAATACTGAATTTGAACCCGTTATCCGGCAGATTATTCATGATTATATGGACTCACCGGATGTCATGCAGCCAGGCAATGAAGATGACTGCACCACATTCAGACAGGGCATGCAAAAATTACTGGACAACCTTAAAACACAGCAGATTGATGCGTTGAAGCGCAAACTCCAGCATGAGCGACTAAGTGCCGACGAAAAACAGTTACTACTGCTACTTTTAAGTCCGTCCAAAATGCCGTCAGTATAAACCGGCGGTTATTGTAAACGCTTGCAGCGACAAAGTCGTTGTGAATACATCGAGTAAAATATGGCAAACTCCACACCTAAGAAATCCACTATTGATACCAGTCAGGAACAGGATGATACTCGCCCGTTAACCGCAGAAGAACAGCGTGCCCGCCTGCGCCAGCTGATTATTCAGGGTAAAGAGCGTGGTTATATTACCTACGCCGAAATCAATGATGCCCTGCCCGACGAAATGTCTGACGCCGATCAGATTGACAACATTGTATCGATGATCTCCGGTCTGGGTATTCAGGTTACAGAAGAAGCTCCTGATGCTGAAAGTCTGCTCATGGGCGACAACACCGCCAACATGACCGACGACGATGCAGTAGCAGAAGCAGAAGCAGCACTATCTAATGCCGACAACGAATTCGGACGAACCACCGATCCGGTACGCATGTATATGCGTGAAATGGGACAGGTAGACCTGCTGACCCGTGAAGATGAAATCATCATCGCCAAAAAAATCGAAAATGCCCTGCGTAACATGATTCAGGCCATTTCCGCATGTCCGGGATCAGTAGCAGAAATACTTGCTCTGATTGATGCCGTGCGCAAAGATGAAATCAAAGTAGACGAAATAGTCGAAGCCATTGTCGACCCGCATGAAGAGCTGCTGGATGAACTGGGCATTGGTCTGGATACCAAAAACGAAGACACCGAAATTACTGATGACAGTGATGACAGTGTAGACGTTGATGATGAAGAAAATGATGAAGAGAGTGCAGCACTGGCCGCTTCAGCCAACCTTGAAGAACTGCGCCAGAAAACACTCGAACATTTCGATGGTATTCAAAGCCTGTACGATACTATGGTTGCCACCTTACAGGAAAAAGGCAGTCACCATGCCGATTACCTGAAATTACAGCAGGAAATTGCCGAACAACTGCTACAGGTGCGTTTCGCTACCCGTCAGATTGAAAGCCTGTGCGACAATCTGCGTATGCGCGTTAATCAGGTAAGACAGCTTGAACGCGAGATTCGCGATATTGCCCTGAACCGCGTCCACATGGAACGCGACTATTTTATTAAAAGCTTTACCAATCGTACTACCGACCTGGGCTGGGTAGATGAAGAACTCTCCCTGAACCGCGTATGGAATGAAGCATTGCGCCGTTTTCAGTATGCCATCATCGAAAAACAGACTGAACTGGCCAATCTGGAGCAGTCTGCCCAGATCTCACTGGATGAGCTTAAACAGATTAACAAAAATATGGTGAAAAGCGAGCAGGAAACTGCCGCAGCCAAACAGGAAATGATTCAGGCCAACCTGCGTCTGGTGATTTCCATTGCCAAAAAATACACCAACCGCGGTCTGCAATTTCTCGACCTGATTCAGGAAGGTAACATCGGTCTGATGAAAGCCGTAGATAAATTTGAATATCGCCGCGGCTATAAATTCTCCACCTATGCCACATGGTGGATTCGTCAGGCAATTACCCGCTCTATCGCCGATCAGGCGCGTACCATCCGTATTCCGGTACACATGATTGAAACCATCAACAAAATGAACCGTATCTCCCGCCAGTATCTGCAGGAAAACGGCGAAGAAGCTGATTCTGCCAAACTGGCTGAGCTGATGGAAATGCCGGAAGACAAAATCCGCAAAATCATGAAAATTGCCAAAGAACCTATTTCAATGGAAACTCCGATTGGTGATGATGATGATTCTCATCTGGGCGACTTTATCGAAGACGCCAATAACGTCGCACCGGCTGATGCAGCCATGTACTCCAGTCTGCGCGAAGTAACCAAAGATGTACTTGAAAGCCTGACTCCGCGCGAAGCCAAAGTACTGCGCATGCGTTTCGGTATCGACATGAATACCGATCATACTCTTGAGGAAGTGGGTAAACAGTTTGATGTTACCCGTGAGCGCATTCGTCAGATTGAAGCAAAAGCCCTGCGCAAACTGCGCCACCCTACCCGCTCTGACCGGCTGAAAAGCTTTCTTGATAGTGACGAAAACAAACAATAAACATTTTTTAGTTTAAAACCAGAATCATCCGCCAAGAGCGGATGATTTTTTATGTAAAACCTTGCAATACCCATCCGTATTGGTTACAATACGCGGCTTACGGGTCTGTAGCTCAGGGGTTAGAGCAGGGGACTCATAATCCCTTGGTCGTGGGTTCGAACCCCACTGGACCCACCAAATAACCCATAAAATTCTGTATCAGAAAACAGAGTTTTTATCAAAAAAGCCGCTGAAAGCGGCTTTTTTATAGCTTATTAAAATAATCTGCACAAATAATAAATACTATAATTTTTATTATACAGGCACGCATTTTCACTCAATAATCACTGTAAATACATCCTGTAAAAATCCTGAGCTAAAAATTATATTTATGATATTCTGCAAACAATATCTTAAACTATAGCTACTAAATAATTGTTTAATTATGTTTTTTATCATCTGTATAGCTGAATGTATTTCAGGCCAAATGATATATTTACATTAAAACAGTAACTTTCATTTAATATTTGTTCATCATAAAAAAGCCATTGGTTAATTATACTGTATAACAGACTCATGACTCAGTATTTAGCTTTAGCAAATCAACTAATCATATTTTAAAAATATGCATAAAAATATGCATAAAAATATGCATAAAAATATGCATAAAAATAATAAATATTAGAATAAAATCCTTTTTACATGCATATAGTTGCACAATTAATACACTTATTTCTGATTTTTATATTTTTTAATTAACCGTAAATCTCACGTCAGTACTAGGGTTACTGCTGTTTCTGTTCAAATATTCTTTAGATTTCTTTTCAGCAAAACCGGCTTGACATTCAACTTAGGTGAAGGTTTAAGTTGTTCTTTTTCTTAATAAGAATCATTATGCACAGAAGAGACTTTCTCAGATATTCGGCCATGGTAAGTGCCGCAGCTACGCTACCGCTTTCTGCTTATGCTCTGAATACTTTGGATTTACCGGTACTGGCTATTCCGCCATTATTAGATACCGGTAAAGATAACAGGATTCAGCTCACTATTCAGCAGGGCACCAGCCGTTTTGGCAAATATCAGACGCAGACATGGGGCTATAATGGTGCTTTGCTTGGTCCTGCTATACGTATTTTCCGGGGCAAACCGGTACAGATAAAACTGCAAAACCAATTAACTGAAGCCACAACAGTACACTGGCATGGTCTGGAAGTACCGGGTGAAGCAGATGGCGGACCTCAGGCCTGTATACCAGCCGGACAAGCACGAGTAATTGAATTTACCTCAAGCCAGCCTGCTGCAACATGTTGGTTTCATCCGCACCAGCATGGGCAGACCGGCCGTCAGGTGGCAATGGGGCTGGCAGGTTTGCTGTTGCTGGAAGATACTGTCAGTACTGGTCTGCCTATCCCCAAAAACTGGGGATTAGATGATATTCCTCTGATCGTACAGGATAAAAAATTTAATACAGCCGGACAAATTGATTATCAGCTTGATGTTATGAGTGCTGCCATAGGCTGGTTTGGAGATACTCTGCTGTGTAATGGTCAGATATATTCGCAGCATAACGCGCCGCGTGGCTGGTTGCGATTACGTCTGCTTAATGGCTGTAATGCCAGAACACTGAATTTTGCCTGTAGTGATGGCCGCCCTTTATATGTTATTACCAGTGACGGTGGCTTTCTGCCTCAGCCGGTAACGGTGTCCAGCCTGTCGGTATTGCCCGGTGAACGTTTTGAAGTAATGGTTGACACCAGTAACGGTAAAATATTTGATTTGCTTACTTTACCGGTAAAACAGATGGGTATGAATCTGCCGCCTTTTGATCAGCCCTGCCCGATAGTTCGTGTATCTGTACTTTCTTCGCGTAATGATGCATCTTTACCCGATCAGCTTACCAGCTCTCTGCCTGTATTACCGGCTCTGTCTCAGCTTGTACACCGCCATTTTCAGCTGTCTATGGATCCTGAGCTGGACAGTATGGGTATGCAGGCTTTACAGCAACTGTCGGGAAAATCAGCTATGCCAATGGAGCATATGTCTATGCATCAGTCTCATATGGAAATGATGCATAATATGCACACGGATAAAAACGCATTAGATTTAATGCATGCCAACATGATTAACGGACAGACTTTTGATATGAATAAGCCGGCATTTGCCGCCAGTAAAGGGAAATATGAGTGCTGGGAAATATCCGGTTTAGGCGATATGATGCTGCATCCGTTTCATATTCATGGTACTCAGTTTCGCATTCTTAATGAAAACGGACAACCGCCTGCTGCTCATCGCTCAGGCTGGAAAGATACGGTACGGGTAGAAGGTGGTGTAAGTAAAGTATTAGTTAAATTCAACCACAGTGCGCCAGCCAGTTTTCCTTACATGGCTCATTGCCACATACTGGAACATGAAGATACGGGGATGATGCTGGGGTTTACTGTCTGAATATACGCTCGTTATAAGTTGAATTTTTTCAGATATTTAAAAACTGAAGCTAATAATACTTATGGATTAATAAAACGTTAAATTAGCTGCGCCAATAAATATTTTTCCATAAGCCGAATTATCATAAACAATGAAATTCTGGCATGAAAATATATAATTTTTTCAAAAATATTCCATAAGTGTCATCGTATCAGGTCTGTAAATATCCCGATAAAAATATAAACCACTCAAAACGATTGGTTTTGAGTGGTTTCTTATGTCAGTTATTAATTAGCTGCACTGGTACGAATCAGATAATCAAAAGCACTTAATGCTGCTTTAGCACCTTCACCGGCAGCAATAATAATCTGCTTATAAGGTACGTTTGTACAGTCACCGGCGGCAAAAACACCCGGCACACTGGTTTTACCAAAAGCATCAATTGCAATCTCGTGCATTGGTTCAGTTAAGTCTACTGTACCTTGCAAAAATCCGGTATTTGGTAATAAACCAATCTGAACAAAAATACCTTCCAATGCCAGATGATGCTCTGTATTGCTTACCCGATCCAGATAATTCAGACCATTAACTTTGCCGTTTTCGCCGGTTACCTCGGTAGTTTGAGCATTCATAATAATCTGCACATTAGGCAGACTATGCAATTTTTGCTGTAATACTTCATCAGCACGCATTTTGTCGGAAAATTCCAGCAGAGTAACATGCTTAACAACGCCAGCCAGATCAATGGCAGCTTCTGCACCGGAATTACCACCACCAATTACGGCTACATTTTTGCCTTTAAATAACGGACCGTCACAATGCGGACAATAAGTCACACCTTTCGTACGGTATTCCTGTTCACCGGGCACATTCATTGAGCGCCAGTGTGCACCTGTAGACAGGATAACGGTACGCGATTTTAAAACAGCACCACTTTCTGTATGTACCTCAATCAGTCCACCTGTAGTTTTAGTCGGTACCAGCGCACTGACTCTTTGCAAATTCATAATATCGACATCATAACTGCGAACGTGGCTTTCCAAATCATTGGCAAAACGCGGACCGTCGGTACGTAAAACTGATATATAATTTTCAATATCCAGCGTGTCGAGAACCTGACCACCAAAACGTTCGGCCACAATACCGGTACGAATACCTTTACGTGCTGCATATACAGCGGCAGCAGCACCGGCAGGTCCCCCGCCCACAATCAGCACGTCAAACGGTGCTTTTGCATTCAGTTCATCAACTGCCGCACTGGCAGCATTGCTGTCAAGTTTAGCAACAATTTCTGCCAGTTCCATTCTGCCCTGACCAAATGGTTCACCATTCAGAAAAACTGCCGGCACACCCATAATCTGTTTTGCTTCAATTTCTTCCTGAAACAATGCTCCGTCAATAGCTGTATGGCTGATATTCGGATTGAGAATAGACATCAGATTCAATGCCTGTATAACATCCGGACAATTGTGACAGGTAATAGAATAATAAGTTTCGAAGTGATAACTGCCCTGCAAATTTTTAATTTGTTGCTGTAATGATTCTGCTTCTTTAGATGGATGACCGCCTACCTGCAATAAAGCCAGTACCAGTGAACTGAATTCATGACCCATCGGATTACCGGCAAAAACCAGTCCTGTATGCACACCAGGATTAGTGATTTCAAAAGATGGTTTACGTTCAGACTGACCATCGGTACGCAGACTGACTTTATCGCTTAACGCCTCTACTTCCTGTAATAGTGCCAGCATGTCGCGAGCACCTTTACTTTCGTCCAGCGTAGCAATAATTTCAACCGGTCTGGTTACATATTCAAGATAAGCTTTTAGTTGGTTTTTCAAAGTGTCGTCTAACATTTTACTGCTCCATTACATTAATAAAAATAAACTATAGATATTCTGTTTTTGATAGCCTGTATTTTTGTTTTAGTAAAAAGCCCGGATACCGCAGCCGGTATTCGGGCTGAATGACTGTTTATTTAACAGTAAATTTCTGATGTGTGTATTTAAGTGTGTTAGATTTTACCAACCAGTTCCAGAGAAGGAGCCAGCGTTTTTTCGCCTTCTTTCCATTTAGCAGGACAAACTTCACCCGGATGAGAGGCAACATATTGTGCAGCTTTAACTTTACGTACCAGATCTGAAGCTTCACGACCGATACCTTCTGCAGTTACTTCCACACACTGGATAATACCCTGCGGGTCAACCAGGAATGTAGCACGGTCGGCAGAACCCTGACCTTCACGCAATACACCAAAATTGGTTGCCAGAGTAGCATTGCGGTCACCCAACATAAAGTATTTAATTTTGGCAATTGTATCAGAAGCATCGTGCCATGCTTTATGAGTAAAATGAGTATCAGTAGAAACAGAGTAAACTTCTACGCCTAGTTTCTGTAATTCTTCATAGTGGTCAGCCAGATCACCTAATTCAGTAGGACAAACAAAAGTAAAATCTGCCGGATAGAAAAAGAATATAGACCATTTACCTTTTACGTCAGCATCACTGATGTCTACAAATTTACCATTATGAAAGGCAGTGGTATTGAACGGTTTGATTTCAGTGTTAACATTAGCAACCATGAAATATCTCCTTGAATGTACAGGTTGAATTAATCGATGGATGTATAGTACACAAATTTACTCAATAAATATAATCAAATGATTTTATGTAATCGATAGTTTTTATTATTAATAAAAAACAAATAATTATATTTTCAAATTTATAAAAACAACTTACAGACCAGATAAATACACTAAATTCATATATAAAAACTATTATAAATAGCCATTAGCTGTATGGGAGTTGCTCTGCAAATAAATCTAAAATAGCTGTAACTAAACCGATCACAGCTTGTATGCTGCACATTACTGATATTTGCCCTGTGCATTTATCAAGATTAATATACAGATTATTATAAAAAAAGAAGTCAAATTAAAATTGATATCGGCAAAAAATTTTTTCACTTTTTAGTTTCAGTTTAATTCTGCTACTGAATATTTGCAGGTGATGTATGGTATGAAAACGCATATTCTGCAATTGATAATATTTATACTGGTATTCATATGGTCTGCTTATCAGCCGCATGACTACCCTACCTGGTGGCTTGAAGTTTTTCCGGCATTGCTGGGATTGATACTTCTTGTATTCACCTATTCCCGTTTTCGTTTCAGTCAACTTATGTACTGGGTAGTTTTAGTTCATGCAATTATATTACTGATTGGCGGACATTATACTTATGCCGAAGAGCCGGTATTTAATTATCTGCGCGGTGTATTTGGCTGGTCACGTAATAATTACGATAAGCTTGGACATTTTTTTCAGGGCTTTTCACCAGCTATTATAGCCAGTGAATTACTATGGAGATTACAAATTGTACGCTACCGCGGCTGGGTGGTATTTTTGAGTGGGTGTGTATGTATGACAATTAGTGCTATATACGAATTGTTCGAGTGGCTGGTAGCAACACTGAGTAATCAGGAAGCAGTTACTTTTCTTGGTACACAGGGCGATGTATGGGATACACAGAAAGACCTGCTTTGGTGTCTGATAGGTTGCAGTACCATGCTTATCTATCTTTATTTTAGTAAACAGCACTTACGGAGACCATCACGTTAAAAACGCAGGCAGTTACCATTACAAGTAAAAATCAGATCGGATCCAACTGAAAACAGTGAAATATCTGACTAGTTTTCCATGGCAGCTTTGACTAAAGCTGCCATCTCTTAACGCTCAGAAAATCAGGCTGAAACAGATTGTGTTTTTTCCAATTTGATTTTTAATTCTTTGATATCTTCTTCAAATATCATAATTACGCCCAGATAGGCCATACCAAACATCATAGCCGTAATGAATGAGCTAGCAATTGCCATGGTATTCATCCATACCAACCCTAAAGCAAATACCAGAAAACACAAAGCAAATATGACATTAAAATAGAACTTTACTCTTTTAAATTTTTGCTCTTTGTGTGCAAGCTGTACACTTAAATCATTACTGTTTGTTGAAAATTCAGCAGTTTGGTTCATGTATTCAAACTCCAGTAAATGTAAAGCTAATGAATATTATTGTAATGTCAAATTACAAGACAAGGCTATTTTAACCGGTATTACACTCGTAATGAAGAACTATTTTAACAATTTGATATAAGAGAATAACTCAGAAATATTCTGTTAACGCCTGTTTTATCAAATACACATCCGCAAAATTATCAATTTTATTTATGTGACATATTGTAAATATTTTTAATTTATAACTAATATTCAAATATATATATATAGTTTTAAAGCTGCATAGCTTCAAAAATTTTATTTTCTGTCTGTTCAAATTACGGCTAACTTTTCATCAATTTTATATATATTTATTAGCTATAAGAACTGATTAATTTGTCACACTTTATTTAGTACAAATAGAATAAAATGTTATCAGTCTGAATCTTAAAAAATCAAAAGGGCTGAAACCATCAGTCAGTTTCAGCCCTGTTTATCAATAAACAAATTACTTCTTATCTGCTAAGAAGATATTCTATTAATAACAATCGTTATTTAACTATCTTCAAACCTTTTTTCGCACCAGATTTATTACTGTCATCTGCAGGTAAACTCTCTGGCACAGAAGGCTCGTTTTCAGATATGATGTTATCCTCGCCTGCTGTTGGGTGTTCACTGTTTTCAGTAAGAGGTTCTACATCAAACCCCATGCCGTCACCAGTTTCTCTGGCAAAAAGACTGATTACATGACCAACCGGAATCCATATATCATGAGAAACGCCGCCAAAACGGGCAGAAAAACTAACCCATTCATTATCTATATTCAGATTATGTGCGGCTACAGGCCCGATATTAAGCACAATTTCATTGTTTTTTACATACTGAAGCGGTACCTGAGTTTTATCATTTACCCATACAGCAATATGCGGTGTATACCCGCTATCCAACGCCCATTCATATAATGCTCGCAGAATATACGGTTTGGTGTTCAGCTTGCTCATTGTCCTCCCCTTTGTCAGGATAATTTAACGACGCATCGCTTTCTCGGCAGGTGTTAAGGCATCAATAAACGCTTCACGCTGAAAAATACGTTCCGCATATTTAAGCAATGGCGCAGCTGATTTTGGCAGCTTAATATCATAGTGATCCAGACGCCACAAAAGCGGAGCCAGCGCCACATCAATCATGGAGAAATCATCACCGATAATATATTTGTTTTTAGTGAATGCAGGAGCCAGCATCGTTAAGCCCTGAGTAATGGCTTCGCGGGCTTTGTTCATTTCCTTATTACTTGATTCAGGATTTTCCAGCACCAGTACATGACTGAACAGTTCTTTTTCCAGACGATATAAAACAAGACGGCCGCGACCACGCATAATCGGGTCTGCCGGCATTAGCTGCGGATGCGGAAACCGCTCATCAATATATTCATTAATAATATTGGATTCATACAAAATCAGGTCACGTTCAACCAGAACAGGAACCTGATTATACGGATTCATCACGGCCAGATCTTCCGGCTTATTGAAAACGTCTACATCTTTAATTTCAAAATCCATGCCTTTTTCATAAAGCACAAAGCTGCAACGCTGACTAAACGGGCAAGTAATACCCGCATATAATGTCATCATAATTAGTTTCCCAGAATTACTGTATAATCAATACAGTGTGGTGTTTAAGAATTATCCAATTATAGACAAATGACTCTATTTTTACCAGAAAAATAGCTTAAGTTTATGTTTATTAAAATTTTTATTATATAAATTACCGCTAATCACACAAAATTCATTTAAGCCGGATTAGGCTCGTCAAAAAACTGCTGAGTAATCCCGAATTCACTGGCTAATGCACAGGCAAGTGCCTGAATACCATATCTTTCGGTAGCATGATGTCCTGCCGCGATGAATACCACTCCGCATTCCTGAGCCAGATGGTATTGCGGTTCGGATATTTCACCTGTAATAAATGCATCAACCCCGGCATCAATAGCCTGCTGAAAAAAACTCTGGCCGCCGCCGGTACACCAGGCCAGCCTGCGTACTGGTTGTTGTTTGTCAGCACATAACAATATGGGTTTGTGATTCAGGCCTAGCTCAATCCCCTGAGCCAGCTGTTCTGCAGTTTGCTCATAGGTTAAAGCACCGTACTGAATTAAATTCTGTTCACCGCCACAGCCGGTAATCTGCCAGCCTAAACGCTGAGCCAGCTGCACATTATTCCCTAAGCGCGGATGCGCATCCAGCGGTAAATGATAGCCAACCAGATTAATATTATTGGCTAATAATGTCTGAATACGGCGTTTTTTCCAGCCTGTAATTACAGCCGCTTCATTTTTCCAGAACATACCATGATGAACCAGCAGCATATCTGCCTGCTGTTTTACGGCAAAATCAATAGCAGCCTGGCTAGCAGTGACAGCACAAACAATAGTGCTAACTTCATCCCTGCCCTCTATCTGTAACCCATTCGGGCTGTAATCTCGAAACTGAGCAACCGCCAGCTCCTGAGCGCACCAGCCTAAAATTTCTTTTCTGAAAGCCATAAATTTCCTTTAATCGTGCAAAACATTGCAGTCTGCTTTGTTAATACATAGCTTTATTCTTATTTCAATAAAGTCATTATACTAACAAGCACAGGGAGAAAGCTGAAAATGTCTGAATACAGCTGACTGAATATGAAATTATAAAAAATCATTATCTTTAAATAAAATATTTATATGCTTTGTGATTAACCAAATAAATGTTATTTTATGTTAATATTTATTAAAATAATGTAGTACTAAATTTAAAAGCTCGCAGATTTTTTGGAATATCAAAATGAAAACATTGTTTTTGTTATTAATTTTAAGTTTATGCGGATATCTTAACAGCAACAATGATCGTGCACAGGACAAAATTAAAAAATTGGAGGAACAACGGATAATGACAGACACCACAGAGATTACTGTCCGTATTCCGTCAAAAGTATCGGATAAAAAGTTAGAAATTACACTTCCTCGCTGTTTCTTTGGTACAAATCTGAAACATCAAATTATTGATGGAAAGGTTGAAGAAATTGCTGTTAGCATTATGTACCAGTTACCTACATTTTCCGATTTCCCTAATAATGAAGAAGCAATTTATCAATGTCCTGATTTTTCTAAACCAATTACAACATTAGGTATTTTCCCATTGTTTCCCATAGTAGGCAAAACTGAATTGGAATATGGAAATTACTGGTTAAAACAGCAATACTTTAGATTTTCTATTAAAGAACAAAAAAATAATTTGGCACTATATCGTGCTGGCATTGATAGGAAATTAGCCATATTTGCTAATCAATCTGATCGTAGTCAACAAGATATTAGCATTGAATTTTGGCCTTTTGACTCGAATAATAAAGATGATTCCTATCCACATCAGACTGATATACATTCTGTATTATACGAAGAGTTTGGTTTAAGTTATACGATATATTCTTCAAGATATTTACATGGGAAGAATAAACCACTAGTAAGCCAGAACTATTTTGCTGATGGATTAATTCAAATATATATGCACAATGAAAGCTTACTTGATCACCCGGAAATTCAACTTGGTTTCATTCAGAATAATAACCGTATTCTGGATTATATCCATCAGCACAGTAAAGTCGTTGATTAGCTAGTGCATTAGCTAAAAATTTTTAAAATTTTCAGATTTTATTTCAAACGTCTTAAAGCAAAATAAATTAATAAAATTATATTATTACGGATAAAAATATGAAATATTGGCTTTGTATACTGCTTTTATGCTTAACCGGCTGCTTTAATGGCAGCAGTGAACAGGACAAAATTAAAAAAATGGAGGAACAACGGATAATGACAGACACCACAGAGATTACTGTGCGCATTCCGTCAAAAGTATCGGGTAAAAAACTGGAAATTACCCTGCCGCGCTGCATGTTTGGCTTTAGTATAAAAAATAAAATTATTGATGGTACAGTCGAACAAATTGGAGCAGCAATTATATTTGCCTTACCTACTTTATCAGGTTTTCCCAATGATGAAGAAGCAATTCATCGATGTCCTGATTTTTCTAAGCCTGTTGTAGGTCTTAGTTTTGCGCCGTTATCTCGCCACATAAAAGCAGAAAAACTGGAATATGGAAATCATTGGTTCAAACGGGAAAATTACCGATTCCGATTAAAAGAAAAGAAAAATAATCAGGAATTGTATTATATTGGTATTTCAGGAAAACAAACTATGTTTATTAATAAATCCGAAACCAATCAACAAGATTTAAGAATTGATTTCTGGCCATTTGATGTTAAGGATGAATACGATGCTTTTCCGCATCAAATTGATATTTATTCTGTTTTAGATAAAGAGTTTAGTGTTGCTTACACTGTATATTCCTCGAGATTTCTACATGGGAAATATAAACCACCAGTAAGCCAGAACTATTTTGTTGATGGATTAATTCAAATATATAAGCACAATGAAAGCTTACTTGATCATCCGGAAATTCAACTGGGTTTCATTCAAAATAATAACCGTATTCTGGATTATATCCATCAGCACAGTAAGGTAGTTACAGACCAAAATCATTAAGAATAGCCATATTTAATCTTGCTGATATTTGATTACAGAAAAAACTAAAACTATTAATTTCTCATCATTTAAAATTAAATTTTCAATATATTATTAAGATAAAAAGCTGCCGGTTGCTAATTATGCAACCGGCAGCTTTTTACCTTGAAATAATTAGTTTTGCAGAGCTGTCTTTATGCGCTGATGTAAATTCTGAATACTGTAAACATCAGTATGGGATAAACGGCTTACACCCTCGCTCATCGCTAAAGCACCTGCGATGGTGGTATATAGTGGAATACGCATATTCAGTGCACTACGGCGGATTGAATGGCTGTCTTTAATAGACTGTACATCACTGCTGACAGTATTAACAACCAGAGCAATCTCACCGTTTTTAATGGCATCAACAATATGCGGACGCCCTTCAGTTACCTTATTCACCACTTGCACATTGATTCCGTGCTCAGCCAGAAAAGCTGCTGTCCCGCGAGTGGCACATAGTCCGTAACCGAGCGACTGAAAATTGGTTGCCACCTGAACAACAGCAGGTTTGTCTTCATTACGTACAGCCAGAAACACTTTACCAATAGTCGGCATACGTTCACCCGCTCCGAGCTGGGCTTTTAAATATGCTTCGGCAAATGTTTCACCAACACCCATTACTTCACCGGTAGAACGCATTTCCGGCCCGAGAATGGTATCTACGCCGGGAAATTTAATAAAAGGAAATACGGCTTCCTTAACTGCAAAAAATTCAGGAATAACTTCTTGTGTGTAGCCCTGTTCGGCCAATGAGATACCAGCCATAACCCTTGCTCCAATTTTAGCAAGAGACACACTTGTGGCTTTAGATACAAATGGAACAGTACGTGAAGCACGCGGATTAACTTCAAGTACGTAAACGATATCATCCTGTACCGCAAACTGCACATTCATCAGACCAACTACATCTAAAGCCATTGCCATGGCTGCTGTCTGACGACGAATTTCATTCTGAATAGCTTCACTTAGCGAATAAGGCGGAATGGAACATGCTGAATCGCCACTATGGACACCTGCCTGTTCCACATGCTGCATGATGCCGCCGATAACCACCTGTTTACCATCACATATACAATCTACATCTACTTCAATAGCGTGGCTGAGAAAGTAATCAAGCAATACCGGGCTATCATTGGATACTTGTACAGCTTCGCGCATATAGGTTTGTAATTCATTGGCTGAATGCACTACCTGCATAGCTCGTCCGCCAAGTACATAAGATGGACGTACTACTAGCGGATAGCCAACTTCTTCAGCCAGTTGCAGTGCCTCTGCCTCGGTACGTGCTGTACGGTTTTCCGGTTGACGCAATCCCAGTTTATGTAGAATCTGCTGAAAACGCTCACGGTCTTCTGCTGCATCAATGGCATCGGCAGAGGTGCCGATAATATTAACACCATTAGCTACCAGTTCATTAGCCAGTTTTAAAGGCGTCTGACCGCCATAATGCACAATGAGACCGTCTGGCTGTTCGGTATGACAGATTTCCAGTACGTCTTCAAGGGTTAGCGGCTCGAAATACAATCTGTCAGAAGTATCATAATCTGTCGAAACGGTTTCAGGATTACAGTTCACCATAATGGTTTCAAAACCGGATTCGCGCAATGCTAATGCAGCATGTACACAGCAATAATCAAACTCAATACCCTGACCGATACGATTTGGTCCGCCACCAAGAATCATAATTTTTTTACGCTGTGTCGGTTCCGCTTCGCATTCTTCTTCATAAGTTGAGTACAGATAGGCAGTATCGGTAGCAAATTCGGCTGCACAGGTATCTACGCGTTTAAAAACCGGATGTAGATTCATGGCATAACGATGCTGCCTTACACTGGCTTCATCCTGATTAAGCAATTGCGCCAGCCGTTTATCAGCAAAACCTTTGCGTTTGAGTTTACGCAGATAACTGTAATCGATATCTTCCAGTCTGATCGCTGTTAGTTTCTGTTCTTCGCCAACCAGATCAGCAATTTGTGCCAGGAACCACGGATCAATAGCACAAATTGTATGGATTTCCTCTAATGAAAAGCCGGCACGAAATGCATCAGCGACATACAGTATCCGTTCCGGACCGGGATTAGCCAGTTCACGCTGAATGGCTGCACGGTCACAGCTGCGGCAATCAAAGCCGCTCAGACCAACCTCCAGACCGCGCAGAGCTTTATGGACAGACTCTTGAAATGTACGGCCGATAGCCATTACTTCCCCAACTGATTTCATCTGTGTCGTCAGGCGATCATCTGCGGACGGAAATTTTTCAAAGGCAAAACGGGGAACTTTGGTTACCACATAATCAATGGAAGGCTCAAAGGAAGCTGGTGTGCGTCCGCCGGTTATATCATTTTGCAATTCATTCAGTGTATAACCTATTGCCAGTTTAGCTGCGATTTTAGCAATCGGAAAACCGGTAGCTTTAGAAGCCAGAGCAGAAGAACGGCTGACACGCGGATTCATTTCAATCACAATCATTTCGCCGTTTTGCGGATTAACGGCAAACTGTACATTAGAGCCACCGGTATCCACACCGATTTCACGCAACACTGCCAGAGAGGCATCACGCATCAGCTGATATTCTTTATCCGTCAGTGTTTGTGCCGGAGCTACTGTAATCGAATCACCGGTATGTACGCCGCACGGATCAAAATTTTCTATTGAACAGATAATAATGCAATTGTCGGCACGGTCACGCACCACTTCCATTTCATATTCTTTCCAACCCAGTACAGACTGTTCGACCAGTAATTCATGAGTAGGTGAAGCATCGAAACCACGTTCACAAATAGTAATAAATTCATCTTTATTGTAGGCAATACCGCCGCCACTGCCGCCCATGGTGAAAGACGGGCGAATTAATGCAGGAAATCCAACCTGTGCCTGTGCATCCAGAGCCTGCTCCATGCTATGGCAAATAAAGGATTTCGGGGTATGCAGACCGATTTTATTCATTGCTTCTTTAAAACGGCCGCGGTCTTCTGCTTTATCAATTGCATCTTCGGATGCACCAATCAGCTCTACCTGATATTTTTTCAGAATACCGTTATGCGCCAGATCAAGAGCACAGTTGAGTGCCGTTTGTCCGCCCATCGTTGGCAAAATGGCATCGGGACGTTCTTTTTCAATAATTTTTGCCACTGTCTGCCACATAATCGGCTCAATGTAAGTAACATCAGCCATATCCGGATCTGTCATAATCGTAGCCGGATTGGAATTAACCAGAATGACTTTATAGCCCTCTTCACGCAACGCCTTGCATGCCTGAGCTCCGGAGTAGTCAAACTCGCATGCCTGACCAATTACAATAGGACCGGCACCAATAATTAGGATAGATTTTAAGTCTGTGCGCTTAGGCATACTGATACCTTTATCAAAAATTATCTGTTAATTTAGCGGTACGGCAGGATTGATTTTCTGACAGTCTATCGGTCAGTCGATACTTGCCGTCCATAATTTCAGTGCAAACGCAATAAACATCAGCCCGATTGTGGCTACTGCCCCGGCAGCCAGACGCTGATAGTGACGAAACCACTTGACCAGCGATAAGCCACTGAATATCAGTACGCTTAGATAAGTCAGGCTGAAAATTTGCAAAATAATAGCCAGCAGTAAAAAACTATATGCCGGATGTGAGTAATGCGGATCAACAAACTGAACAAAAAAAGCCAGAAAAAACAAAATGGCTTTCGGGTTTAACAAACTGAGCAGCAAAGCATGCTGAAAGTAATGACGTGCCGGAAGCGGTTTACTGGCTTGTGCCGGCTCACACAATGATTGTCTGAAAACATCTGCAGCAGCCTGCTGACGTCTGTTCCATTGCTTAAGAGCTGAGCGCAGCAACTGCCAGCCCAGATAAAACAAATACAAGCCACCGACCAGTTTCAGTATTAAAAACAATGCAGGTATGGTTTTGATAATTGATGTTGCACCTGAGGCTGAAAGCAACATCAAAATACTGTCACCCAGAAATATTCCGGCAACCGCACAATAAGCAGCCCGTGCTCCATATTTTCCGGCCATGGCCAGACAATACATTGAATTTGGTCCCGGCAGCAGAACAATTGCTATGGCACCGACAATATACGTTCCCAGATCAGTAATACCAAACATGGGGATTCCTGTACTTTTTTACTATTCTCAATAAATTTAGTTCGTAATATCACGCAATTAATTTTTATTTGCCGCCTGCATATGTTCGATAAAGCGGTCAAAAAGGTAGGCAACGTCATGCGGGCCCGGACTGGCTTCCGGATGTCCCTGAAATGAAAAAGCCGGCTGACTGGTCATGCAAATACCTTGAAGTGAACCGTCAAACAGCGATTTATGAGTAATACGAACATTTTCCGGTAAAGTATCTGCGTCTACTTCAAAACCATGATTCTGACTGGTAATCACAACCCGGCCGGTATCCATATCCTGTACCGGATGATTGGCTCCGTGATGACCAAAAGGCATTTTGCGGGTTTTCGCCCCTAAAGCCAGACCAAGCAGCTGATGTCCCAGACAAATACCGAATAGCGGAAGTTTATGTGCCAGAATTTCCTGTACAGCTTTAATGGCATAATCACAGGGTTCCGGATCACCCGGCCCGTTAGACAGAAATACGCCGTCAGGATTCAATGCCAGTACTTCAGCTGCCGGTGTAGTAGCAGGAACCACAGTCAGACGGCAGCCGCGTTCACTCAGCATACGCAAGATATTGGTTTTCACCCCGAAATCATAGGCAACCACATGATATCCGGCTTCCTGCGGCTGAACATAACCATATCCCAGCTGCCATTCACCCTGAGTAAATTCATATTTTGCAGAACAGCTTACTTCCCGTGCCAAATCTTTTCCGGCCATGCTGCCAAAAGCACGTGCCATTTCCAGAGCCTGTTCTTTATTTGCATCGGCACCAGTCAAAATACAGCCGGCCTGTGAACCTTTATCCCGCAGCAAACGGGTAAGGCGTCGGGTATCAATATCTGCGATTGCCACAGTATGCTGACGTTTCAGATAATCGGACAGGCTTTCTTGCGCACGAAAATTACTGTGCAATAAAGGTAAGTCGCGAATAATTAACCCGGAAGCATAAATTTGTTTACTCTCAATGTCTTCACTATTGATGCCGGTATTGCCGATATGCGGATAAGTAAGAGTTACCATCTGCTGGGTATAAGATGGATCAGTGAGGATTTCCTGATAGCCAGTCATGCTGGTATTGAAGACTACTTCACCAACTGCCTGCCCGGCTGCGCCAATGCTGACACCATGAAATACGGAACCGTCAGCCAACACCAGAATTGCACTTGTAGTCATGGGTGAGTCCTGTGTATTTAATAGACCGTCTATAACGACAATCTGTTTTTTTATGGATTAATAATCGTGCTTCCAGTTACCAGTTGCAGGCAAAAAAAAACACGCCACTTCACGCAAAAAGCGTGAGCTACGTGCTTGATTATGGCATAGACATAATATCTAACACTGCCATGAAAGCAATGCATTTTAGCTAATCTTCTCTGCTTTGGCAATGCAGATATTACTAAATAAAAAAGAAAATTTTTATTAATTTGCTGAGCAGTCCGCAGGCTGCCCATTAGACTGACTGCAAATTTTACAACAAAATTTTAGCGTACATGATAATTCGGTGCTTCTTTGGTAATTTGCACATCGTGCACATGCGACTCACTCATACCCGCTGCGGTAATTTCAACAAATTCTGCCTTATCATGCATATCATGGATGGTTTTACAGCCCAGATATCCCATACTGGATCGTAATCCGCCTACAAGCTGATGGATAATCTGGCTGATTGGTCCTTTATAAGGTACCCGTCCCTCAATGCCCTCCGGCACATATTTATCAGCGCTGGAGACATTATCCTGAAAATAACGGTCAGATGAGCCCTGGCTCATGGCTCCCATTGAACCCATACCGCGATAGGATTTATAAGAGCGTCCCTGATAAAGCTCAATTTCACCCGGTGCTTCTTCAGTACCGGCAAACATGCCGCCCAGCATTACCGCAGAGGCGCCAGCTGCCAGTGCTTTAGCCAGATCACCTGAAAAGCGTATACCACCGTCAGCAATCAGCGGCACACCAGTACCGGCAAGTTCTGCAGCCACATTATGAATAGCGGTTAACTGCGGCACACCTACACCGGCTACTATACGGGTTGTACAGATTGAGCCCGGCCCGATGCCAACTTTAACTGCATCCACTCCGGCTGCAACCAGATCACGCGCAGCAGCGGCTGTTGCTATATTACCGCCAATGACATCTACATCCGGATAATGCTGTTTTACCCAGCGTACACGTTCTATTACACCCTGACTGTGTCCATGTGCTGTATCCACCACCAGTACATCTACTCCGGCCTGTACCAGAGCAGCTACCCGCTCGTCTGTGTCTTTTCCGACTCCGACTGCTGCGCCTACTCTCAGCCGCCCTTCACTGTCTTTATTGGCATTAGGAAAAGCCGTGTTTTTTAATATGTCTTTTACTGTAATCAGACCTTTCAGCACCCAGTCTTCATTCACTACCAGCACACGCTCAATTTTATGTGTATGCATTAATTCACGGGCATCATCGATACTGGTAGTTTCACTTACAGTAACCAAACGCTCACGCGGGGTCATAATACTGGATACTTTTTGCTGCAGATTACGTTCAAAACGTAAATCCCGGTTAGTAACCAAACCAACAACTTTGCCATTTTCCAGTACCGGTAAGCTGGAAACTTTGTATTTACGCCCGGGACCAATTAAATCGCTAATCAGCGTATCAGGTGTAATAGTTACTGGATCCTTGACCACACCACTTTCATATCGTTTAACATTGGCTACGGCACGTGCCTGCCGTTCAACACTCATGTTTTTGTGAATAATGCCAATACCGCCTTCCTGAGCCATGGAAATAGCCAGCCTAGCCTCAGTAACCGTGTCCATCGCCGCTGATACCAGTGGTAAATTTAGATTAATCCGGCGGGTAAGCGGGGTTTTCAGAATAACGTCGCGCGGCAGTACTTCAGAATGAGCAGGTACGAGTAGCACGTCGTCAAAAGTGTAAGCTTTTTCGACTATACGCATTTTAGGGCTTCTTTTTAGAGGATGAGAAGAAATTCAGATAAGGGAATTGGCGGGCAATTTTAACAAATATACGACACACTGGCAAAATATACTTTTACATAAATCTGTCAATTGACAAACATTGTTTTTTTTTATCGTATAATGGTCAAAACATATATTTTCAAACCCAAGGAAAAGTAAACATGCGTCACAAAATACTGAAAATGTCACTGGCAATGGTACTGATGGGCAGCACATTAATAGCAGGTGCTGTGGAGGTATATACATGGCGTGATAACAAAGGCGTAAGTGAATACTCAGACTCTCCCGTTAACCTCACCCCGGGCAAAACTCAGCGATTCAATGTACGAACACAGACCACTACCTCACTGGCTCAGCCTAAAATTAATGCTGAGGCCAGCTCTGAGTCTCTGACTGATCAACAGGCAGAGCTTAACCGCAAAATTGAAGAACAGAATAAACAGACAGCTGAGCAAAACAAAAAAATTGCGGCTGAAAATAAGAAAAACCGTGATGCCGCCTGCAAAACTTCGCAGATGAACCGCAAAATGGCAGATAGCCTGCGCACCAATAATCGCGATGCACTGATTAAACGTTATGATGAAGACGTACGGCTGAATTGTAATTAAATTTTTACTCTTGACTATTTTACTCCTCATCCATAAGTTGTTTATGCAGCTTATGGACTTTTTTATGGCTGCATACATAGTTATTAACCAGATATACCATTACTATGACCGATACCACAGCCGCATCATCCAGCTTTGCAGACAATCATAAATTTGATATAGCCCTGTTTCTTAAAAACCTGCCTTTAGTGCCGGGTGTATACCGTATGCTTGATGCAAGTGATAAAGTATTATATGTAGGCAAAGCGGTGAATCTGAAACGCCGCGTCAGCAGCTACTTTCAGAAAACCGATTTATCGCCCCGGATTCAGCTTATGGTGAAACAAGTGGCGCGAATTGAAGTTACAGCCACTCATTCAGAAACAGAAGCATTGATTCTAGAAAATAACTTTATCAAGGCATTATCGCCGAAATACAATATTCTGTTCCGGGATGATAAAAGCTATCCTTATCTGATGCTGAGCGGACATGAGTTCCCGCAAATGGCTTATTACCGCGGCAGTCTGAAAAAAAATAACCAGTATTTCGGTCCTTATCCTAATGGCTATGCGGTCCGCAACAGCATCCAGACATTACAGAAAGTATTCAGACTGCGTACTTGTGAAGATAGTGTATTTGAACATCGCGACCGTGCCTGCCTGCTTTACCAGATTAAGCGTTGTTCTGGTCCATGTACAGGACATATCAATGCTGAAGATTATCAGAGCAGTGTTAAAGCTGCGGTCAGCTTTCTGCAGGGAAAAACCAGTGAGCTGACTGCTTCTTTGCATACCAAAATGCAACATGCCGCTGAACAGCTGGATTTTGAAACGGCAGCACAGGTACGAGATCAGATTCAGGCACTGGGGCTGATGCAGTCTCAGCAATTTATAGACAGCAAACAGGCTCGTCACAATGACATTGATATCCTTGCGCTGGCTGAAGAAAATGATATTGTATGTATTCACTGGGTTAGTATTCGCGGCGGTCGACATGTAGGGGATAAAAATTTTTTTCCGGATACCCGCTACCGTGTTGCCGAAAAACTCAATCACTATGGAGAAGCATTTGCTGCACAACATTATCTGGGTAAAAATAAGCCGGATATAATCATCAGTAATTTTCAGTTTCCCAAAAGCCTGTGTGAAGCACTGAATAACGAAAACGGTAAACAGATTCAATTTATTCATAAAACTGTAGGTGAACGGCGCGTGTGGCTGAATATGGCGGAACGCAATGCGCATATGGCGATTGAACAGCATCGTTTACAGCAGCATAGCCAGCAACACCGGATTGAAGCGCTGGCTCAATTGCTGGATATGGATGCGGAAAATCTGAACCGGATTGAATGTTTTGATATCAGCCATACTCAGGGCGAAGCCACAATTGCCTCATGTGTGGTATATGAAGATGAAGCCATGCAGCCTGCCAAATATCGCCGCTACAACATTACAACCGCAAAGGCCGGTGATGATTATGCCGCCATGCGCGAAGTATTAACCCGTCGCTACGGACGACTGGCAGATAATGATGACAGTATCGGTGCATGGCCGGATCTGGTGCTCATAGACGGAGGCAAAGGTCAGGTACATATGGCTCTGGATGTATGGCAGGAGCTGGGTATTCATATTCCGATAGTCGGTATTGCCAAAGGTCCGGAACGTAAAGCCGGTCTGGAAGAACTGATTATTCCGCATCAGCAGCGCAATATCCGGATAGAACCGCACAATCCTGCCCTGCATTTGTTACAAACTGTCCGGGATGAATCTCACCGTTTTGCTATTACCGGTCATCGGCAGAAACGTGCCAAAGCAAGAGTCACTTCTTCGCTCAACGACATACCGGGTATCGGCAGCAAGAGGCGTCAGGCACTATTAACCCGTTTTGGGGGTTTACGCGGCGTGGTTGCTGCCAGTGTGCATGATCTGAGTCAGACGGAAGGTATTAGCCTTGCTCTGGCCGAAAAGATATATGATGCTTTACATTAGTACAAATAAATTAATATTGCAAATAAACAATACCGGAATATCCAGAAATTTTGTTTACAATATTAAATATACAATTATTGAATGACAAAACAGTGCTACTTATGGCAAATATCATTTTGAGATAATACAGAGCATTATTATAAATATGTCAAAACAATATTTATTACTTCATTAGACTATATACTCATGACTGGAAACCAGAGATACCGGATATTATTAATTATTACCAGAACATTACCAAATTTGCTTATAACCAGTAAATAGCAAAAGATTAAAGCAAGATTTGGCTAAAATATTTATTGTTCTTTACATAAAAACATACCGGTTTTGAATATATATCGAAGTTTGAGGATATACTGACTAGTGAATTCTTTATTTTCTTTTGTTCTTTTTTATACTTGTATCTGTTTTTTAATTTTATTTTTCGCCAAAATAATCAAATGGCTTTTCTTACGTTCAGCTTAATGATAAAAATATTAACTAATTAATTTGGTAAAAAAGTATATAAACCTTACTCAATACTTACTGTAAAATAAACATAATGACTCATATCATTTTATATTTAATTATGAATCAATATATTTATTCCGTACTCAATTATTTATAACATCAGTACCAAATGCAGCATTTTAATCAGAAATGTAATAGCCCGAGCCAGAATTAATTTTTAAACAGTCATTCATAATATACAAACAGCTAGTGATAAATCTGAATATTTTAATGAGTTCAGCAGCAGATAATATTATTTTCCAGTCGCTGTAATTTAAGGCAATTATGATAACTGACTCATCAATATAATGATCAATTGTATATATGATTTAAATCAAACCACAACATTTAAATATATTTAATTTAAAAAATTTATATATAATAAAATAATTTTTATTGACAATAAAATTTAAATATGATTCAGCATTACTTAAATCGCAGAAAATTGATCAGATTTTTAATTAACTATTTAATATTTACAATAGTTTTTTTCATTATACTCGAACTCCCTAAGGGTTTTAGAGATATAAATGAATTTTTTACACGAGAGTCAGTTTTGGGTTTGATGGAAATAACTTTCATTCTCTTTTTATACTTCTTTTTTTTGTTCAAAACGACTAAAACTATTTTCATTCGCAACAGCAAAAATCAATCATCTTCTTTTAAATCTTTATTTTTTAAATTAGCACTTAACATTGGTTTAATTTTGCTATTTCACTTTGTTGTTTATTTATTAGGTATCGACAGAGATTTAGCGTACACTATTTATGGTTTAATGATATATTTCATTTTATATTGCTGGGCAGTCAGTTTTTTTATACTAATAAATATAAAAATCATAAAATATTTTTTACGGGCAGAAAAAAATGTTCAGATTTCTTCTTATAGACTTGTATCCGAAGATTTATTTATGTTTTTAACTAGTTACTCATTAGTTATAATCTGCATGATTGGATTTTACTATTCTATTGGTGATTATACTTACCAATTCAAGCTTTTGCTTGGAATCGGAAAATTAAACTTAATTCTGCTCGGAATTAATTTTTTAACTTTTATATTGATTATATCTGTTTCTACTATTAAACCTGTAAAATGTATTTTTTTTAATATTGAAAATAGTGAATCCTTTTCATTTAATTCTTTACTTAGCAGCTCTGGATTATCTCTGATAAACTGCCTCTTTTTGTTTTTTATTAACGGTATATTATTTTTTATAGAATCTTCACAATTTATACAACTTGTTTTCATTTCAGGTGAAATTTTCTGCTTGTGTATCTTTATTCGTTTTTTTATTTTACTTCTCGCTAAAATAATTCAATTATCTTTCTCTTTCTTAACCGGGTTAAGAGATTTTAAATAAATTAATACAGAATAAATAACAAAATATTTATATCTTTATAATAATTAAAAATTTTCATTTAAAATATTATAATTAAACTATTATTTTCATAAATAAAATATTGCTTAATAAAAAATAAACTATATAATTTATTTACCTAACTTCTTTAGCTTAGGTCATTAATTTAAATTATAAAAAATCTTAAAAGCATATAAAAGGAGAAAATAATATGTATAATATTGACTACAATAGCTATCGCTCTATAAACAGTTTTAATCAGCGCGTACGTTTTTTAATATTGCATTATACTGCTGAAAATTTTGCTGATTCGATCAAATCACTCACCGGTCCAAATACGAGTATTCATTATCTGATTCCGGATGAAGCAGAAGCAAGCTATCAGGCAGCCGGCTTTAAAGAGCTGCGTATTTTTAATCTGGTGGCAGAAACAGACCGGGCTTGGCATGCAGGTGTCAGTAGCTGGCAAGGTCGTAGTAATCTGAATGATACTTCCATAGGTATAGAAGTTGTTAATCTGGCTACCGATAATAACGGTATATTTACTTTTCCATCATATGGAGTAAATCAGATTAAAGCCCTCAAACAACTAGCTCTGAATATTCTCCAGCGTTATCCGGACATTACGCCAACTCATGTTATCGGCCATTCAGATATCGCACCACAACGCAAAAGTGATCCGGGTGCGGCCTTTCCATGGAAAGAACTGTACAAAGCAGGAATTGGCGCCTGGTTTGATACAAAAACCAAATTAAATTATTTAAAGCAGTTCACAAAACAAGGGATACCTGATAATGCAACCATTTTAAAACAATTAAATCGTTATGGTTACGATATCATCGGTGCTGACGCTGATGCTGAACAATTCAACAAACTGATACGTGCTTTTCAACTGCATTTCCGTCCGACAGACTATAGCGGAAGAGTGGATTGCGAAACGGTTGCTATTTTATACGCTTTAATTGAAAAATATTTTCCGGAGGCATAAAACTCTCTTACTTAAAAGAAATAGATATTAAGCAGTTTGAACAAGCCACGAACATAGGTACAAAGTCCGTGGCTTGTTCAGATAAATGATAAATAAGCTGATAATTTATCCGCAGCGGATAGCAATTGCTTATAACCGAGTTACTGAGAGTACACCTTTAACATCGCTCAGGTGGCTAAGTACACGGGGTAAATCATTTACCTGTTGTACTTCAACAGTAAATCGCAACTGAGCTTCCATATCACGTGATAACGTCTGTACCGCAGTAACATTAAGCCGGTTGCGTGCCAGTGTTTCAGAAATATCGCGTAATAATCCACTGCGGTCTCTGGCACGAATTTCGATATCAATAGCAAAAACCTGCCCGGCTGAATCACTTGCCCAGGATGCAGGTAATACTTTATCCGGAGAAATCTGAGCCAGATATTGAAACGAAGGACAATTGCTGCGATGGATTGAGATACCACGTTCCCGTGTTACAAAACCAATAATTTTGTCTCCGAATGCCGGTTTGCAGCATTTAGCCAGTGTCGTAAATAAACCAGCCTCACCATCAACGAGAACACCACCAAAATTTTTCTTAATTTTACTGCGTTTGACTAAATGGTTTTCTGTTACCGGTGCTTCCGGTTTTTCCAGTAAAGTATCGACTGCTTTCTGAATCATGCGGCCGGAAATTTCACCATGCCCCATAGACAGATAAAAATCATCTGCACTGGAAAATCCCAGAGCTTCAGCCAGTTTATGAATATTTGGCTGCACCTGCATTTTTACTAATTGTTTTTCCAGCGCAGCACGTCCTGATTCCCGTATGGATTCACCGTTCTGCTGCCGGATAAACGCACGAATCTTACTGATGGCTTTATTACTTTTCACCCAGCCATCATGCAGCCAGTTAACCGATGGTTTACCTTCGCGTGCAGTAATAATTTCAACCCGCTGACCATTCTCCAATGGTGTGGATAACGGAACAATCTGTCCGTCTACTTTGGCACCGCGACAACGGTTGCCAATATCTGTATGTAATGCATAGGCAAAATCAATCGGTGTGGCACCAGCCGGTAAAGAGAATACCTTGCCATGCGGAGACAGAACATAAATAGTGTCATTAAAAAGTTCTGTCTGAAAAGCACGTGACAGATCTTCACGGCTACTATCGTTTTCGGCGATATTTTCGCGCCAGTCGAGCAACTGACGTAACCATGCTATTTTATGTTCATAGGCTTCATTACCCTTGCCACCCTCTTTATAGCGCCAGTGAGCGGCCACCCCAAACTCTGCATAACGATGCATATCAAAAGTTCGAATCTGGATTTCCACGCCTTTGTCTTCAGGTCCGACGACAACAGTATGCAAACTTTGATAATCATTGGGTTTAGGATGAGCAATATAATCATCAAATTCACCCGGTATAGGCTGCCATAAGCTGTGCACGATCCCCAGAGTAGCATAACAGTCTGCTACTGTATCCACCAGAATGCGTACTGCCCGTATATCATACAAACCATCAAAGCTCAGTTTCTTTTTTACCATTTTACGGTAAATAGAATAGATATGCTTTGGTCGTCCGGCCACTTCAAAATGCATATTCAGGCGGCTCAGTTGCTGTCTGAGGGTATCAACAAAATGTTCAATATAGTCCAGACGCTCAGTACGCTTTTCATCCAGCAGACGGGCAATTTTCTTATATTCATCCGGATTCTGATAACGAAAACTTAAATCCTCAAGCTGCCATTTCAGCTGCCATACACCCAGACGATTGGCCAGAGGGGCAAAAACTGTCATGGTTTCTTTAGCTACGTCCTTTTTTAATTTTTCGTCTGTGACTTTACTCAGGTAGCTCATGGTCTGGGCGCGCATGGCAAGTTTAATCAGTACGACCCGGATATCCGATACCATCGCCAGTAACATCTGTCGCATTGCTTCAGCCTGCTGCTGCCGTTCCTCCTGTGTAGCCAGAGGGCTGATGCTGACAAAATAAGTAAGCTTCTGTACCTGATACAAACCTGCAACCAGCTGCATTACACTGTCACCACATTCTTCTTTGAGAATATTTTTCCAGTCAGTGACATAATTGGGCAGACAGCTCAGCATTGTGGCGGCAACAGCATCGGCCATCAAATCCATATCTGCTACCGATTTAGCAGCAGCCATTAAATTGATATACAGATCTTCACCGGCAAAGGTTACCGCGTCTTTTGGATAGCTGTTATTTACCAAAGTCTGGGCATGCCGGAGCATTACTCCCATCGCCGCTGGTAAGGTGGCAATATAATCATCTAACCAGACACACGGTAAGCATGGATTGGTGACAAGAGCTTGATCAGGCGTGCTAACCATGTTATCAACCTGTTGATTTGTGTAAATTATGGCGACCATTTTACCAAAACAGACCATTTTATGCTTCATATTAGGCTGTAGAAAAACAGGAATAGTGCTATTATGCGCAACTTTCGCATACACTATATGCAAATAACTTCGCTCGTCCCGCGTTTATAGCTTTCGCATATAGTCTTTATTTTTAAAGGATTTATAATGCAGACTCATCCCGAAGTCATAGGTGTTGACGCGCTGGCCGAAAAAATTCGCAAAATTCCGAACTGGCCACAGGAAGGAATTTTATTTCACGACATTACGCCGGTATTACAAAGCCCGCAGTACTTCCGTTTGCTGGTAGATTTAATGGTTTACCGGTATATGGATCAGAAAATTGATGTTGTGGCCGGTCTGGATGCACGCGGTTTTATTATCGGTGCTGCTCTTGCCTATCAGCTGAATGTCGGTTTTGTTCCCATCCGTAAAAAAGGCAAGCTTCCTTTTACTACTATTGCGGAAAGTTACGAACTGGAATACGGACATGCAACCATCGAAATGCATACTGATGCAGTAAAACCGGGTACTCGTGTGCTGCTGGTAGATGATCTGGTTGCCACCGGAGGTACGATGAATGCCGGTGTAAAACTGATTCGTAAACTGGGTGCTGAAGTAGTAGAGGCAGCTGCAATTATCGAATTTACAGACCTGCCCGGCGGCAAAAAAATTCGAGATGAAGGAGTACCATTGTTTACGCTATACCAGAATTCCGGTTCTGTTGAGCAATAAAATCCTTCTGGTTGAACTTTTACCTGATAAATAAAAAAGCAGAGCAAAACGCTCTGCTTTTTTATACAAAAATATACTTATTTAGTTAATATCCAGTACCGGCATGGTTTTTACCAGCTCATCCACAGCTTTAACCTGAGCAAGAAATGGTTCGAGCAAATCCAAAGGTAAAGCGCTAGGACCATCGCAACGTGCCTTATCTGGATCAGGATGTGATTCAAGAAATAAACCGGCCAGCCGGGTAGCCATACCGGCTAATGCCAGATCCAGTACCTGACTGCGACGCCCGCCTGAAGCGGCAGCATCAGCCTGACGTTGCTGCAATGCATGGGTTACATCAAAAATAACCGGTAAATCAGCACAAACTTTTTTCATCACACCAAAACCCAGCATATCAACTACCAGATTATCATAACCAAAGCTGCTGCCACGCTCACACAGAATAAGCTGCTGATTGCCAGCTTCATAAAACTTTTCAACAATATTCTTCATCTGGTGCGGGCTTAGGAACTGAGGTTTTTTAATATTAATTACTTTACCGGTTTGTGCCAGTGCCACCACTAAATCAGTCTGACGGGCTAAAAATGCCGGCAACTGCAATACATCGGCTACCTCTGCTACCGGTACAGCCTGATACGGTTCATGCACATCGGTAATTACCGGCACACCGAATTCCTGTTTAATTGCAGCAAAAATTTTCATTCCCTCTTCCAGCCCTACTCCGCGATAGGAATGAATAGAAGAGCGGTTGGCTTTATCGAATGAGGCCTTAAAAACCAGCGGAATGCCCAATTTACGGGTAACCTCTGCATAATGTGCACATGTGCGCATTGTTAAATCCAGATTTTCCAGTACATTCAGACCACCAAACAGTACGAACGGTAAATGGTTGGCTACTTGAATATTGCCTACACGAATAATTCCGGCCACAATCAATCCTCAGTAAATTCTAATAAATGGATAACACCATTCATATTAACCTAAATGATTTATTTTACAAAAAATAGCAGTAATCAGTCCAAACCACTAAACAGCTTTGACAGTTTATCATTTCACTAAACCTGTTATCATGGCTTAAAATTTGTTTTTACATTAAATAGAATACTTGTGTCATTTATGATATAGGTTGAAATTCCAGTTTCACGCTACAATAGCAGTCATTAACTGGCTGGAAAATATGATACACGTTTTAACTTTCTGAAACAGGACTGATCTTGGCATATTTCACGCAGAAGCGCTTGCAATGGCTGCTTTTAAGTATGTTGCTGTCTTCCCTTACCTCCATGGTGTGGGCTGTAGGCCTGCCAGCAGACAGCGATGACACAGATGACAATATTCCGCCTCCCAAAACCGGTTTCTTGCACAGATTGTTGCACGGACGCGAGCATAACGATTCACAACAACAGCCTCAGACACCCAAGAATCCGCGTGTTCCTGTTATTATTGATATTAATAATTCTGCCCTGAAAAAATTAATTAACAATTATTTACCCCTGATCACTCAGCAATTGATTGAAGATCTGGATGATGAACAGCTTAGTTTTTTGGCGGAAGAGGCGCCCCAACAAACGCAAACCATGCTGGAAACACAAGGCTATTTCAATGCTGAAGTTAATCTGGAAAAAAAATCTGATAGCTACATTATCCATATTAAACCCGGTCCTCTGACTCATATTGAAAATGTTGATGTTTCTCTGACCGGTGATGTGACCAGTGATGATAATCTGACCAATTATTACAAAACTGCCATTGATAACTGGGTACTGCCTGTTGGAGACCCTTTTACCCAAAGTAACTGGTCAGCCAGTAAATCTTCTGTACTCAGCGCTATTGTGCGCAAAAAATACCCCCTGGCAACCATTAGCGCCAGCCGTGCGACTATTGATCCACAAAAAAATCAGGCAGACCTGTCACTTACAATTGACAGTAAACAACCTATATACTTTGGTGATATACAGGTTAGCGGAAATGAACGATATCCCGTTTCAATCGTTACCGGCATGGCTGATTTTACTTCCGGTTCCCCTTATGATCTGGACAAACTTCTGGACTATCAGCAGGCACTGGAACAAGACAGTCATTATGGTAATGCCGTAGTCAGTGCTGACTTTGACCATATGGAAAATAACCAGGTACCGGTTCTGGTTAAAGTCAGCGAAATGCGCCGTCAGAAGCTGACATTTGGTTTGAGATATGATACCAAAAACGGGCCCGGCTTTCGCGGAGGATATGACCACTATAATGTTTTTAATAAAGGTTTTGTTGGTTCAACCTTGCTGGATACAGACCGCTATGAAACTACTTTCGGTTTAGGTCTGAGCCAGCCGCGTGATAATCATGGTCATTACTGGACCAGCAATCTTAACTATACTTACTCTACTGTCCAGCATCTGGAGAGTCGTGCTTTATCCAGCGGAATGTGGAAAGTGCGCGACCGTAACGGCATTGATTCGCGTATCGGGATTGAATATGTTACGGAAAGCAGCAAAATTGAAAATGGACCTGATCTCGGACACAGTTATGCCACCATGCTGACAGCTTCATGGAAACGTCAGAATATTGAAACCCAGCTGCGGCCAGCCAATGGCTATTATCTGGAAGGCAAAGTTGGCACCACTCTGGGCAAACTGATATCATCAGCATCCATGCAAAGAGTTACAGCCAGTGGCGGCTACTATTTCACTCCTGAAAACAAAAAATACGGAACATGGTTTTTACGCAGCCAGATTGGCTATGTACATACTGGCGATGCAGTGAATGTACCTTCTGTGCTGATGTTTCGTGCCGGTGGTGCCAACAGCGTACGTGGTTATGAAATAGACAGTATCGGTATTAAAAGCTCACATAATTCAGTGTTACCTAACCGTACGCTGGCTGTAGCCAGTGTTGAATACCAGATTCCGGTGTATAAAGATTTTTCTCTGGCACTTTTTCATGATGCCGGTTCGGTATCAAAAAATTTCAGCGATATGCAATGGCGTCATGGTAGTGGTTTCGGGGTACGCTGGTTTAATCCCATCGCCCCGTTTGCCTTTGATTTAGCCTATGGTCATCACGATAAAAAATGGCGCTGGTCTATCAGTTTGGGAACTAAATTCTAATGACTGAAACCACTATCAACCCTGACGAAATATCAGCTCCCGCAGCACCTTCCGTACCGCCGCGAAAACCACACTGGAAGACATGGCTGAAAGCCGGACTGTATTCCCTGCTGGCTTTGTTTATGATTATTGTGGTTATATTGTGCTGGCTGATTGGTACTGAGTCCGGTTTGCGCTTTGGGGTACATACGGTCCCGAAATGGTTTGGTGTGCATATCCAGACAGAGAACCTGAACGGCACTATCTGGCGCGGATTTTCTGGTACTGATATTCACGTCAGTCATCGTGATTTTGATCTATCCATAGATAAGGTAAGACTTGACTGGAATAATCGCGAATTATGGCAACGACGATTTCATGTACGGCTGTTAGATGTAGGTAAAATTAATTATATAAATCACAGCGTACCTAAACCTAAACCTGTTCCTACTCTGCCCAACAGTATCAGCCTGCCAGTACAAATTATTATTGATAACATTCAGCTCGGTGGTTTTACCCTGGGTAAAAAAGAAACGCCTATTTTGCTTGCCAGTCAGGCCTGCTACACTTTTGACTACCACAAACATCAGCTTGTATTCAGTGGACTGAATACGCCATGGCAAAATATTCAAGGTAATATAGCCATTACCACACAGACACCATTCGCCCTGAGCGGACAACTTAACGGAACTGGCACCCTTGATAAAACTGCAGTTGAAAGTGCTGCGCTTATCCAGGGCAGCCTGCAACAACCAGATATATTTGCCCGTCTGGACGGAGGAGATATTCATTTCCGTACCCATGCCGTCATCAGACCTTATGCATTGCAACTCAATTATAAAATCGTCAGTCTGAACCTCCAAAGCCGCCATATTAATCCGGCTGCTTTTAATACAAGCCTGCCATTTGCCGACCTCAATCTTAATTTAGATCTGGCACCTGTGAACAACAACAAAAATCAGCTTGCCGGACATATTAAACTTGGAAATGAACAGCCACTGGCCTACAACGACCCTAAACATGCCGGTTTACCTGTACGCAGTATTGAAGGTGATATTAACATCGATAATAGCGGTAAACTTATCTTACCTGCATTAACTACACGCCTGCTTCAGCAGGGGCAGATCATTACCCGCGGGAATATCGATAGCGCATCCAGACAACTTGATATCAACAGCCAATTATTACGAATTTATGCCAGCGACGCTCTGACTACACCACTAACGGGTTCACTTAATGGCCATATTCATGTAACCGGCAGCTTCAACGGTCTGACTACACAATGGCTCCTGTCAAGTGAGAAAGGTAATAGTGACGGGTCGATTCAGATTATTACTGATGAACAGAAACATCAGCAAACCCTGATACTCGATAAACTGAACATCACCCCCACTGGCGGCGGCAGCTTTAATGCCAAAGGCAGTCTGGCACTGTATCAGAATAAAGCAATCCGGCTGGCCATTAACAGCAACAATTTTAATCCCGCCAAAGTTAATTCAGATTTTCCGGCAGGCAGTATCAACGGACATATCAACGTTAACGGACAATTGGCACAACAACCTGCCATTCAGGCAGACATGCTCTGGCATAACAGCATTCTTTCCGGTGCACCTCTTTCAGGTAAAGCCGTCATCTGCTTTCGCAATCAGCATCTGGAACAGGCCAATATTAACCTCAATGCCGGCCCGAACCGGATAGCTACCAATGGCAGTTTTGGTAAAAAAGGTGATAAGCTTAATCTTGATATCAATGCACCCAATCTGGGATTATTCGGATTAGGCATGAAAGGTTTGCTCAGCACCAAAGGCTTTATCGCCGGAGAACCAAAAAAAATTACAGCCAATCTTACTGGTGCCGCACGCAATCTGCAAATTTCTGAACTACTTAACATTAATCAACTGGATTTTAAACTTCTTGGATCGCCTGATATTAATCAGCCATTACTGGTTAACCTGAATGCAGACCATATCAGCATTGCCGGCAGCGACGGCGGAAAACCCACGGTAATTAACAGCACCGATATCAAAATCAATGGCCGTGGCAGCCAGCACCAGCTCCAGGGCAGCAGTAATCTGACTCTGGACGGAAAAGCCTACCATCTTAATCTCAATGCGCATGGTGGTCTGGACCAGCATTATCAGTGGCGCGGACGAGTTAATGCTCTGGATATAATCGGCGCACTTAATCTGAAACTGCTCAATCCCATTCAGCTTGAGGCCGGAACCGAGCATGTCAGCATGCAAAATGCACGCTGGGCTGCTTTGAACGGTAACTTAACTCTGAATAATCTGAACTGGGATAAAAATAAAGGTCTGGTTACCCGTGGTTCAGCCAGTAATCTAGCTTTGCACGAATTACACAGCATCATTGAATTACCCCTTGAACAAAATCTGATTATAGGTGGTGACTGGAATTTCAGTTACAGTCGCAACATGCAGGGCTACCTGAAACTCTACCAGCAGGGAGGTGACATTACTCTGCCACAGCATCAGCAGAAACTTGAATTACAAAATGTACGTTTGGATGCACAATTTCAGAATGGTCATATCAATAATCATCTGAGTGGCATTACCCGTTATGGAACCACAGATGCTACTCTGGTAATCACTCCTGACAATAATGGCAAAGTACGTACAGCCCCTATCAGCGGGCGTATAAAACTTGATAGCCCTGATCTGAGCACTATTCGCAATCTTCTGCCCATTGGTATGCAGCTTAAGGGTAATATGCATGCAGAAGCCGGCATAAGCGGACATCTGAATGAACCTCTGCTTAATGGTACACTTACCGGTAATAACCTTTACTACAGAGATCAGGCAAATGGTACTATTCTTGAAAACGGCAACCTCAAAAGCCACTTTCAGGGGCGTCGCTGGTTAATTGACAGTCTTAGTTTTGCGCGCCGTGACGGAACTATTAAACTCAGCGGCGTAGTAGATATGACCAGACTCACTCCCGAAATTAACGTTACTGCCCACTTTGAACATTACAATATTTTTGATCAAATAAACCGTCGTCTCACCATAAGCGGTAATACTCAGCTACTGTATACTATTGCACACGGAATTGTTCTGAACGGTAAACTAAAAGTCGATAAGGGTCTCTTTGGTATGCAAAAATCAGGAATGCCACAGTTAGATGACGATGTTGTCGTACTAGGTCGAGAAAAGACAGCAGAACAGCAACGCCCTACACCAATCCGGCTCAATCTTGATTTAGACATGAATGATGCTTTTCGCTTCAGTGCTGAAGGAATTGACGTTCTGCTTGGCGGTCAGCTTACTGCTACTGCCAATCCGGGCAGTACTGTTCAAATAATCGGCACAGTAAATGTTGTTCGCGGACAGTACAAAGCTTACGGACAAGATCTGGTAATTCAGCATGGCAGTACCATTTCTTTTGTAGGCCCTATGAATAATCCCAATTTAAAAATACGTGCCAAGCGCCGTTATTCACAGGTTGGTGCAGGTGTTGAAGCCCTCGGACGGCTGGACAGCCCGCGTATTAACCTGATAGCCAATGAAGCCATGAGTGAAAAAGACAAACTATCTTGGCTGATACTCAATCGCCCCAGCAGTGGTAGTGCCGGTGACGAAGCCGCCATTGCAGCTGCGGCCAGTGCATGGCTTGCCGGGGGTCTGAATGACAAACTTGGCCTTCTCGATGAAATCGGCCTTACCAGCCAGCAAACCCGAAATAGCCAGACAGGCGAAATGAATCCGGCTGAACAGGCCATCACAATCGGCAAACATTTGTCTAACAATCTTTATATCAGCTATCTGTATGGTATTCAAAGTGCAACCCAGACCGTCAGCATTACCTATCAGATTAGCCGTGCACTGCAAAGCATTGTGCGCGTAGGTACCGGATCAGCTGGAGGTGAAATCCGTTATACCCGCCGTTTTGATTAAGTCATCACTGATAAAAATGTTCAGAGTACACAACCGGCACATGGTTTAAAATACTCTGAACATTTATATATTGCTTGAATTGTAAAAATAAATAAATTATATTATTTAATTAATTTTATATGTAAATATTTATTATCATAAGTTTATTATGGAAAAAATAGAAAATATATTCTGGTCAGTGGCTGCCATAGTTCTTAGCGTTACGATTATAGGTTTAACTTTATCAAATGCGAAATTTATTTTCGGACTTGCCAGACACGGGGAAGAAACATCAGCTACGGTAATAGATACCAAATCCCATGACGAAGGACGTGGGCGAGTCGCCTATATACTGAAAGTCGAATATACCGATAAATATAATAAAACCTATATCAAAAATGATATTAGAACCTATAAAAACTTAAATCCTGGCGATAAAATTACAATTATCTATAATAAATTTTCTCCTCAGGTAGCCGATATCAAAGGCAACCATAAACGTAAAAAAATTTTTTCTACAGAACTATATGCCTCCTTTATGGTTATCATTACTGCAATTTATTGTTATCAGGAGTTCAAATCCAATCCGAATTTTTGGAAATTTAAAAGAAAATATTAGCTTAAGCTTTAAGTAAAAATTTAGTACAAAATAAATAATTTTTTTAGTTAATGTTATTAGCGTATTTTTCTAAAATTCCAATCTATTCCAATTAAACCTTTATAACTCTTATTAAACATAATTCCAGATTTATAATAATTATTTCAGCAGATACATAAAACTATTGCTGATATCTGTATCTACTGAAAATACCAAATAAGTAACAATCTGCAATTATTTAAACCGATTTTCTGTCTTAAAACGACCGCCACCGGCAACAGTAAACCTTACAGCCTGCACAAACAGACCCTGTCAGCAAAGAAAACTTCCTAATTATTCCAGCATACCTGCAACACCTATTATCGAAAATAACTTTATTGATCCATTCCCGTCAGTCATAGAAAATCGCCACTATCAGACTTTTGTCGAGGCATACTGTATGTATAAAAATGCTATGACTATACGCAGTAATCCCAAAGCAAACTCAGCATCCATAGTATGAATCTTATCTATCTTTAGTAGAATAATTTCTGCCATTTACTCATAAAAAAAGCATAAAAACAATATATTGAATTTACTAAAAAAATATTATTTTTATTCAATAATTATTTCCTTTAAAGAAACAGAATGGACACATTACAAAGCATGTGGACTTTCCGTTACGTAGTAGAGTCAGAGCAGTTTTACGAATGAATCCTGCAGAACTGGCCATTACAATCGGCAAACACTTGTCTAACAATCTTTATATCAGCTATCTGTATGGTATTCAAAGTGCAACCCAGACCATCGGCCTTACCTATCGATTAGCCGCGCACTGCAAGCATTGTGCGCGTAGGTACCAGCTCAGTCGGTGGTAAAATCCGCCATACCCGCCCGTTTTCATTAAATCATCACTGATAAAGATGTTCAGAGTACACAACCGGTACATGGTTTGAAATACTCTGAACATTTTATATACTGCTTGAATTGTAAAAATAAATTATATTAGTAAAATAAATTTTCTATGCAAATATTTGTTATAATAATTTTATTATGAAAAAAATATTAAATATATTCTGGTCAGTGGCTGTCATAGTTTTTAGCGTTACGATTATAGGTTTGACTTTATCCAATGCGAAATTTATTTTCCTACTCTCCAGATATGGTGAAGAAACATCGGCTACAGTAATAGATACGGAAATCTCTTTCTTTTCTGAACGTAGAGGAAAGACAGCCTATATACTGACAGTTAAATATACCGACAGATACAATAAAACTTATATTATAAATAATATCAGAACCGTTCGTTACTTCAATTCTGGCGATAAAATTACAATTATCTATAGTAAACTTTCTCCTAAAGTAGCAGATATCAAAGGCAACTACATACGTAGAAAAAATTTTTGGTTGGAATTATATTATTCCTTTATGATTATAATTGTTGCAATTTATTATTATCAGGAATTTAAATCAACTCCGGATTATTGGAAATCTAAAAAAAGATATTAGCATCAGTTTTAAATAAAAAAATTCAGTAAAAAATAAATAATTGTTTTTACGATTATTCTGTTATATATTTTCATTATATTAATTTAAAATATTTAAATCGCTTTTTTCTGAGTTTTCGCGCTCGCAAAATCTACTGCCATAGTGATAGCTGCTTTGGCTTGCGGACTGTTTTTCCAGCAGCTGCTGCCAACCAGACTGGCTGCCTGCTCAGTGATATCCTGTGGGTTTGCAAGAGCAAGCTTATCCAATGAGTCAATACCCATCTGCTCCAGACGCATAATTACCTTTTCTCCTACCCCTTTTACAGTAAGCAAAGCCGCTTTTTCAGTTTCAGTAAATGCCATTTATTTCCCTTTTCTGAATATAATAATTTCAATATGATTTAAAATACTATAAATATCAGTTATACAGCAAACTGAAAATAATCAGATTCAATCTTAAAATTGCCAGTTCTTATACTCATCCTGATAAAAGTATTCAGGCAATAAAATCAGTATTTAGTTTATTCCTATCTGATTCAGACCTGAAAAAAGCGAGTACTCAACTCGCTTTTTTTACATAACATTCAGAACCATTGTCCGAAACGGCGAATATACCAGCGTTTCACTATCTGAGTCACAACACAGTAACAACCCAGTGTCAGTACCAGCCAGGGGAAATATTGCCATGGCAGCGGTACCAACCCGATCCAGCTGCTAATCGGCGAAAACGGAATATAAATACCAATAGCCATAATTAACCCTGTCATCAGCAATACCGGTAAAGCAGCGGTACTTTGTACAAACGGTATTCTGCGGGTACGCAGCATATGTACTACCAGAGTCTGTGACAATAAACCTTCTACAAACCAGCCGGAATGAAACAAATTCTGCACTTCCGGCGCATTAGCATGGAACACAAACCACATCAGCGCAAAAGTACTGATATCAAATATAGAGGAAATAGGACCGATAAACAGCATAAAACGGCTGATATTGGATACATCCCATTTACGCGGTTTACGCAAAAATTCCTCATCCATTTTATCCCATGGCAATGATAGCTGAGAAAAATCATACAGAAGATTCTGAATCAGTAACTGAATAGCCAGCATAGGCAGAAATGGCAGGAACGCACTGGCAAACAATACTGAAAACACATTGCCAAAATTAGAGCTGGCAGTCATATTCAGATATTTAATAATATTGCCAAAAGTTTCACGTCCTTTGATTACCCCCTCTTCCAATACCATCAGACTTTTTTCCAGCAGAATAATATCAGCCGATTCCTTGGCAATATCAGTAGCCGTATCCACAGAAATACCGACATCGGCATCGCGCAGAGCCGGAGCATCATTGATACCGTCACCAAGAAAACCGACTGTATGTCCGTTTTCCTGAAGCAGACGAATAATCCGTGATTTCTGTAATGGTGTAAGTTTGGCAAATACAGTGTGTTTTTCCAGCAGAGGTTTCAGTACCTCATCACTTAGTGCCTCAATTTCACTACCTAGTAAAGGGTGTCCGGCTTCAATTCCTACTTCATAACAAATCTTACGGGTAACAATCGCATTATCACCAGTTAAAACCTTAACAGCCACACCATTTTCACTCAGAGCAGCAATAGCCTGTGCAGCACTGTCTTTCGGCGGATCAAGAAAAGTCAGAAAGCCGAACAGAGTAAGCTCAGTTTCATCAGCAACTGCATATTGTGCTTTCTGGGCTTCAGCAGTAATGTATTTTTTACCAATTGCCAGCACCCGGAAGCCTTCCTTATTATAGCTTTCAGCTAAAGCCAGCAATTGTTCCCGCCGCGCTGCATCTAATGGCAAATATTCTCCGTGCTCATAAACACAGCTGGAAATAGACAGCATTTCTTCCACTGCGCCCTTACAAATCAGCACATGGCGCTGTTCTTCATCCTGTAAAACCACAGATAAGCGCCGGCGAATAAAATCAAACGGTAATTCATCAATTTTATGATAGCCGCCATCGCTGATACCCGCCCTGTTTTCAGGTTCCTGCGCAAAACGCACAATGGCTTTATCCATCAGATTTTTCATACCGCTCTGATAGGAACTGTTTAACCAGGCCAGTTGCAAAACTTCACTATCATTATTGCCATGAATATTCGTGTAATGCTCAAGAATAATTTTATCCTGAGTTAATGTACCGGTTTTGTCTGTACATAAAATATCCATTGAACCGAAATTCTGAATAGCACTCAGGCGTTTTACCACTACCTTACGCCGTGCCATGGCCATAGCACCTTTAGCCAGATTGGCACTGACAATCATTGGCAGCATCTCAGGAGTCAGCCCGACAGCAACAGCAAGTGCAAACAGAGCAGCATCACCCCAGTCTCCCTTAGTGAAGCCATTAATCAGCAACACCACCGGCACCAGAACCAGCATAAAACGAATCAGCAAATGACTAACACTGTTTACACCGCGATCAAACGCTGTCTGGCTGCGTGTACCGACAATTGATTTGGCCAGAGAGCCAAAATAGGTATCATTTCCTGTTGCCACAACCACGGCTTTAGCCGTACCACTGACAATATTAGTACCCATGAAGCAGATATTTTCTGCATCCAGCGGATCAGCTGATAATGGCTGCTCTTCAATAGCAAGCGTGCTATTCATACCAAGAGTATCAGATTTCTCTACCGGAATAGACTCACCGGTCAGTACGGCCTGACTGATAAACAAGTCACGTGATTCAATCAGACGCACATCAGCCGGTACCATATCGCCGGCAGATAACAAAATAATATCTCCCGGTACCACTTCTTTAATCGGTACTTCAAGCTGTTCTGCATTGATATCTCTATGGCTGCGGCGCACTACTGTAGCAGTGGTGCTGATCATAGATTTCAGCGCCTGTGCAGCCTTATTGGAACGATATTCCTGCCAGAAACTGAGTACACCACTGAGCAAAACCATTACCAGAATTATTGTAATACCGCTCACACTGGTTTCTTCACCATTATGCAAAGGAATCAGATAATCAGTGAAAAAGCTTACCAAAGCCAGTGCCAGTAAAACAAAAATAAACGGATTTTTAAAGGCTAGTAATAATTGCAGCCAGACTGATGGTGCTTTATCGTGCACTACATCATTATTGCCAAAACTGATCAGTCTTTCTTTAACATCCTGCTCAGTCAGACCATTTAAACTGGTCTGTAAATTAGACAGCGTATGGTCAAGACTATTGCGGGACTCCAGCACAGCCTTGATTACCACTGGTTGGGAAATGATTTTTTTGAATTTTTTCATAAACAGTACCTCACCGACCATGATGTTTCCCAGTCGGCAGATACTGTTAACCCGGAAACATCAACGGCCTTGTTGCAGTTGTTGTTTTAATAAAATAAACGGTCGACTCGAATCTTCTTCCATTGTTTTATTCCCGGTTAAATAATCAGATACTTAATACATAGAATTAAGCACACCTTACTGAAATAACAGCCTTCCCTTCTTTATTCTGTCTGAATAACTAAAACATCTGAAAGACAGCAATATTTCAGCAAGATAGCGTTTATACATATTTGTGATGTCAGTGTCAATTATATTTACGCTATACAAATTAAAAAAACAATATTATTCACAATATATAATATTAATAACGATAATATGCACATAAAACAGACAAATTTAAAAATAAATATACGCAGCAAAATAGCGGTTAAAAATTATGCTATTAACATAATAATCAAATTAAAAAAGACTGCTCTGTTTTACGTTCAGATAATCATATAACGGTTTAGGGATACCATATGCATTCAGATTATTGGCTGATACCCATTCACCAGTTATTGCACAAGATGCAGCATCCTGCCCGGTATTTATCTGAGCAGCAAAAGGCAGAATATACAATTGACGATGAGTTAAACGATGACTGAATTCAATACCTTCAGTTAAATCTTCAGCAGTACAACCAAACTTTGCAGCAAGTTGATACAAATCATCCAGACTGTCTGCACATGGTACACACCATAAACCACCCCATATTCCTTTTGCAGGACGTTTATGTAAAAATATCGCGCCATCACAGTTACGTAAAACCAGCCAATATAGCGATAAATTTTTTACACTTACAGCTTTTTTCTTACGCGGTAATTCAGCAATACGGTTCTGGGCATATGCCTGACACAGATCGTTCATAGGACATGAACAGCATATTGGCTTACTGCGCTTACATACCGTTGCTCCCAAATCCATCAGCCCCTGAATATAAGCCGGCATATCTGCTGCATTAAGTGGCAGCAAGGCTTCTGCTTTGCGCCAGAGCTGATCTTCAAAAGTTTTATTCGCAATATCACCGTCCAGAGCAAAAACCCGGCACAATACCCGCTTTACATTACCATCCAGAATGGTTTCGCGTGCATCAAAGCAAAATGCAGCAATCGCTGCTGCAGTACTACGACCTACACCACATAAAGATTGTAATTCCACACGACTGTGTGGAAAATTTCCCGAAAATTCAGATATAACTTGCCTGGCAGCCTTATGTAAATTGCGTGCACGACTGTAGTAGCCCAGCCCTTGCCACAGACCCAGCACTTCATCTTCATCAGCCGCCGCCAGTGCCTGGACATCAGGAAATGCAGCCAGAAATCGCGGATAATAATCAAGTACCGTGGACACCTGCGTTTGCTGCAACATAATTTCCGAAAACCATACCTTATATGGTTCACGACACTGCCATGGCAGACCATGCCGGCCATGCTGACGCTGCCAGCTTACCAGACGAGGAGCAAACTCCGCTTCCTGCACTGCTTGTTTATTCATAACACCCTAATTTAACATAAAAAACCATGATCAGCCTGAATAATTCAGGTAATAAACTAATATAGGTGATTATAAACATAAAACAAGAATCTGCTTTAGAAAAGCAAAATTATTTCATAATCATAAACAGAGAAATATTATCAATAGTGTTAAATTTCATGATATAAAATTTATATAACAGTGATTACTTATGTAATTCTGTTTCAGAAGAATTTCAGAATTAACTGTTTTAAGGTGAAATAAAAAATATCCGTGATAAATAATTTTTATTATATTTGATTATATATTTCGCATGCTTTCTGATTTCCATTTTTACAGCTTTTACCAAAAAAATCCTTAGCCATACGGTTATTTTCCTTAACACCGTAACCATTTAAGTACATAAGTCCTAAAATATACTGACTTTCTGCATTATCTTGATTAGCAGCCTGCTGAAAATACTCAACTGCTTTTAAATAATTTTGTTTTACTCCGTTACCAGAAAAATATTTTTTGCCTAAATCAAGTAGTGCATCTACATTACCCTGAGCAGCTGCGAGTTGATAGTATTCTAATGCTTTTGCATCATTCTGTTTTACACCTTTACCAATCTGATAAAAATAAGCTAATTGATATTGAGCAATTACTTCTCCTTGATCTGCAGCAAGCTGATAATATTCAAATGCTTTCATATCATCTTGTTTAAAATAAATACCATTCTCATAAAAACCACCTAATTGTGTTTGAGCAACTGCCTCTCCCTGATCAGCAGCCAATTGAAAATACTCGGCAGCCTTTTCATAATTTTTACCTATTCCCATACCTTGGTAATACATTAATCCGAGAATGTATTCTGCCGGAGCCAGCCTTCCTTTAGCAGCAAAATGAAAGTATTTAGCTGCATTTATATAGTCCTGTTCAACTCCTTTACCTTCATAAAGCATTAACCCTAAGTTATATGAAGCTTCATAGCTTCCTCCTTTAGTTGCTAACAGATAATATTTCATTGCTTCAGTATAATTTGGATGAGTAATTTTACCTTTATCATAAATAGCACCCAAATTAAATTGAGCATCAACTAAATTTTGTTCAGCTGCCAACTGATAATATTCAATACATTTATTGTAATTCTGTTCTACACCTTTACCAGCGAAATACATTCCGGCTAAATGATATTGCCCAATAGCATTTCCCTGTTCTGCAGCAGCTGAATAAAACTCAATCGCTTTCTTATAATTCTGTTTCACACCAATACCATCTTCATATAAAAGACCTAAATTGATTTGCGCATCACTATTTCCCTGCTTTGCAGCCAAATCATAGTATTTATATGCTTGTGTATAATCTTTTTTTACACCTAATCCATTTTCATATAACACGCCCAGATTATATTGCGCATCAGAATGACCTTTGAATGACGCCTGCTGAAAATATTCAGCAGCTTTAGCATAATCCTGAGCCACACCATGTCCATCGCGATACATACACCCTATATTAAATTGTGCATCACTATTATCCTGTTGCGCAGCTAACTGATAATATTCAAGACTCTTATTGAAATCCTGTTCTACGCCTGTTCCATAATAATACATACTACCTAAACTCCATTGGGCAGCAGCATCTCCCTGTGCAGCAGCAACTGTATAACACTTAATCGCTTTTAAATAATTCTGTTCTACACCTGCCCCGTAGTAGTACATATTACCTAAATTAATTAATGCATTAACATTTCCCTGTTTTGCGGCCAACTTATAGTATTTATATGCTTCTGCATAATTTTGCTCTGTTTCTTCTCCATCCGCATACATAACACCCAGAGAAAATTGTGCATCTGCATCTCCTTTTTTTGCCGCTTCCAGAGTACTTATAAATTTATCTGAATTTTTAGTTTCCATCTTCTTATTATTCCTTTTACAGTAAGCTTTTAAACTTTTTCAGAATATTTTTATCTGCAAATATAAATAACCTCAATCATAGAGATCAATATTAAAAAAGTTATATAGCATTCAGACATCATCAAAGATTTTTGTACTACTTTTTTTATAAATTTTCTGAAAATACTTTTATTTCTTTATTCCAAAACCATTTTCTTCATAAGCTCCAGATTATGCTGAGCTCCAGAGTGTCCTTGTTCTGCCGCCAGATTAAAGTACTCATATGCCTCTGCATAATTTTGCTCTGCTCCTTCACCATTTATATACATAAAACCCAGAGCAAATTGTGCATCACTATTTCCCTGTTCCGCAGCTGGCTTATAATATTCAAGGCTTTTAATGAAGCTTTGTTCTACACCTTTACCATAATAATACATACTACCTGCATAATATTGAGCAATAGGATTTCCTTGCTCAGCAGCAGCCAGATAATACTCAAATGCTTTTGCATAATTCTGTTCTACACCATCACCGTTTTCATATAAAATACCTAAATTAATTTGTGCATCACTATTTCCCTGTTCTGCAGCCAGCTTATAATATTTATATGCCTCCGCATAATCCTGAGCAACACCTTCACCAGTTTTATAAATATATCCTAAAGTAAATTGTGCCTTACTATTACCCTGTTGCGCTGCTAACTGATAGTATTCAATACTTTTAGTATAATTTTGTTCTACGCCTTTTCCATAGTAATATAAATTAGCTACGTTATACTGGGCAGTAACATCTCCTTGCGCAGCTGCAGCTGAATAATACTCAACCGCTTTTTCATAATTTTGCTCTACACCATAGCCGTTGTAATATAAAAATCCTAATTTACTTTGGGCAATATCAACTCCCTGTGCAGCTGCAGCCAAATAATACTCAGCTGCCTTTTCATAATTCTGCTCTACACCATAACCATCTTCATACAATATACCTAAATTACTCTGAGCATTTGCATTTCCCTGTGCAGCTGCAGCTGAATAATACTTAGCTGCCTTTTCATAATTCTGCTCTACACCATAACCATCACTATACAATATACCCAGATTACATTGAGCCGAAGCATCTCCCTGTGCAGCTGCAGCCGCATAATATTCAGCTGCCTTTTCATAATTCTGCTCTACGCCATAGCCCTCGCTATACAATAAACCTAAATTGAATTGTGCATCGATATTTCCTTGTTTTGCGGCCAGTTCATAATATTTATATGCCTCTGCATAATTTTGCTCTGTTCCTTCTCCATCCTCATACATAACACCCAAAGCAAATTGTGCATCCGCATTCCCCTTTCGAGCCGCTTCCAGAGTACTTAAAAATTTATCTGATTTTTTAGTTTCCATTTTCTTATTATTCCTTTTACAGTAAGCCTTTAAATTTTTTCAGAATATTTTTATCTGCAAATATAAATAACCTCAATCACAGGGATCAATAATAAAAAAGTTATGTAGCATTCAGAAATCATAAAAGATTTTTGTACTACTTCTTTTATAAATTTTCTGAAAATACTTCTTATTACTTCATTCCAAAACCATTTTCTTGCATAAGCTCCAGATTATGCTGAGCTCCAGAGTGTCCTTGTTCTGCCGCCAGAATAAAGTATTCATATGCCTCTGCATAATTTTGCTCTGTTCCTTCTCCATTCTTATACATAAAACCAAGAGAAAATTGTGCATCGTTATTACCTTGTTGCGTAGCTAACTGAAAATATTCAAAGCTTTTAGTGTAATTCTGTTCTGTACCTTTACCGAAATAATATAATTATTTTTTAAGGTATTTTCACTATAAATTCCTACAACCCATTTTATTACAAATGATTAAATTTTATTTACATTTCCAACTCATTGAAGAGTCAGTATATATCCATATCATCAAGATAATTTGATAAAAATTTATATTCAATCGTTTATATTTACTATGTAGTTATGATCAGATCCACAAATATAAATATGTAAGCAAGGATGATATCTATGTCCTGCCAAGCTTACATATATTCTGGTATAGCTCAATATATATTAGCTAAAATTGTATTGTGCATATTGACCCGCTACCTGCTACAAACTACAGTATTAATATACTCAAATAGTATAATTTTATGCTGTTCATTCTTCATTTTTATCCATATTACTCAAATCAAATTGCAGATCACCATTACCCTGTTGTATAGCTAACTGACAATACTCAAGACCTTTAGCACAATCCTGTTCTACACCGCGACCATAATAATACATTAAGCCCAGCTGGACTTGCGCTTCAGTATTTCCCTGCTCTGCTGCCTGCTGAAAATAATTCGCGGCTTTAACATAATCCTGAGCAACAACTTCACCAGCATTATAAATACATCCTAATAAATATTGCGCTTCACTATCACCCTGCAGAGCTGCTAACTGAAAATATTCAATACTTTTAATGTAATCTTTTCTTCCGTCCACCCCGTAGTAATAAAATTTACCTAAAATGAATTGAGCATTAATATTTCCTTGCTCAGCAGCCAGCTTATAGTACTTACGTGCTTCGGCATAATTTTGCTCTGTTCCGATTCCCTGCTCATACATATTACCCAGAAGATATTGCACATTATGATTATCTTCACCTTGTTGCACAGCCAACAGATAATACTTAAGGCTTTTAACATAGTTCTGATCTACACCTTTACCATCATAATACATACAACCTAAATTGACTTGTGCTTGAGTATTTCCCTGTTCAGCAGCTAATTTATAGTATTTATATGCCTCTGCATAATTTTGCTCTGTTTCTTCTCCGTTCTCATACATGACACCCAATATAAACTGGGCATCTGCATCTCCTTTTCTTGCCGCATTCAGAGTACTTAAAAATTTATCTGATTTTTTCGTTTCCATATTCTCATTATTCCTTTTACAGGGTTGCTGTTAAAATATCGGATTTCTGACTTTTTTAAATATCATTAATCATCGAATTAATTCTATTTAATTTTTCAATCATACTTTAATACAGTAATATTTATTCAGTCTGAATACTACATTTATTTCTTCCATCAGTTTTAGATTAATCGCTGATAAAATCTACGCTACGTGTCACCGGTTTTTTGTATACCGCGCTTCTTTTGATCAGTTGCCGGGCAATGCGTTTATTTTTTTTCACACCCTGACCATCGGCATACATTATTCCTAAATTGTGCCATGCCTCTGTTTCACCTCGTTTCGCTGCTAAACAAAAGTAATATACTGCTTTCATATCATTCTGCCGTACACCATTTCCTGAGAGAAACATAAGTCCTAACTTATTTAGTGCTCCACTATGTCCTTTTCTGGCAGCTGAATAAAAATAATCCCTTGCTATTTTAAAATTGTGTTTTATTCCCTTACCTTCAGCATACATGCATCCCAGTTCATTCTCGGCATTAACATGCTTTTGCGTAGATGCTTGTAAATAATATTTATAAGTATTAATCTTACTCAGTTTTACTCCAAGACCTTTACAATACATCAAACCTAGTTGATATTGTGATTCACCATAGTTTTGTTGCGCAGCTAACTGATGATATTTAAAACTTTTGTTGTAATTTTTTTCTACACCTCTACCATAGCAATATAAATTACCTAAATTACTCTGGGCAACAGCATGTCCCTGTGTAGCTGCTGCTAAATAATATTCAGCTGCCTTTTCATAATTCTGCTCTACACCATCGCCCGTTTCATAGCATAAACCCAAATTAAATTGGGCCCTACTATCCCCCTGTTGCGCAGCTAATTTATAGTATTCAAAACTTTTAGTGTAATTTTGTTCTACACCTTTTCCAAAGTAATATAAATTACCTAAATTACACTGGGCATTTGCATTTCCCTGTTCTGCCGCAGCTAAATAATACTCAGCCGCTTTTTCAAAATCCTGCTCTACACCATAACTTTCAGCATACATAACACCCAGAGCAAATTGAGCATAACTATTACCCTGTTGTGCAGCTAAGCGATAATATTCAATACTTTTAATATAATTCCGCTTTATACCTTTTCCGTAACAATACATATTACCCAGATAATACTGAGATGTAGCATCTCCTTGCTCAGCTGCAACTGAATAATACTCAGCCGCTTTTTCATAATCCTGTTCTACACCTTTACCCTCATAATACATAGTGCCTAAATTGACTTGTGCATCGATATTTCCCTGTTCAGCAGCCAATTTATAGTATTTATATGCCTCTGCATAATCCTGAGCAACCACCTTTCCAACATCATAAATATATCCTAAAGTGTATAGTGCTTCACTAATACCTTGTTGCGCGGCTAATTTATAATATTCAAAGCTTTTAGTGTAATTTTGTTCTACTCCTTTTCCAAAGTAATATAAATTACCTAAATAACGCTGAGCAGTAGCATCTTCCTGTTGCGCGGCTAACTGATAGTATTCAATGCTTTTAGTGTAATTTTGTTCTACTCCTTTTCCAAAGCAATACAAATTACCTAAATTGACTTGTGCATAGATATTTCCCTGTTCAGCAGCCAGCTTATAATATTTATATGCCTCTGTATAATTTTGCTCCGTTCCTTCTCCATCCTCATACATAAGACCAAGAGAAAATTGTGCATCGCTATTACCTTGTTGCGCAGCTAACTGAAAATATTCAAAGCTTTTAGTGTAATTCTGTTCTGTACCTTAACCGAAATAATATAAATCACCTAAGTTATACTGAGCAATAGCATCTCCCTGCTTAGCCGCAGCTGCATAACATTCAAATGCTTTTGCATAATTCTTTTCTACACCATCACCATTTTCATACAATAGACCTAAATTATACTGGGCAATAGCATCTCCCTTCGCAGCTGCAGCTGCATAATATTCAGCTGCCTTTTCATAATTCTGCTCTACGCCATTACCATACGCATATAAAAGACCTAAATTGACTTGTGCATCAATATTTCCCTGGTCTGCAGCAAGTTTATAGTATTTATAGGCAGCTACATAATTTTGCTCTGTTCCTTTTCCATTCCCATACATAACACCCAGATTAAATTGAGCATCACTATCATTTTGATTTGCAGCTAATTGAAAATATTCGATACTTTTAATGTAATTCTGTTCAATACCCTTGCCGTCGTAATACATAATGCCTAATTTATACTGTGCATTAAAATTTCCCTGGTCTGCAGCGAGTTTATAGTATTTATAGGCAGCTACATAATTTTGCTCTGTTCCTTTTCCATCCTCATACATAAGACCCAGAGCAAATTGGGCATCCGCATCTCCTTTTTGAGCCGCTTCCAGAGTACTTAAAAACTTATCTGATTTTTTTGTGTCCATCTTCTCATTACTCATTTTGCAATATCGCTTTTAACTATAAATATTTTATTTTCTATACTAAGTTTTTATAAAATCTTTAAAAATTCATCTATTTTTTACTCCAGAATTATTTTTATGAATTAGCTCCAGAAAATGCTGAGTTTCAGGAGGTTCTTGCATGGCTGCCTGCTGAAAATAATTCTCAGTTTTAACCATATCCTGAACGACACTTTTACTAATAAAATATACACGACTAAACACAACCTAAAACAAATTGTGATTTTAAAAATAATTATTAATACTTTAAAATAATCCTATTTTATAATCTTACAATAACAGTACACTTTACCTATAATGGTTTATTATTTGATAAATAAATACAAGGATTAGTAATGACGAATAGATCAATGAAAACATTAGTTGAATTACTAAAGTCAAACTCACAATCAAAAGCGGATAAACCTAAAGAATGGAAAGGATTGGAAGAGCACGTTCAATATGTATATCAAGAGCTACTGAAGAGGGAACATAATAACACCATCGTTGCGCGTGATGTACAAATTCGAGGTAGGGATGGTAGTTCTTATCAAATTGATGTTTACTATGAATTTGAAGTAGCAAATATTAAACACAGAGTAGCAATTGAATGTAAAAATTCTAGTCGCCCCCTTGAAAGAAATGATGTGATGTCATTTAAAGCTAAACTTGATGATTGTTTCGGTATTACGGGTGTTATTGTTGCATCGAATGGTTTTCAAAGCGGAGCAATGAAGTATGCAAATGATAATAATATTATGGCACTTTCTTATGAAGAGCTACCGTCAATTGGTTTTTTATTAGGTTCAAGACTTGAGAATATAGTGATACCTACTAAAGATACTATTGGACAACCATTTTGGACTATTTATGATATTGAAACAGCTGCTCCGTTTGGTCAGTATCACGATGAACAAGCCTATGCTTTTTTATTTTATACAAAGATTCATGCAGAGCAATTTTTGTTGAATAACAATCTAGAATCAAAATGGAAAACAAGGGGATTAGGAAGAGAACAACTAAGAGGCTATATGTTTATGATCGATTCCTTTGCAGGAAAATATTTGATTGCAAGACCAAATTATGCAAATGAAATAATGAGTGGAGATTTTATTTTTGATGAAATTAGTAGGGATTGCCTAATTTCTAATTTTTGTGAAGGTTTATCCATACCTAAAGAACCCATGGTAATGCCGCATATAAAAAAGAAATAAATTTTTGTTAGCGTTCACCACTCAAATTTTCAATAGCAGCTTGTAAAACTTGCTAGCTAATTTTAGCTGTATGATTATCAGGATTAAAATTTTGAGCTAGTTGTTGTCTTGTTAGATAGGGAAAAAATATCTCTTTGTTCAACACCGACTGAATAAGATTCAAAGATTTTTTTGTAATCTTGGTTTACGCTATTGTCGTTTTTATACATAAAATCTAATTCGTTTTGTGCAGAAATATCGCCCGATTCTACTGCCCGCTGGAAATAATTCGCCGCTTTAACAAAATCCTGAGCAACACCCTCACCTGTTTTATAAATACGTCCTAAAATATATAAGGCAGAACTATCACCCTGATCAGCGGCTAACTGATAATATTTAATTGCTTTAATGTAATCTTTTTCTCCTCCCACACCGTAGTAATAAAAATTACCTAAATTAAATTGTGCTGACTCATTCCCCTGCTCGGCAGCCAGCTGATAATATTTACAGCTTTCAGAATAATTTTGCTCTACTCCCTCACCATTCTCATACATAATAGCCAGATCATATTGGGCATCTCTATTGCCTTGTTGCGCAGCTAACTGTAAATATTCAAAACTTTTAGCGTAATTCAGCTCTGTACCTTCACCGCAATAATATAAACAACCTAAATAATACTGTGCGGTAGCATCTCGTTGAGCTGCTGCCGCTGAATAATATTCAAATGCCTTTTCATAATCCTGTTCTACACCTAAGCCGTATTTATACAGATAACCCAATCTGACTTGTGCTTTAGCCTCTCCCTGTTCAGCACCCAACAGATATTCTTTATATCCCTCTTGAAGATTTTTTAAAGCGACAGCATGAAGTTCATATGATTTTTCACGATCCGGTTCTACACCCTGACCATCATAATACATAACACTTAATTCGACTTGTGCATCAATATTTCCCTGCTCAGCAGCCAGCTGATAATATTTGAATGCTTGTTCATAATCTTGTGCGATTCCTATACTATGCTTATACATATCACCCAGAGCAAATTGCGCATCAATATTTCCCTGATCGGCAGCCTGCTTATAGTATTTGAATGCTTCTGGATAATCTTGTGCGACTCCTATACCATGTTTATACATACCACCCAGAGCAAATTGTGCATCCGCATCTCCTTTTTGAGCCGCTTCCAGAGTACTTAAAAACTTATCTGATTTTTTTGTTTCCATCTTTTCATTACTCATTTTGCAAAACTGATTTATATTATTTTCACAATATTTTTATTTTAAATTACAAAGAGATTAAATCATACAATCTAATAATTCAAATTATAAAAATAGTTATCCATTTTTCGGTTGTTATTGTCAGCATTAATTTTTAATATCTTTTTATTTACTGCTACATCAACAGAAACTACATTGGAGCAAATTTAGCTATGCTCATTCCAGAACCTAATTACATAATCTTTTAACTTTAAATAAGCCTAATGAAATTATGCATAAAAAGTAATTTAACTACACCATTGCAGGCAGATGAATTGGTTTACAGTGTTCACAAAATACAGGAAAGTATATTTTAAATGCCAGTTACAGAAACAAATGAAATCAAAAAATACTATCAGGCCTTACTTACCAAAGATCAAAGTTATGTTGGTATTTTTTATGCAGGTGTGAAAACCACCTCAATATTTTGTATCGCAACATGCAGAGCAAAAAAGCCTAAATTAGAAAACACAGAATTTTTTTATACAGTCAAAGAAGCTCTGAATGCAGGTTACCGCCCATGTAAAATTTGCCGACCGACTGAAAATGCCAATGAGGCACCCGAACAGATTATTAATGCCATAAAAATGATTACTCAGAATCCGAAGATAAAAATTTCTGATTCCGTATTAAGAGCACATGAAATCAGTCCGGAAATTGTTCGCCGCTGGTTTAAAAAAAATTATGGAATTACTTTTCAGGCATATCAGAGAATGTACCGGATTAATCAGGCATATCAGGAATTGAAAACCGGTAAAAAAATAATAGATGTCGCTTTCGATAATGGTTATGGATCATTAAGCGGCTTTGGCTATATCTATAAAAAAATTGCTAAAAACTCACCATCCAGCCATTTAAACAACAACATCATACTTATTAACCGGCTGACCACGCCTATAGGTCCAATGTTTGTCTGCGCCACGCAACAGGGAGTCTGTTTGCTGGAATTTGTCGACCGGCGGATGTTAGAAACAGAGTTTAAACAATTACAGCAATTACTGAATGCTACAATTATTTTTGGTGAAAATGAACATATCATTCAGACCAGAATTCAAATTAAGGAATATTTTGAAGGAAAACGAAAATATTTTTCTATTCCACTACATACTCCCGGCACTGATTTTCAACAGGCTGTCTGGAATTGTCTCAAACAGATCCCCTACGGAGAACTCACTACCTATAAACAACAGGCAGAAAAAATGCATAATCCTCAGGCAGTCCGAGCTGTAGCCAATGCCAATGGTTTCAATCGTATTGCTATTATTATCCCCTGTCACAGAGTAATCGGCTCCAATGGTAAATTAACCGGCTACGGCGGTGGGCTGGAACGTAAAAAATGGCTGATTGACCATGAAAAAAGTAATCTTAAATCATAAAATTGTTTACACATCAGGCTAATATAAAAACAGTAATACTATTTGAGCGTCAGTATAATGATGATTTACCGTTTATCTGCCTGTAACACAAAAAACAAGTAAACATCATTCTGAAAATGTTTTTTAAATAAACGCTTCAAAACCTGATGCATATTTTGTCGGTATAAATTCAATCAGTTCATATTCGGCAATCTGATGAATGTAAAACGGATCTTTAACCATAATAGACTGCGCCAATTCTTTACTGGCCGCCCGGCACAGAATAACTCCGCCGATGCGAGGTACCTGCCTGCCGGAAGCAATAAAATCACCACTATCATAGTGTTCCTGCAAATAATTCAGATGAGCAGGCAAATATTTTTCTACTTCTTCTATCGACTTCAAATAATGCAGCTTAAAAATAAACATGGTATTTATCCCCGATTAATTAGACATATACAGACTTCTTGTCCCTTTTCATCTTAAGGTTATCTTCACGCTTAATCACTCAAATTTGCAAGCCCGAAAACATAAACAATAGTCAGCACATAAACTTCAATATTACAATCATACTATTTATACATGCGCAAACCAATTTAGCATGTCCTATCTTCTTTAAATAAAGTACTGCATGAATTCATATTCTCTTTTCGTAAGCTGTCCGCGCGGGCTGGAAACCATATTAAATCAGGAACTGGTTACCCTGGGCTGTGAGCAGATTCATAATCGTGACAGCGGTATCGCACTTACAGGTGATTTAGCCAGCGTATACAAAATTAATCTGCACAGCCGTGTAGCCAGCCGGGTACTTATCCGTCTGACTACCGGCCACTTTCGCAACGAAAACGAAATTTATCAACTGGCCCGGAAAATCTGCTGGCCTGAATGGTTTGACGTAGATAAAAATTTCAAAATTCATATCGAAGGCAAACAGGCACAAATCAACAGCCTTAATTTTGCTGCCCTCAAAGTAAAAGATGCTATCTGCGATGTATTTCGCGATAAAACTGGTCGCCGCCCCAGTATAGAAAAATTTCGTCCGGATATCCGCATTCATGTCTTTATTGAGAAAAACGAAATATCTGTTTATCTGGACAGCAGTGGTGAAGCCTTATTCAAACGTGGCTACCGCAGTGACACCGGTGAAGCACCATTACGTGAAAATCTGGCAGCCGGTTTACTGTTACTGGCCGGCTATAACGGCAGCCAGCCCTTCATGGATCCTTTTTGCGGCAGTGGTACCCTTGCCATTGAAGCCGCACTGATTGCTACCGGCACAGCACCCGGGCTGGAACGTGCTTTCGGTTTTGAAAAGCTGAATAATTATAATGATAATTTATGGCAGCAGCTGCGTCGCGCTGCTCAGGCAGCCATACACCAGCCATCTGCACCGGTTTTCGGAGCAGATATTGATAGCAGGCTAATCAAACTGGCTCAGGACAACGCCCGCTATGCTGGTATGGAGCAATATATTCAATGGCAAGTAACTGATGCCCTGGATACCCGTCCGAACGGAAATAACGGCATTATGATAAGCAATCCGCCTTATGGTGTCCGCCTTTCTGAAATTCAGCTCTTACACGCTTTATATCCTCAATTAGGCAGCTGGCTGAAACAACATTTTGCCGGCTGGCTGATCGGTATGTTCAGCGCCGACCGTGATATGCCCAAACTGATGCGTCTGACGCCAAAACGTAAAATCCCATTATTTAACGGTAATCTGGATTGCCGCCTATTCCTGCTGGATATGGTAGCCGGTTCTAATCGACAAAAAGAGCATAAAGCATGACAACTACAGAACAAAACGAAGCTCAGCGTCTGTCAAAGCGCATGGCGCAACTGGGTTTATGCTCACGCCGTGAAGCAGACAGCTATATTGAAAAGGGCTGGGTAAAAGTTAATGGTAAAACTGCCGTACTCGGACAAAAAGTTCTTAATAGTGATCGCATCGACCTCGACCGGCAGGCGCACCGTCAGCAAGCCGAACGCGTTACCATTATACTGAATAAGCCAGTAGGCTTTGTCAGCGCGCAGCCAGAAAAAGGTTATCGTGCGGCCGTAGAGCTGATTACCGAAGCCAACCACTGGCAGGAAGACAAAAGCCGGATTCAGTTTCAGCCGGAGCATACACGTCATCTGGCGCCGGCCGGCCGTCTGGATATCGATTCAGTAGGCTTGCTGGTACTCACTCAGGACGGGCGTATTGCCAAACAGCTGATCGGTGAACACAGTGGTACCGAAAAAGAATATCTCGTGCGCGTAACCGGCAAACTGAGTGAAAGCGGTCTGGCGCTGCTGAACCACGGATTAAGTCTTGACGGTGAAAAACTGCGGCCGGCTAAAGTCAGCTGGCAAAATCAGGATCAGCTGCGCTTTATACTTAAACAAGGTAAAAAACGCCAAATCAGGCGCATGTGTGAACTGGTAGGCTTACGTGTAACCGGTCTGAAACGGGTACGCATGGGTAAAATCAAACTGGGTACACTGCCACCAGGGCAATGGCGTTATTTAAGCTCGCAAGAAAAATTCTGATATCAGCCACTATTGAACGCATCAGATAAATCATATTTCCTGGTTATCAATCATGTGATCAATAATCCAGAGCTAACCGTATCAAAATAATATGCCAGCGGATGTCTTGTGCTATCTTGATAACACAAGACAATATAATTTTATCCTGAATTATCAAAATAATTATTATGTCAACACCTTTATTGTTTTCCATATGCTTAGCTGATATTAATTAATTTTTATATTTAACCAGATATGATCCCATGAACCATTTCATGAAGTTCATTTACTTTCGCAGAGAGTAAATTGGATTATAAAAAACTGTATTATCAAGAAATCCAAAAATAAGATTAAAACAACTATAATTGACCGTTAAAATAATAAATAATTAGTTATCTCATCGATTTTTGATATATAAGCTTAAACACAATAATAATTTTTATGTCATTAAAAATAATGTAATAAAAACATCTAAAAACAAAAATTTATATCATAATTTTATTACTTTAGTTAAATAATTCAGCTTTTAAATTAATATACCGGTATTAATAATATTTAAAATTTTGACATAAAAAAATAGTCTATATATACTTAATTTGAAACCAATTAACATAAAACATCATGAATAAATTATATTTAACCATATTAAGCGCATTTTTACTATCAGCCTGTGCTACCGAATCTTCTCAGGTACTTAATGTGCCTAAAGTAGAAACTTACCAGCAGGCATACAACGGTGTAAAAGCTCCGTTAGCCGTAGGCAAATTTGATAGCCGCGGTAACCTGGGCGGAGGTATCTTTAGTAATAGTGCCGATCAGCTTACCAGTCAGGCTAAAACCATACTGATGGCAGATTTACAGCAAACCGGTCGTTTTACCGTGCTGGATCGTACCAATTTGGACGAAATCAGAAATGAAGCCAGTATTAAAGGGCTGAACCAGAAAATTAAAGGTGCACGCTACGTCGTTACCGGTGCGATTACAGAATTCGGACGCAGAAATATCGGTGACCAGCAACTGTTCGGGATTTTAGGTCAGGGCAAAACCCAAGTAGCCTACGCAAAAGTTACTCTGAGCATTGTTGACGTACAATCTTCCGAAATTGTATTTTCCAGTCAGGGTGCCGGTGAGTTCAAATTGTCATCACGCGAAATTCTGGGCACCGGCGGTCATACCGGCTACGATGCCACTCTTAACGGCAAAGTACTTGATTTAGCCATTCGCGAAGCCGTGAACAATCTTGTACACGGTATCGAACAAGGCCAGTGGAACCCTCAGCCCTAAATTAAATCAGGTATTTACAATATGAAACACATTCTGACAACGGCCGTAATGGCTCTGTTACTGGCTGCCTGTGCGCAAAATAAGCCGGCGAAAAACTCATTGTACTACTGGGGAGATTTTAATAAGCAGCAATATCAAACTTTGAATAATGCCCTTACTCCTCAGGAACAGATTGCCAATATGGAAAAATATTTCCTTGATGCTCAGAGCAATCATGCAAAAGCAGCACCCGGAACACATGCGCATCTGGGTATGCTCTATGCCAAAGTAGGTAATCTGGCCGGAGCCAAAACCCAATTTGAAATGGAAAAACAGGCATTTCCGGAATCTGCTACCTACATGAATTTCTTATTGAAAAACGTCGTAGGAGAAAAATAATAATGCATTTACGCCAACTATTACTTTCTTTATCTGTTGCCGCCATTCTGTCTGCATGTGGTACTACCAGCCATAAACAGCCCTACGATTACAGTAAATTCCAGCGTACCAATCCTCGTTCCATACTTGTGGTACAGCCAACCAATTCATCTGTGGACGTAAAAGCACCTAATGCAGTAATGGCACAATCCACCCGGCCTTTGGCAGAATCCGGCTATTATGTATTTCCGGTTGTATTGGTTAACGAAACATTCAGAGAAAACGGACTGAATGATGGTGCAGAAATCCAGGCCGTTGATTTAAGCAAAATCCGTAAAATATATAATCCGGATGCCATCCTTTATATGGATATAGATGATTACGGAACCAAATATCAGGTTATTAACAGCAACACCACCGTAAGCGTCAAAGCTAGGCTTGTTGACGCGAAAAACGGTGAAGTAATCTGGACTGGCTCTAAAAAAATTACCGTAAATTCGAATGATAACAACCAGCAGGGATTTTTGAGTGCTGTCACCTCTGCCCTTTTCAATCAAATTAAAGACAAGCTGACAGACGGTGCTTTCAATCTGACTGAAACTGTCAATGACAATTTACTTTCAGCCGGTGTTGAAGACGGGATTTTATACGGGCCGCATCATCCTAACTATCAGAAACCTTCTGCTGCGATAACTTCTGAACAAAATCCATAAAAATAATTCATAGCTAAAATAAAAGCCCTTTAGTAAAACTAAGGGGCTTTTTCTGTTATCAGAACTACAAACCGTAAACTGATTTTCAACTGCCACAAAACGATAATTTTTGATTAAATTTAAGAAATTCTCTAGTCTGAAACAGATGTATGAAACAAAATACCATCAAACCAGCAGATTTTTCCATTGCCATTACCACTGTTTTCACCTAAATTGTTATTAGACAAAACTGCGAAAAGTAAAGTAAACAGTTAAAATAACCAATTTACAGCCTTACCAATTTAACGCCAGCAGAGCGGAACGGAACACGTTTAATGAGCACACAAGCCAGTCAGCGTATACGCGAAATCCCCTATAACTACACCTCTTATTCCGACAGAGAAATAGTCATCCGCCTGCTCGGCAGCCATTCATGGGATTTATTGCAACAACTGCGCGAGCAAAGACGAACCGGTCGCTCAGCACGAATGCTGTTTGAAATACTCGGAGATATCTGGGCAGTTATCCGCAATCCTTACCTGATTGACGACCTGCTCGAACACCAGCATCGCCAGCAAGCGCTGGTTAAAGAAATGCGCCACCGCCTCAGCGAAATTCAGAAACGGCGCGACAACAACCAGATGGTCGAGCAGCTGATAAAAAGCACAGAGCAGGCCATCTGCGATTTTGACAGCAGCTTTGGTAAAACCCGCAGCAAACGCGAACAGGTATTCAACCGCCTGCGTAAAATCACCCACAAAGACAACATTATGTTCGACGGGCTGGCGCGCGTTAGCCACGTTACCGATGCTACCGACTGGCGTGTTGAATACCCTTTTGTAGTTATCAACCCGGATCACGAAAAAGAAGTTGCACCGCTTGTACGCGCTTTAATTGAGCTGGAGCTCACCATCATTCCGCGCGGCGGCGGTACCGGCTATACCGGTGGTGCTATTCCAATGGACGCCATGAGCGCCGTAATCAATACCGAAAAACTCGACCAGTATAGCCCGGTTGCCTTACAGCAACTGCCCGGGCTGGAAGGCACTCATCCGGTAATTACCTGCGGTGCCGGAGTAGTTACCCGCCGTGTAGAAGAAGCCGCCAGTGCTGCCGGCTGGGTTTTTGCCGTAGACCCGACATCTGCCGATGCCTGCTGTATCGGCGGCAACGTAGCCATGAATGCCGGCGGTAAAAAAGCCGTATTATGGGGTACCACTCTGGATAATCTGGCGTGGTGGAAAATGGTCAACCCTCAGGGGCAATGGCTGAAAATAGAACGTGTACGCCATAATTTCGGCAAAATCCACGACGAAACCACCGCCATATTTGACATACATACCCTTGATAACGACGGCTACAGCATCCTTAAAACCGAGCGTCTCGAAGTACCCGGGCAGCGTTTCCGCAAAGTGGGTCTGGGTAAAGACGTTACCGATAAATTCCTTGCCGGCGTACCGGGTGTGCAGAAAGAAGGCACGGATGGCATCATCACCTCTGCTGCTTTCGTTTTGCATCGCATGCCTAAATACACCCGTACCATCTGTATGGAGTTTTTCGGCACCGTAGCCAATGCCACCCCGTCCATCGTCGAAGTGCGCAACTACATGCTTAACCATAAAACCGTCAAACTGGCGGGACTGGAGCATCTCGACTGGCGCTACGTACGCGCCGTAGGCTACGCCACCAAGGCAGCCGGCAAAGGCCGCCCGAAAATGGTATTACTGGCCGACATCGTTTCAGATGATGAAAATGAAGTACAGACAGCAGCAGCTCATATCGTGCGGCTGGCCAACGCCCGCTGCGGCGAAGGCTTTATCGCCGTTACCCCTGAAGCACGCAAAACTTTCTGGCTCGACCGCTCACGTACGGCCGCCATCGCCCGCCATACCAACGCGTTTAAAATCAATGAAGACGTTGTTATCCCTCTTGAACAGCTTGGCAGCTATTCCGACGGTATCGAACGCATCAACATTGAGCTGTCGATTCAGAACAAACTTGCCCTGTGCGCGGCCATCATCGAATATCTGCAAACCAAACTGCCGGTAGATAAACTCGATACCGACCTTTCCAGCGCCGAGCTGCTCGGCTCCCGCAAACAGCATGCCCTTGATTACATCACCGGTATCCAGACCCGCTGGACATGGCTGCTCAACCATCTCGACACACCACTGGCCGACTATCTGCAGCAGTTTCCGCAAAAACTCGAAGACAACGAACCGGCTGGCGACCAGAGCTGCTTTATCGCCATGCGTGATTTTCATCTGCGCGTATCCATTAAACGCGACATCATGCAGCCGCTGGCCGAAATATTCAGCGGCAAAACCGATACCCTGATACTGGAAAAACTCGACGAAATTCACCGCCATATCATCCGCGGCCGTGTCTTCGTTGCCCTGCATATGCATGCCGGTGACGGCAATGTCCATACCAACATCCCGGTTAATTCCGACGACTACGACATGCTGCAAACCGCTCATCATGCCGTAGACCGCATCATGGCACTGGCGCGCAGCCTTAACGGCGTTATTTCCGGTGAGCACGGCATCGGCATTACCAAAATCGACTACCTGACACAGGCAGAAATGCAGCCCTACTGGGATTACAAACAGCAGGTAGACCCACACGGCCATTTTAACCGAGGCAAACTGATGCCCGGTGCCAACCTCGACAAAGCCTATACACCCTCATTTGAGCTGCTGGGCGTAGAATCCCTGATTATGGAACAGTCCGAGCTGGGTAAAATTGCCCATTCCATCAAAGACTGTCTGCGCTGCGGTAAATGTAAACCCGTGTGCAGTACCCATGTACCGCGCGCTAACCTGCTGTACTCACCGCGCAATAAAATTCTGGGTGTCGGTCTGCTTACCGAAGCCTTCCTGTACGAAGAGCAAACACGCCGCGGCGTTTCCCTGAAACATTTTGATGAACTGAACAGCGTGGCCGATCACTGTACTGTATGTCACCGCTGTATAAAACCCTGTCCGGTAAAAATCGACTTTGGCGACGTTACCGTAGCCATGCGCAACTACCTGCGCAAAGCCGGTAAAAAGAAATTCAATCCCACCGTCTACATGGGCATGGCCTTTCTTAACGCCACCGACCCCAGAACCATCAAAGCCCTGCGTACAGGCGTCGTTAAGGCCGGCTTCAGACTGCAAAACTGGGGCTATGAAATGGGTAAGCACTTTAGCCTAGGCTGGTTGAAGCGCCAGAAAACCGCACCGCGTGCCACCACCGCCAAGCCGGAAATCCGCGAACAGGTAATACATTTTATCAACCGCCCTTTACCGCGCCACGTACCGATTAAAACAGCCCGTGCCCTGCTGAATATCGAAGACAGCACCACGGTACCAATTATCCGCAATCCGCAAATCAGCGATGAAGCCGAAGCCGTTTTCTACTTTCCCGGCTGCGGCTCCGAGCGACTGTTCAGCCAGATAGGTCTCGCTACTCAGGCCATGCTCTGGCATGTAGGCGTGCAAACCGTCTTACCGCCGGGCTATCTGTGCTGCGGCTATCCGCAAACCGCCGGCGGTAATAAAGACAAAGGCGATAAAATCACCATGGACAACCGCGTACTGTTCCATCGTGTAGCCAATACCCTGAACTATCTAGATATCAAAACCGTAGTCGTAAGTTGCGGAACCTGTTACGACCAGCTCAAAGATTATCACTTCGATAAAATTTTCCCCGGCTGCCGCATACTCGATATTCATGAATACCTGCTGGAAAAAGGGCTGAAACTGAACGGCGTAAAAGGCCGGCAATACCTGTATCACGACCCCTGCCATACCCCGATTAAAACCACACAGCCGATAAAAGTTGTGAATGAGCTGATGGGGCAGAATGTACCTCTGTCAGACCGCTGCTGCGGTGAATCCGGCATGTTTGCCGTCAGCCGGCCGGATATTGCCACACAGGTACGCTTCCGCAAACAGGAAGAAATCGAAAAAGGCAAAGCCAAGCTGCCTCAGGGCGAACCGGTAAAAATCCTCACCAGCTGCCCCGCCTGTCTGCAAGGTCTGAGCCGCTATACTGATGATGCAAATATCAAGGCCGATTATGTAGTGATTGAAATGGCCAAACATATACTGGGCGAAAACTGGCAGGATGAATTTGTGCAGAAAGCCAGTAACGGAGGGATTGAGCGGGTGTTACTGTAAATAGGACTTTAAAAAAGGTTGCTACCTTACTAAGTAGCAACCTTTTTTATTAAGTCTGATTTAATAGCTGAAAATAAAGCACTAAAATTTAAATATTTTATTCATTGGCACTTTAATTAATATGGTTTAGCAGATTAATTTATTCATAATTTATAAAATTCATCAGTTTCAGCAAAGCGCACCTCTGGCAATGCATCATTTTTAGCTTCTTCCAGAATATTTTGTAACTCTGTAATCGGTTGCTGGCTTCGTTTCAGAATATCCCGTGCTAGTTTCACACATCTTGCTCGAATAATAGAAATTTTGCTTACTTCGTAATTATTCCCGTCAATAAAATTTATATAATTACACTCATGATAAATTTCTGGTAAATTTTCAATTAAAATATTGATATCATCATCAGTTAGCCAGTCTTGATTCAGCATCTTATTGATAACTGGTAATATATTTACTATACCAATTAATTTTACTGACTCTACATGATTAATCAATTTTTGGATTAACGGACGAATCACTTTTCTATTTGATAGTTTATCTCCCCACTGAAGAATTGCATTAGCAGCATCCGCAACTATTAATTCATCTTTGCTTATCAAACCCTTTTTAATAATATCGATAATCTGTTTCTGCCATTGCGAATTGTTTAAAACAAATGGAATAAATGCCCTAATTAAATAACATGGTAAATGATTTCTAGTATAGAACCTCTTAAGTTTTTCAAAATTATTTTGGTTTAAAGATTTTTCAGGAAAATATTGCACCAAATAATATAAAATACGACTTATGAATTTTGATTTTTCCTCTGCATGCTGATATTCATGATCAAGCATCTTTTCAATATCTTCTATATCTTGTTCTTCATCATATTTCCAACTCGTAAAATAATCGAAATACTCGATTACTACCTTGATATCAGGTATTAATTCTTTTTTTTGCCATGCAAGTGTATTAAGTAATGTCTTGAGAAAACTTGAATTATCAGAAGGAGGTACAGTAAATACTTTATCTATAATTAAACTGTATACTTGTTCTGTATTTTTTTCAGGTGGGAAATTTATAAAAAAACTGGGATAAAGGTTATTTTTAGCAAGTAAATTCTGATAATCAGCGTTTTTGTCATATAAATTTCGAATTAATTGCTTTTTTTCCTTTTCTTTAAGAAAATCATTATTCATTAAAGGAAGAATACGATTTAATATTTCTAAATTGATTTTAGATGAACCTATATTTTTTACATTATTAATAAGTTTATCAATTGTATGATCAAGTTGTATATCAGCTTTACGTTTACCAGGATACTGAATTATTGGATTCAGTTCTTTATCCTGTATAGGAAATTGTAAAGCATCTGTAAGAAGTTCATAGTGTTGATTAATAGGAATACTTTGCAATGAATAATTAAATAAATCAGTTATTGATTTTTTCAAAATAGAAGATTTATACCAATCATTTTTACCTAAATCTAAAGCCAATCTGTAATATTTTCTGGCTTCTTCTGATGAAAGCCTAGGTTGAAATCTGGCTAAAATTTCAATAAATATTGATAAACGTTCAATAGTATATGATTTGTTATGACCATATTCTTTAATTACTTTATTTTGCCAATACTCTATAGCTTCCGAACAGCATTTGATAATTTTATCTACCTCATCATCTGGTAATTGGGCAATTGCTATTCTATTAAAGATTTTCCGTACATTTTCAAACTCCTTATTATCACCAATTTGTATTAGTAAAAAAAATTTCTTCCAAAAATTTTTTTCAATAGAATTAGCTATATCAAGTGCATTTTTTTTAGTAATTTCATAATTTGTCCATCGAACAGGCAAACCGACAATATTAGTAATATTATCAAATAAAATTTCCGGGGGAATTTTCATATTAGAAATAAAATTTATTGTTGAAGAATTATCAATAATTTTTCCCGGATTAAAAGATGCTTCAGAAATGGGTTCTTCTTGATTTTCAATACAATATGATATTTCTTTTCTTAAGAAATCAATTATGTCATATGGATTACAATATTGCTGACTATAAGCTTTGGCTTTAAATTCTTCTAAATCTACTATACTTTTCAGCATATGTGCCCAGGCTAATCTTGATAATATAAAAATTGAATTTCTATTATTACGATAGCCACGTACAAGTTCTGCATAAACTTCATTTATTAAGCCGGCACTTTCTCTATAACGAACTAATTCTGATAAAATAAATGCTTTCCTTAGTTTCCAAACTGGGTCAGCTCCTTGTATTTTATCTACTAATTTTTCCATTAGCGGATAATTTAATTCATCCCGAGCTACAAGAATTTGATGGTAATAAAGTTCAACAAGACCTTCATTCCAATATTCACCGTGTTCTGTTAAAATTTTAGTGGTTTTATCAATAATCTCTTGCTGGTCAGAATCTTTTTTTGTGGACCGGGTACATTTAAGTAAATACAAAGCTATTTCTAATTGCTGCTTTACAGACAAACCACTATTAGCATCAGGTTCACATATTGCCAATAACATTTTTTGGAAATTTGAGCTGATATTGTAATGAAAAATGATCCCATATCTCCAAACCAATTCATAAAGCAGCTTGTTTTTTATTGAATTTTCCAGTTCTGGAATCAATAACATGAATATATAATTCTGTAATTGATGAAATATATCTAATCTTAATGAATCTGGACAGATAATCCAGTCCGGATATGATTCTCTATCCATTCTTAAAGCCGGAAGAGCTTTTTCTATTTCTATTTGATTATATGGATAAAGCGTAATAATTTCATTGAAATGTTCAAGAGTCCAATCCCAGACTTTCTTTACCTCTAAGTTTGACAGTTGTGTTAAAAACAATTCAATTGCCGTTTTATGTTTTAAATCTCTATCTTCGATATCGTCAACAAGCTCAGATAAATCAATAGGTGCTACATTCAAACTTTCCAGATACTTACGTTTAGCAGAAGATAAATTCAATGCACCTACCAGATAAATACGTCGCGCATTGCTTTGAAGATTATCCCTTACCCAGCCTATCCATTGGAGAAAATTCGGATCATCACCGGAAAAGCCTATCAGGCATAATTCGTTTTCTACAAACACCTGCCGGACAAAATTAACAAAAATGCCGTATTTCTTCGGATAATGACGGTAATCTTCCTGGGTAAAAATCAAATCGCTACTGAGATTAATTGTGCCATGTAATTTTACAATCCGGGGGGAATGACAGCAGGCTAAATCCTCCTGTTTATTGACTACATCATAGATAGGTTCATGTATATCTCTGGCCGCACGCTCCAGCAATGTATCCCAGTTTGTGGTTAATACTTCAGTCCAGGGTAAAGTTAATAACTGCTGATAAAGCTCTGCCGGCTGCCATATTTCATCATCAATTTCATTTTTCAATAAATCATACAGTGTCTGCTTACCAAAGTAATCCTGATACATTTGTGCCAGACGTAAAGCATCTGTATGCTCCTCCTCTCCAAGTTCTTCAGCAATTTTTTTAGCCAAATTTGCCCAGATTGGCATTTTCTTATTGATATCCTGTGTTGTAGCAGCACTGCGGCTAAAGCCCGCACCAACCATAATGGCTACCCCATGACCATCATCTTCACTCTGCCACAATGCCTGTGCCAGCTTTTGAATTAAGGGATAATCAGTTATTTTGGTAATATCTCTTTCGGTCATAGTCTGTTTCCCCCCTGAGAAATCAATTAATACATTGAGAAACCATGTTGGACATTTTCTGTTAAGTGAATTTACTGTTAGTTCAGCAAAATAGCTGCTGTAAATTTCAAAACTGACTTAATCAAACAAACACGGCTTATCTATAGTGTAATCAGCATCAATAAAGTGTAATTTTACTCTAAAAAACACTGTTATAGCTGTCAATATCCCTATTCCTGCTGCTTGAATTTAATATGGGTTAGCAGAAGCTAAGAAATAATTTCCAGCTTGCATAAATAAGTTTAGTCTTAAAAAATTAAGCATTGCAATCAAACTGGCTATTAGTAAAAATCCTCGGTGTTATACTAAAATCCTGATTAACATCCGCTTAAAATTCATCATTATAGTTAAATACTGCCTTATGCAATAATTCAAGCAACTGATGCTCTGGCAGTGTTAACCCTCTGCAGGTTTCCAGCTAAACTATAATTTGATTTAATGTCAGGATTAATCGACCCATTTCTGGAATTAACGATGGCATGGGGCTGGTCATATGCCCTGGATACGTTGGGTTTGCTCAATGAGACCAAATAGGAATGATAGTATTTTTTACATTATCAATATAAGATTCGATACTTGCGGGCGTTTCAGGAACGATTAAAATCGAAAAGATATTATCTGACTCTTCTTTTTTGTTATAAGAGTTAGCCACATCTTTTTGCTCAGTAAATTTCCTAATACGCTAAATAATTTATTGCTGCAAATAAGTAACGGACGGTTCAAATAATTTTTTTGATAGAAAAATTTTGTTGATTGAATGTCATCGTGTTACTTAATGTTTTAATAGCTATAGCGTTAATGCTAATCGGACTGATTCTGGACGACTCTGGTTGCCAAAAATGCGGCAAAAAAAGCGATCACAACAGAACCAGTGATTATGACAAAATATCCCCACTTTTGAGCAAAATAAAAACTTAAGGATGTAACGATTGCATCAAAGACCCCAAAAATTGCTATCTGAGCATTGGCGGCTGTAGTCGGTGCGACGCTACTGGCAGCATTATCCACAATAATGGTAGATAGGGAAGTACGAACAAACTGCATACTAACAAAGTACGGGAAAAATGAAAGATAAACTAGCAAGGCATTATTATAACCAAGCGAGATAGGGATAAATGACAATAAACAGCAAGCATGAAATATAATAGAAAATGAAAAGCTTTGTTTCCGGGTCAATTTTCTAAGCTGACGAATACCAACGTAAATAGTCATCACCATAATCATCGTACCGAATAATTTTAGCAAAATGGCAGTATTAGCTAACGACCAGCCGCTATCAAGCAGCGCTAGAGGCATCAGACTATAAAAGGGTGAAATGACAAAAGGGATAATAACCAGCAAAGCGCACCAGCTTTTCTTTCCCTTCCAGACTGAAACAATATTCTTCCAATAATTTTTGTCAGTAGTCTCAGAAATACGACTGTTTTTACTAAACTTATACTCATTAAAAAACCATAATTGCCTCCAATTAAATGAAAGTGCCAAAAGTGCAGAGAGACAAATCATACAGACACTCCAGCGTGTATAAGAATATAGCAATAACTCAACGGCCCCGCCGATAATATTGCCGTACATTAAAGCGTTAACTTCTATACTAACAATAAGACCTCTCTCATGCTCTTCAAAAATGTTGCTGGCTAAGTTTGCCAACGCCAAATCTTGCGTGAGGATAATAAATGAAAAAAATAAAATGGCCAACAAAACTAATAAATAATTATTAACCGGATCAATAAAAGCAATCGCAAATAAACCCAATATCATCAAAAATTGCGCAATCAACAGCCAGTTCCGATAATGGCCTGAAGATGTTTTTAAATATTTATCAATAAACGGCGCCCATAACACTCTAAAGCTAAGTGGCAAAAACATGAGTGGAATAAGGCTTAATTTATCCAGCGCAATACCTTTATTGCGTAAAATTAAAAACAAACCACCAGCCAAAAATCCAGAGCCAATATACCTGGTGTAATATAAAGTAAAAAATAATTCCTGAATCTGTTTGGGGATGTTTTTGATCTCTTTATGGGACATTTTAATACAAACCTCAACGTGACAAAGATTAATTATGTCCAGCGGTTGCTATTTTTAATCCTTTAGAGAGCGGGATTAAGCATATCAATACTAGGATTGCAGAAAAAATAAATGGGTAACCATCGCTATTTGGTAAGGGTTGATTAACCGTAAAGTAATACATACTGGTAGCACAAACTGGCCCTAATACAGCCCAAAAACTGGTAATAGACGATAATGCCCCCATTAGCTGCCCTTGCTCAGAATCAGCAACCTGCGACGAAAAAATACTTACCATGGAGGAGTTACTGATGCTTGAAAAACTATAAATCATCATCGCCATATATATCGCTAAAATACTATTGGAAAGAGCAATACATATCAACCCCAGCGCAAATAAAATGAAACCTAACAGAGGAATCTGACGATCGCTTAGTACATAGCGGACCAGCTTAAGCAAAACTGTTTGGGCAAATAAGCCACCGACCCCAAGGATAACAAAAGAGGTTGCAATTTGACTATCATTCCATGTAAAACGATATTTTGTAAAAAACGGCCACAGAGTAATAGAGAACTGCGTCGCAAACATAAAAATAATTTGCACAGTAAACAGATGAAATAAACCTTTATACTTAAGAAAATAGGCTACCGAAGAGAACGGATTATCAACTTTGAATGCTCTTCTCTTGTCTTTAGGCAGCGTCTCCTTAAATAAGAAAATAACACACAGTAACCCCAGCAAGCTAAAAATGGCGGCAACATAAAAAGGAACTCTTATCCCTGGCTGAACAACAACTGCTGAGATAGCCGGTCCGATAACTAAGCCCAAACTCATTACACCAAAAATAAACCCATAATTCTGCATTTTACTTTTTTCATCGCTCATATCCGCGACACTTGCCAAAGAAACAATGACGGAAGAGCCGGCAATACCAGCGATAATTCGGGCTAGAAATAAAAGATTCAGATTTTGGCTAATCGCATATAAAAAATAATCGAGGGTGAATGCCGTGAAGCAAATAATTAAAATTGGCTTGCGACCAAATTTATCGGAAATAGCCCCCATTACTGGCGCAAAAATAAACTGCATAATACCAAAAGTCGCTAGCAGCCACCCACCGATAAGCGCATTATCTGCGACACTCTCGTGAGTTACCGATTCCAGCAAAGAGGGAATAATCGGGTAGATAAGAAATAAACCAATCTGGTCTAAAAAAACGGTTATCAACAAGCAAATAAACGATAAAGACAAGGTCTTCTTTTGCATACCAACCTCACAATAACAATTTACTGAAAGATTTACTACCCAATTTCAAAGATGCAGAGTAAACGACTAAGAATGTTGCAACACATTAAGCTGTCTATACTGCTTAATTCACAATGGGCAATAACATTAATGTGGCAGATGGAGTTAGTTTTGCTGAAGATGCCAAAACTCCTTATAAATCCCATTTTGTTGCAATAACTGCTGATGAGTACCACTTTCCACTATTTCGCCTTTATCAATTACTATAATTTGCTTAGCTCCGATGATAGTAGAAAGTCGATGAGCGATAACTAATACTGTTTTCCCTTGCACGAGCTTATTAATCACCTTTTGCACTGCCAGTTCATTCTGAGTATCGAGTGCGGCAGTTGGCTCATCGAGGATAAGAATAGGCGCGTTTTTCAAAATGGCTCTGGCAATAGAGATACGTTGCCTCTCCCCACCAGAGAGACTTTTGCCAATATCATTCAGTTGTGTTTGATAACCGTCGCGGAAATTCTGGATAAATTCGTGGCAATTTGCCTGTTTACAAACTTCGATGACTTCCTCGTCGCTAGCGGATAATTTTGCCATTCTGATGTTATTAATAATGGTATCCTGAAACAAATAAACATCCTGAAATACGACAGAGACTAGACTCATTAACTGCCTCTGAGACATATCTCGTATATCAATACCACCGATTTTCATACTGCCTGATATTACATCAGCAAACCGGAGAATAAGCTTGGTTATTGTAGTTTTACCGCAGCCACTGGCACCGACCAGAGCGGTTAATGCTTTTTCCGGAATATGAAGGGATATATTCTTAAGTACGTACTTGTCCTGACCCCGGTATGAAAAGTTAACTCGTTCAAATTCAATATTATAGTGCTCAGGCATAATCTCTGCCTTTTTTTCAGGTAATGACGGTGCATTCAACAGTCCCTGCAATTTTTCATACCCTATAACCAATGATTCAAGCATCGATGACATTTGTACAAAAAAGTTTAATACATCTGTGGAACGGGCAACGATTAATAACACGCAGGCTAGCAAGAGGTAAGAAATGGTTGCAGCATTCACCAAATACGCACCTAACGAGATAATAAGGATTAAACCAGCTTGAATCACGATGGTTATAATTAAATTAGGTTTTTCCCCTTTTTTCGTGCCAATGCGCAGTATATTTGCTACATCTGTTGTCACCTTAACAAACTCTGTCATCTTTTCTTCGGTTTGGCCTGTCGATTTTAATACATCAAGTCCTTGTACAAACTCGACAGCTTCACCTTTTAATTTTGCATTGGCTTCTGCCAGAATGCTAAAACCTCTGCGATAGGCCTTCCTGCGCCACAGATAGAGTGGAATTGCCATTGGAAAAACCAAAAGCATCATCAAAGAAAGTTGCCAACTGTAAAATAACAAGGCAATTGCAGCTGACAGTGGTATAACCACGCCGGTAATGATGATATTGAGTAGCATAAATGTAAATACTGCCGCTTCATTTACGCTTTGCATCATAAGGTGATTTATTTCGCCAGATCTAAACTGACTTAAATAATCTAAGGAAATATTACGTAACTTATTGCCTAATTTTTCCCTTAACTCGGTAACGGCTAAGGTCGAATAACCATCCGCATCATAGCGTTCACAAAGCACCTTAAAAATAAAACTACCCGCCAGTAGAACAACGACAATAATTAAATGAGTGAGTGTTGCAGTAATATTTTTGGCTTCTAGCGCAGCAAATAAGGGATATAGTAAAACCAGCGAAACGCCAAACAGACAAGAGGAAATCACAGTATAAATCAGACTGCGGATCAATATTTTCTTTTGCTTACCTGCCGCATTGATTAAGCCAGTATACGTTGTCAGCAATGATTTTGTTGTGCGTGTGTGTGTATTAATATACTCTTTCATCACTTTTCTCCATCAGCCAAATTATTGACTGGAATCGACCAACTTTTTGCTTTGTTATACTCTTGCCACAACAATTTATAGTCACTAGAATTTTCGATTAAATCATTATGTGTCCCATGAGTTTTAATCATCCCTTTATCCAATAATATTATTTGGTCGGCATTGACAATCGTCGATAAGCGGTGAGTTACCATAATGACAGTTTTATTTCTATCAATTAAACGGTTAAAGGCTTTTAACAACAAAGCTTCATTTCGGGCATCAGAAAAAGCCGTCGGTTCATCTAAAATAACGATTGGTCGATTTTGCAGAAAAACCCGGGCAATGGTGATTCTCTGTTTCTGACCACCTGATAATAGCTGCCCTCTTTCTCCTGCCAGAGTGTTATACTGTTCAGGAAGTGTCAGAATGAAGTCGTGAATTTCAGCTTTTTTGGCGGCTTCAATAACGTCATCGTCAGAGATACCGTTTAACCCATAGCGTATGTTATCTGCGATCGAACACGAGAATAAAAAGTTATCCTGAAAAACAAATGAAATTCTCGACATAAGTCCAGCATATTCAATATCTTTTATATTCACGCCACCTAAAGTTATCGTTCCAGAGGTTATATCAAGAAAGCGAGGAATGAGATTAGCCAGCGTTGTCTTGCCAGAACCAGATGTACCTATAAGAACAGTAAATGAATTTTCAGGAATTTTGATATTGATATTGGTTAAAACAGTGCCAGAATTCTGGTAAGAAAACCCAACGTTTTTAAAAATAATCTCATTATTGTCAGGTAATAGCGGGTTGGTGGGAGCCTTTAAAATTGGCAGATTTTCAACTTCAAATATCCTTTCTATTGCTGCTTTTGACTTTTGTAATATCTGAAACAGGCTCATCACAGGATAAACACTTTCTGCAATACCGATCGCCAGCAATAAAAAACAGAACGTCGTGATAAAAGAGATTTGGTCATTTAGCTGGGCTATGCTCAATCCAACAACTAATATGATACTCATCGGCATAGCAGAGAAAAGGCTGCGGGCAATTTTTGTAGACAATCGCATAGATTGCAACCAATGAAAGACCACCTGACTATAATTTTCCAGCGCTTTTTTATATTGACCGAATGCCCCCTCCCCGGCATCAAATGTTCTTACTGCACTCATTCCCTGAATATATTCAATGATTTTACCGTTGATTTGAATAGTTGCATTGTTATAGCTTTCCTTTAAAAGCTTAGCTTTTTTCATGATAAAACTCAGCAACAGAAAAGTAACTAAAGTGATTGCAAATACAATGCTTGCAAAGACCCAATTAAAGATAAATAAAACGAGTAAGGTAAAAAATGGGGTAACGAATGCCTCAGCTTTTAAAGGCGGAGCATCAGCCACAAAAGCATGTAATTCTTTAATATCATCAATTAATGTTTTAACAAGATTCCCACTGCCCATGTTTCTAACCGTTTCAATCGGCAATTGATTGATTTTTTTGATAAGCCTGGTTCGTAATATTTCTTCTAGTTCAAATGCCGCATAGTGAGATTTATCGTGGGCATAAGTTCTCAGCGTATAAAAAAGAATGCTCAGCACAAGCAGAGAGAGAATGGGCAGTCCTGGGAAGACACTGGCATCCAACATTAATTGGTACAGGACCCAGATCAACATTAGCCAGATACTCAGTTTAAGCACCTGAGCAATTGATGCCAAAAATATAGAATAAGATACTTTATTCTTTACTGGCAGAAATATATCCGTATGATTCATAATAAAGTTTCTCCTTAGCCCATATCTATCATGCAATAAGAAAATCCGAAAAGAAAAAAAGCTGTTTTTTTCTGATTATTCGTTAAGTTATGATTCTTTTAAATCATATATCCGGCAATTGATTATCATCTGATAAATTATTTACAATCAGACAGATAAAAAAATACATTGCCAAAGTAGACTACTACTTTAGTTGCAGATTTTTTGGTAGGGTTAAGAAACTGATATTTTTATTTTTATTGTTATGCAGGCAGCGATTTATCTGCCTGCACAGAAAATTTATTATTCAGTCCAGCCTGCTTTTTCGCAGTCGCAAAGCATTAAGCAATACTGAAATCGAGCTCATCGCCATTGCCGCGCCGGCGATTACCGGGCTGAGCCAGCCAATTGCAGCCAGCGGGATACCGAGAATATTATAGAAAAAAGCAAAAAACAGGTTTTGTTTAACAACGCGTACAGTAGCGTGAGCCAGAGCCAGGGCATCGGCTACCTGAGTCACCGAATGGCGCATCAGCGTAGCTGAAGCAGTATTGGTGGCCACATCTGCCCCGCCATACATGGCAAAGCTGACATCCGCCGCGGCCAGTGCCGGCGCATCGTTGATACCGTCGCCGACCATCGCTACCACCTTGCCTTGCTGCATCAGCGCTCTCACCGCTTCGGCCTTGGCACGCGGATTCATTTCTGCCTGATAATAGCTGATACCCAGTTGTCTGGCAATATATTCAACTACACTGCGCTGGTCACCGCTCATAATATGAATATCAATATTTTGCTGCTGTAAGCGTGTAATTGCACTGGCAGTGTCTTCTTTTAAAGCATCAGCAATGGCAAATGCACCTGCTATTTCATTATTAATAGCGACAACCACAATACTGGCAATCTGCCAGATTTCCTGCTGCTGTAATTGCCCGGGTATGCTGAAACCGCACCATGCAGGATTGCCGACTTTTACCGCGCCATAACCGTCTACTTGCGCCTGTGTACCCTGCCCGATTTCGCTGTGGCTATTGCTGGCGGTTAGTACCGGCAGGTTTTGCTGTTCAGCAGCCTGAATCACTGCTTGCGCCAGCGGATGAGTGGTGAGCTGTTCAGCGGCAGCAGCCAGTTGCAGAATGGTTTGCGCATCATATTGACAAGCGGGATTTCGCCACTGAGCAACAATCTGGGGTTTACCCTGAGTAAGAGTGCCGGTTTTATCCAGTACAACCGTAGTGACCTGACTGGTACGCTCAAGTGAGGCTGCATCTTTAAACCATACTCCGTACCGCGCCGAGCGCCCCATACCCACCATCATCGCGGCCGGGGTGGCCAGCCCCAGCGCACACGGACAGGCAATTACCAGTACGGCAACGCCACGGGTCACTGCTTCGTTAAAATCACCACCAAACCACCAGTTCAGAATAAAAGTTAATACGGCTATGGCAACTACGGCAGGCACAAATACCATGGATACTTTATCAGCCAGCCGTGCAATCGGTGCTTTACTGCCCTGTGCCTGCGCCAGTGCCTGCATCATGTCACCCAGCAGAGTCTGACTGCCAAGGGTCTGTGCCTGATAGGTGATACTGCCGTTGCTCAGTAATGCACCGGCAAGTACTTTATCACCAGCCTGTTTCAGTAATGGTTTAGATTCACCGGTGAGATAGCTTTCATCACACCATGCTTCACCATTGTGCACAATGCCATCGGCAGCGATGCGGTTGCCGGCATTGGTTTGCAGGATGTCACCTTTCTGTATCTGGCTGAGCGGTACTTCCTGCCAGCCGTTGTCTGTTTGTCTGCGCACCATTTTCGGAGTCAGTTGCAGCAGCATGCTCATGCTGTTAAGGCTTTGCTTTTTAGTCCGCTGTTCCAGATATTTGCCCAGCGAAACAAAGGCAATTACCATCACGCTGGCTTCGAAATAGATAAACTGATGCGCATCATGCTGATGATTAAACAGCATAATACTGGAATAGAGCCAGATAGCGACCGTGCCCAGAGACACGAGTACATCCATATTGGCTACACCGCCTTGCAGGGATTTAATCGCACTATTGTAAAACGGCCACGCCAGACCAAGCTGGATAATCGAAGCGAGAACAAACTGCCACCATGGCGGCAGCATCCAGTGCTGTCCCAGCAGCATGCCCAGCATACCGATAACAAAAGGCAGAGCAATGATCCAGATAACTGCCAGACGCCACGGTATCGCTGTCGTTTTATGCTCCTCATTCTGCATTTTAGCCAGTGCTTCTATACTGGCGCTGGTTACGGCTGTGGCTTTAAATCCGGTTTTTGCCACTATCTGAACTATATCGTCTGTACTCAGCAGCTTACTGTCAAAACAGGTTTGTAATTCATCACTGGCAAAGTTAACATCGGCAGCAATAATACCCTGCTGCCGACGCAATACTTTTTCTATGCGGTTGGCACAGGCCTGACAGTCCATGCCCTCAATGGCAAAGCGCGCTGTTTCGGCTGTATTGCCGTTAGTGTGCTGAGTTTGTTCCATGGTTCTGTCCTTCTGTTTTCCAGCCGCATATCTGAGGATTAAACTACATCAAAACCGGCAGCTTCAACCGCGGCTTTGAGGGTATCTACGTTAGTAAGGCTGTCGTCAAAGCCAATATCGGCAATACCGGTTGCAAAATTAACCGCCACAGTTTCCACACCCGGGCTGCCCTGTAGTGCTGATGTCACACTTTTGGCACAACCTTCGCAGGTCATGCCGTCAATTTTAAACTGAACCATTTGCATTTCTGTCTCCTTATGGATTCGGGTTTAATAAAAAGTAGATAGAGTACAGCTTAAACCTTAACACTGTGATAGAGTCAAGCTTTACATATGCAAATTCAGATTTTTATCTTATGAATATCAGTGCCGCAGAAAAATTAACCGGTTTATCCAGTAAAACCATTCGTGATTATGAGGCTGCCGGACTGATTCAGCCTGTACGCCAGAGTAACGGCTATCGCGATTACAGTGAAGCCGATATTGCCACACTGTGCTTTATCAGACATGCCCGCGAAGTAGATTTTTCGCTGGCACAGATTGCCCAGCTGCTTGCATTACGCAACAATCCACAACGCACCAGTGCTGATGTCAAAGCACTAGCAGGCGAGCACATACAGCGTCTTAACCAGAAAATAAATGATTTATCCAGCATGAAAGAGACTCTGGAAAACTGGTACAACCGCTGTGGCGGTGATGCTTCACCACACTGTGCGATTATCGACGGGCTGGATAAGCATGGTTATGCCGGTAATCACAGTTAAGCCGGCTCCGGTTTGTGTTATCCGTTCAGGACTGGCTGTTATTCATAGTAACTAAAACTGTCTTTTTACTTAAAACAAGCTAAAATAGTCGCTTTTCGGCACTTTTCCCGGGCTTTATTGTTGCTATGCGTCTTACCCATATCAAGCTTTCCGGCTTTAAATCCTTTGTTGATCCCACCACGATTGCGGTACCGGGCAGACTGGTAGCGGTAATCGGACCAAACGGCTGCGGCAAAAGCAATGTGATTGATGCTGTGCGCTGGGTTCTGGGAGAAGCTTCCGCCCGGCAGTTGCGCGGCGAAAGCATGCAGGACGTGATTTTTAATGGTGCCAATACCCGCCGCCCGGCACCGCGTGCCAGTGTCGAACTGGTATTTGACAATAGTGACGGCCAGCTTCAGGGAGCATGGGGACAATATGCCGAAGTGGCGATAAAACGCCAGCTGACCCGCCAGGGCGATTCTACTTATTTCATTAATAATCAGGTTGTGCGCCGCCGTGATATTACCGATTTATTTCTAGGAACTGGCGTCGGTGCCCGCGGTTACGCCGTTATTGAGCAGGGAATGATTTCCCGCATCATTGAAGCACGGCCGGAAGAGCTGCGTGCCCATATCGAAGAAGCCGCCGGCGTGTCTAAATACAAAGAACGCCGCCGTGAAACCGAAAATCGTCTTGCCGATACCCGTGAACATTTACAACGACTGGCCGATTTACAAAGCGAGCTGGATCGTCAGGTAGAAAAACTCCGGCGACAGGCAAATACCGCACAACGCTATCAGGAGCTGAAAGCTCAGATAGCCGATAAACAGAATTTATTTGATTACAGCCAGTGGCAGCAGGCTCTGCATCAGGCAGACAGTGCCACAGCACTTTACCAGCAGCATGGCAATGCACAGGAATCGCTGAAGCAGCAACTGGAAACACTGGAACAGCAATTACAGCAGCTGCGCGAACAGGAACAGCAACAGCAACAGCGAGTACGCGAAGCTGAAATGCAGCGTGCCGGCCTGCGCGAACAATGGGCACGGCTGGAAGAACAGATTCGCCACCGGCGCGACTGGCAGCAGCGTATTGCCCGGGAACAGACTCAGGCACAAACTGAGCTGCAACGCCTGCACAATGAAAATATTCAGCAACAGCAGCAACTGGAATCGGCCAGTTCAGAGCTGGAAGAACAGCAATTACAGCGTGAAGAATGGGCTTTACAGGCCGCGGAACATGAAGCGCGCATGCCGGAACTGGAAGAACTGGCTCATCAGGGCGAGCGCACTCGTCAGAACCAGCAAAATGAGCTGGCACGTCTGGAACGTGAACTGGCCATCAGACAGCAGCAGCACCAGCATGCGACAGCGGCCATTGCTCAATTGCAGCAGCGCCGGCAGCGTCTGGAAGAAGAGCTGACGCAACTGGCCTTACCGCAAAACGGAGAGCTGGAAACCGCCCGTGAGACAGCAGCAGAGCTGGAACAGATTGTAACTACGCTGGAAGAGAACCTGCTGCAATATGAACAGCAGCGTGAAAGCGCACGGGAAGCGCTGCTTCTGGCTCAGCAGCAATACCGGCAACTGGACAAACAGCAGCTTACTCTTAGCGCGCAGGTAGAAGCGTTAACAGCCATGCTTCCGCAAGCTGAACGCAGCAGTACAGAAAACGAAACCGATAGTAATATTCCTTTATTATGGCAACATTTGCAGGTTGCCCAAAAATGGCAGCATGCGACAACCGTTGTTCTCGGACACAGACTACAGGCACAGTATACCGAACAGCTGCAACCTGGAGATACTCTGCCAGAACACACAACCGTCTGGGTCAATCAGACAGCTGAAACCAACCGGCAAAAATGGGCAACAAATGCCCTTTTACAGCATATAGAAGTTCAGGCTCCATTTTCCGAAGCCATTCAATACTGGCTCGGACAGGTATTTTGTGCAGAAACACTGGAAGAGGCTTTGCTCGGGCAGGCTGATTTACAGGCACAACAGCTTATTATTACTCCTGAAGGCCACTGCATTGATGCCATCAGTGTGACATTGTATGCTGAAGATAATGGCACCGGTCTGCTGCAACAGCAGCAGCAATTGCGCGAACAGCAACAGGCACTGCTAGCACTGGAACAACCTTTGCAGCAGGCTGCAGAAACCATGCAGTTGGCACAGCGCAACCTTGAGAATACGGAAGAACGGTTGAATCAGTGTCAGCAACAGCTTAAACAGCAGCAACAGCGCTGGCAAACAGCCTCTGCTCAGGCTACTGAGTTACTGGCACGCACCAGTCAGGGGCAATTGCGGCAGGAACATATTCAGCAGGAAAGCGCACAAATCATCAGTGAGCTGGCACAACAACAGCATGTGCAGCAGCAAACGCAGGCTGATACTGAAAATCTTACACTCGCGGTAGAACAATTGCGTCCGCAATTACAAAATCATACTGCCAGCCAGCAAAACCAGCAGCAAACTTTGAAACAGAGCCAGCTAGCATTGCTGGAAGCGCGACGGCAGCAGGGTTTGGTAGAAATGGCTATAGTACGCCTGCAACAGCGGATTCAGACTGCCACACAGGAACAGCAGCGTATTGCACGCGAAACGGAACGCTGGCAGGAACGTCAGAGCGAGCTTGCGCTCGGTATTGCCGAGCAGGAAATGGAAGACGAACAAACCCTGCAAACTGAAGAACTGAATACCCAAATCGATGCAGCTACTGAACAGTGTACAACTACACAGCAAGTGCTTGAACAGCTCCAGCAGCAATTACAGCACATACAGCAACAGCAGCACAATCTCAACAGCCAGCTTCCGCAGTTACAGGCCGATACTCAGACTGCCTTGCTACAGCAACAGGAAGCCTTGCTGAATGCCAGACGTTTTCACGAAACCCTGCAACAGAATAAGGCTGATCTGGAGGCATTAGCAGAGCTGTTTAATCAGTCACAACAGGCTGTACCGGAATTAAATCAGGAAATTGCGGTACTGGCACAGAAAATCAATGCACTGGGTGCGGTTAATCTGGCGGCATTACAGGAGCTGGAAGAAGCACATGAGCGCGCTGAGTATTATCAGACACAAACAGCGGATGTACAGGCAGCTATTGCGTTACTGGAAGAAGCCATCAGTACAATTGATGAAGAAACCAAAACCCGCTTTAAAACTACTTTTGATGCGGTAAACGAAAAAGTACAAAGCTACTTTCCTACTTTATTTGGTGGTGGTGAGGCCAGACTGGATATGGTGGGCGCTGATTTACTCAGCGCCGGCGTATCCATTATGGCGCGCCCGCCGGGCAAGAAAAACAGCACTATTCATCTACTTTCCGGTGGAGAAAAAGCCTTAACTGCCATGAGTCTGGTCTTTGCCCTGTTCAGCCTTAATCCTGCTCCGTTCTGTCTGCTAGATGAAGTAGATGCTCCGCTGGATGATGCCAATACCAGCCGTTTTTGCAATCTGGTTCAGCAAATGTCGGCACAGACTCAGTTCGTGTATATCTCCCATAACCGGCTGACGATGGAAATGGCCGAGCAGCTGGTAGGGGTAACCATGCAGGAAAAAGGTGTTTCGCGTATTGTTGAAGTCAATATCCGTCAGGCACTGGATATGGCTGAAGCTTAAGTTCGCAGATAACAGAATGGCACTAACCACACAATACAGCTTCTGCTTTTTCAACTCATGCTTACTGAATCATTCCTGATAATCAATCTTTTTTTAATTTATAATTCTCTGCAACAGATCATTACAAGCAATACCTATGCTACTGAATTTTTTATACCAAATCTTATGGCAGATAGCACCCCCTTTTTTACGCAGGTATTTACGCCGGCGTGCTGCGCTGGCACCGGCATATGCGCTTAACTGGTCTGAACGTTTCGGCAAACCTTATCCCGATCCGGTAAAACACGGCATCTGGGTGCATGTGGTTTCTGTTGGTGAAACACGCGCTTCATTACAATTTATCCGTGCGCTACAAAAGCATTTTCCGGATAAACCATTATTGATGACGCAAACCACACCTACCGGTCGTGCCACAGTACAGCATTTTTTTCCTGAAGCACAATGCCGTTATCTGCCCTATGATAAAAAATCCTGGGTTAAACAATTTATCCGCGATCACCAGCCTGTATTCGGCGTATTAATGGAAACAGAAATCTGGCCGAATCTGATTAATGTCTGCGCCGACAATCAGATTCCGCTGTTTATGGCTAATGCGCGCTTATCCGAAAAGTCTCTGCATGGTTATCTGAGAGTACGTTCACTGGTTGCGCCGGCTCTGAGCACGTTAACTGGTTGTTACGCCCAGACTAAGGCGGATGCTCAGCGGCTTAAACAAATCGGTGCAGCCAATATTCAGGTCTGTGGTAATACCAAATATGATATTACTCCGCCGGCAGAAATGGCTGAACTGGCGCAAACATTCAGACAGCGTATTGGCAACAGACCGGTAGTTGTGTGCAGCAGTACCCGCTTTTACCACGGCACAGACGAAGCTCAGTTACTGCTTGATGCATGGGCAAAACAAAAAACCGGCAATATCCTGCTGGTTATCGTTCCGCGTCATACTGAGCGCTTTGAGCCAACTTACGAATATGCCGAAAAACTGAATTTTATTACCCAAAAACGCAGTGATAACCAGAATATCGCCGAACAAACTCAGGTCTGGATAGGTGATAGTATCGGCGAACTGTTTGCCTACTATGAATGTGCCGATATTGCCTTTGTAGGCGGAAGTCTGGTCGACAGCGGCTGCCATAATATTATCGAACCGATTGTGTGCAAACTCCCTACTCTGTTTGGTCCTTCTACCTATAATTTTGCCGACGCCGCGCCCAAAGCAATTGCCGCCGGCGCAGCCAGGCAAATTCAGTCTGCAGAAGACTGGGCAGCAACAACCCTGGCTTTGCTGGATGATTCACAGCAAAGAAAGCAGATGTCTGCCAGTGCGCAAGCCTTTATCCGGCAGCATCAGGGAGCAAGTGAACGCATGGCACTATATATACATGACATAATTAAAAAATAACATCTAATCAAAATATATATTTTAAAACAAATAATTAACCAACAAAATAAAGGAATTTTTATATCATTTTATTACTAAATTTTTCTAAAATGAAAATTTGGTATATATATTGCTAGAATTTAAATACTTTTATACATTTAATAAAATGATTTTATTATGCAATATAAATATAAATCTTGGGCACACATTCAAAAAGGGTTTACTTTGATTGAGTTGATGGTTGTAATAGCTATTATTGGCATTCTAGCAGCTATAGCAGTTCCGCAATACCAGAATAATGTCGCTAAAACCCAGCTAACCCGAGCTTATTATGAACTTAAAGCTTCTACTACAGCCATAGATACCATCATAGCAATGGGTAATGTACCAACCATGGACAGATCTCAGAATGGTAGACCTGTTAACGGATCCGGAAAAATTTATGAATTTATTGGTATAGACACGAATAATATCGATTCTAATATTATGTCTAGCGTGGACATTACTGCAGAAAGTGATAAAGTAACGGGTTTGCGTGCAATATTAGGTAATCACGTTGCACCAGCAATTAATGGAACGGTTATTACTTTAGAACGGTCAGAAGGTGGCACATGGACCTGCCAGATTAAACCTCAAGAAACTGAAAATTTATCTAAATATGCAATTAGCAATTGCAATATCATTACTAACTGATTTTTTTTGATAATTTAAACTAAGTCTATAGGTAGTTATTTAAATTCAGAATATAATTAAGCTAATATAAAATATATTATCTGGATATATTTTATATTATTAATAATGACTGCCTTAAATTTTTTACTGTTTTGAGAATCTAGTTGGTTGATCCTGCGAATAAAAATTCGCATAGGGAATAGACTTTTTTATCTGCATTTTGGTATCTTTATAATTTATAATACCATCCGCCTGTGGCAATGATATAACCGACATCGTCATGCCATATCAATACTGTATTTTGCAGCTAATGAACATTGTGATGGCAGCAATATCATGATTACAGGCAGTCATAACCCGCCTGACTATTATGGTTTTAAAATGGATACCAGACGGAACTAACTCCGGCTGATGATAATACTCAGGTTTTACGTAAAATTATTGAATCCGGTGAAGTTACCGCTAAAGCTGAATATGCCGAAGTGTCGTTACATGACTGACTTTTCTGAATATATTTTTATATAAACTCATCAGATTCAGCCACAGCAAACAATGATATAGATGCTTGAAATTAAGTTGCAGGTGCTTACGCCGGTGATTTATATCGTACTCTTGGCTGCGAAATACAGGAATTATTTTGTGGATAGATGGTAATTTTCCCCATCATTAGCCTGACTTCGCTAAAACAGTTAATAATTTTCAGGTTTTAATTCAGTCACTTCTAATCAATGATGTAAAAATCGGGCTAATCTTTGATAAAAACCGTGTGCGTCTAGAAATTAATATTATTTGAAAAAATAATTTAAATATTTTTAAACTTGAAAATCTGATTATTTAATCAACCATATCTTATATAAGAGATCAATACAAAAATTTCTTTGGTAAAATCCTCAATACAACAATAAATAGTAAATTAATAATTAAATTATATTACTATTCAAGCTTAATAATCAAAATATCAAAGATATACTTTGATAAGCAGCAATTTTATTAACTATATCCAACAAAGCCTTAAATTATATATTAGTTGAATTGAGCTAATAAACTGTGTAATGTGATTTAAAATACAGTCAAATTATAATTTAAGGATTTCATTAATAATACACTGTGCTATACAACATAAAATAAATATTTATTTATCATAAAAAAATTAATTCTATTGAATTTATAAATTAAAAAGGACGGTAAACCGTCCTTTTTATTAAATTATTAAAAATAATTTATTAAGGTTGACCGCCACCAGTACCTGAACCAACAGGGCAAGAAGAAGGTGCATATTTAGCATCCACATCGGTTGAACAAGTCCAAGTTCCGTTGTTATCACGTGACCAAGTCAATGTTTTACCTTTTAATGTAGTTGCGGCATTATTACCAAATTCTGCTTTTATTGTAGCTGTTCCGTTATCAGCTGTTGGCATAGTAACTTGAGGAACACCAGTACCTGTTGCTGGCGTTGCATCACCAGCATTCGGTGTTGTGTTTGCCATTAGATTAGAACCAGTAGCACCCAATTGACATTTACCAGCAGTATTACCTAAATCTGTACGTCCGTCCAGAATACAGGTTTCTACAGTAGTTTTCAAAGCACCTGCTTCAGCCATCACACGAGTTACCTGTGAACGTGCAATGTAGTTCTGGTACTGAGGTACAGCAATTGCTGCCAGAATACCGATAATCGCGATTACGATCATCAGCTCAATCAGGGTAAAACCTTTTTGTAAGGATTTCATTATTAGCTCCTGTGTAAGAGTTAAAACAACTAAACAACTTCAATTAATTTCTATCAGCGGCGGATAACAATAATTTGATAAATATTGCATCTGCTGACTTCAATTAGATATAAGCATATTCCGTGCCAGTTTTGAGATATTCCAGTATAAACTAAATATAAATTGAACGAATGCTGTATTAACCATACTCAGACATTAAATATTAAGCCACCTATAAAATTATAATCAATTGATTATTAATAATACTTAAAGTTATAAATAAAAAGTATTAATAAAATTTTCCTGATATTTCCAACTCATTAATTACCCTCTTATCTCATAACAATTATCGATATATTTTATAGTTACAGGTTTAATAATTTGATTTATCAAAGATAATACTGCAGCATATATGCCCGTACAGCTGCAAGCATAGCCATCTGGCTGATTAAATTTCCTGTCCCGCCTTCAACATTAATATAATCAATCTGCTGCCGGGCAGCCCATACTGACAATGAGCCATCATCATGAACATCCTGATTATTCTGTAAAACCACATTGAAATTCCGGCCGGACAAAAAATCAAACGCCTGCCGGCTGGTCACATAGAAAAAATCATGAGGATCTTTATCAGGGCTGACCGCGACCTGACTCATAGCCTGCGCCATTGAACCGCCAGGTACATAGTTTCGTATAGATAATCCTCCCGGATGATTGTTATGCAGAGCAACAATTAATTTAGCATGAATCAGATACTGATCCAGAAAACTGCGGACTTCCTGACCTAACTCTTCCCTTGCACCGGCACAGTTACCGCGCCGACATTTTAGTGCATTGTTTCGTCCAGGCTCCGTAAAAATTCTATTCGGATCAAATCGATAGCTTACTTCTGCTGTCTGTATACTGATTTCACGGCTGCCATCATGGCGAAAGTCCACTAAACATCCCTGCTTAATCTGGTTTAAAGTCAATAATGCAGCCTGCCGTGCAGTTTCTTCATTATCATGTACATGCACCCAGACAATATCTGGCCATGGATTACCGGCACAGGTTTGAGTAACCGGCAATATCTTTGCTTGCCCGGTAATATTAAAGGTATCTGAAACAGAATCTTCGGCATATACAGGCAACCCGATTACAATTAATAACAATAGAAAGAAATATTGATAAATATAAAAAGTTATTTTTTGCATCATACTGATTATTTGCTGTTTTAATTTCATTTTTTGTATACTTTAAATGAGTATTTCAATAAATAAAAGCTTAACGGAATTGCTTACGTTGCAGTATCACCAGCTTGAAATATACAATTTCTTAATTTAAAAATTAACTTTAAATCAATTATTTACATTGTAAATATACATATATCGCTTTTTACTTAATTAATTTTTAGCAAATGTGTCAAATTTTGTCACATTAAACTGAATTATGTAAGTATAGATAATAATTATACCGATTAAGTATGAATTTGTATTTTTTGTTTAATCAGTATGGTTTTAGTTGAAAATAATAATAGTATTCATTATTATTCGCAGATTTATCAATTTTTCTCTTTTCGTAGCTCAATAGTATGCCTGATCACCCTTTTCCTTCTTTTAAACTGGCATTGATTCCATTCATTCTTTTTACCGGCAATACTGTTTATGCTCAGGATAATTCAGCAAAGCTGGACGATATTTACGTCACCGCCGAACAGCAGGTTAAACAGTCTCTTGGCGTTTCTAAACTTGATAGTCAGGATATTGAACGCAAAACTCCGGTTAATGATATTTCTGAGCTGGTGCGTACGATGCCCGGCGTTAATCTGACTGGTAATACTGCTTCCGGTCAGCATGGCAATAAACGCCAGATTGATATTCGCGGAATGGGTCCGGAAAATACCTTAATACTGATTGACGGCCGGCCGGTTACTTCGCGCAACAGTGCACGCATGAGCTGGCGCGGTGAGCGTGACACCATTGGCGACAGCAATTGGGTACCGGCAGCAGAAATTCAATCAATTGAAGTTATTCGTGGACCGGCTGCCGCACGCTATGGTTCTGGTGCAGCTGGCGGTGTAGTGAACATTGTGACAAAAAAAGTCAGTAATGAGTTTCACGGTTCTATCAATGCGTTTATGAATTTGCCGGCAGATAAAGAAGAAGGAGATACACATCGTATCGGCTTTGATTTGTCCGGTCCGGTTATTAAGGATGTACTCGGTTTTCGGATATATGGCAATCTGAATAGTACTGATGCAGATTCACCATTTATTAATCAGCGTTCGAATGATAAAGGCAGCAAATCGCTGGCTGCCGGACAGGAAGGTCTGATTAATAAAGATATTGGCGGACGGCTGGCATGGCGCCTTTCTTCGGCACAAACTCTGACACTGGATACTACCTACAGCCGGCAGGGCAATCGTTATAACGGTGATGGTCCCAATAATGTACAGACTGATTACACCCAAAGTTTATATGGTAAGGAAACCCGCCGAGTATACCGCCAGAGTTTTGCACTGACTCATGAAGGTATATGGGACTGGGGCGACAGCAAGCTGGTAGCACAATACGATAAAACTACCAACAGCCACTGCTCTGAAGCGCTGTCAGGTGGTCCTGAAGGCTTGTGTCAGGATTTGGGCAGCAAAGATATTACTTATAAAGACAGTACACTGACAACAAAACGTCTGACGGGTGAAATACACTTTCCGTTTACATTAGGTGTGTCCCACGTGCTGACTATGGGTGCAGAATATCAGCACGATCAACTGGATGATCCGGATGGTCTGCGCCGTATACCTCTTCCCGGGGCAGTTTATCCGGCTCCGGCTAACCACACACCGTCACTAAGCAGCTGGGCCGGCTATGTGGAAGACAATATCAGCCTGACCGACTATTTAAAACTGGTACCAATGCTGCGCTATGATCACAATAATAAAACGGGCGGTAATGTCAGCCCCGCTGTTAATCTGTCATGGCAGCTTCATCCGAACTGGCTGATTAAAGGCGGAATAGCACGTGCCTACAAAGTTCCGAATCTGTACCAGAGTACAGACAGTTATATGCTGTACAGCAAAGGCAATGGTTGTGCCACCTCTTCCGGAGGCGGCCGTGGCTGCTATCTGATAGGTAACAGTAATCTCAAACCAGAAACCAGTATTAATAAAGAATTGGGTTTTGAATTTAATAAAAATGGTTATCTGGCTTCTCTGGCTTATTTCCGCAATGATTACAAAAATAAGATTGAAGCTGGCCGGCAGATTATATTCACAGATAGTACTGATACGAATTCACACTCAGGCGGATATGATTATTTTCAATGGACCAATACCCGCAAAGCGCTTGTAGAAGGACTGGAAGGCAATTTAACCCTGCCGTTTTCAAGCAAATGGAAATGGGTAAACAATTTTACTTATATGTTTAATTCCAAAAATAAGGAAACCGGCAATCCTTTATCTGTCATCCCTAAATATACGATTAATTCGTCTCTGGCCTGGAATCCTGCTGAAAAATGGGACACATTACTTACCTATACTTATTATGGCCGCCAGAAACCGCGCACAGTACCGGTAAATCCTGTTGAGGCAGGTATCGGTAACGGAGGAAAAGGAACTACCGGTTTGAGCGGAGAAGAAATCGGCAGTTATGGTATCTGGGGTATTTCCACCGGTTACGCTGTAAATAAAAATATTAATATCAGAGCCGGAATGTCAAATATATTCAATAAACGTATCTACGCCTCCACACTGCGCGGCACTGCGTATACATACAATGAACGCGGCAGAGCAGTATGGGGCAGTATGAAAGTTTCTTTCTGATGCTTTCTGCAAACAGGCTGCCATTCGGGCAGCCTGTTTTTTTATAAGCAAATTATTTTTCACCGTGACTTATTCATCAATTTCAGTTACTATCATAAATAGTAATGATTATTGTTTACACATAATGAGCAACTTTATTAGGTAAACAAACATAAGTTTTTCAATCTAACTGTACTTTAACCAAACCACTTGATCCGGCAATATTTTAACTGGTATTCGATTAATTTTACCATGCAGCAACAAAATCTTACCGCACACCCGTCCTGTTGTCTCCATATGTTCTGTAACACCAATCAACTGACGGAAAGATTAAATATGCGCCAGATTATTATTTTTCTTTTATTGTTTTTTACGGCCTTAATCTTGCACAACACAGCCAAAGCTCAGCCTAATCTGAATGAACCAGCTAATTTTACTGCATTAAAGCAATTAGACAGCGACTATCTGTTTAATACGCTTGCGTTTACTTCTGCAGACGGACAGCGTCATTACCGGGTTTATATAGCAGCTCCCGACCGTAAAGCTCCTGCAGGAGGTTTTCCTGCTTTCTATATTCTGGACGGAAATGCTGCACTGGATTTTCTGACGCCGGAAAATATGCGGGCACTGTCTGCACAGCCTCAACCTCCAGTGCTGGTACTGATTGGCTATGCCACAGATAAACGCTTTGATGCGCAGGCACGCGCCTACGATTACACCATTGCGCCGGACAATGACAATACCGATCCTCTTGATTCAACCAGAATAAACGGCGGAGCTGATATGTTTCTGGATTTAATTCAGAATGAAATTATGCCGGCAGTAAATCAACAGGTTCGGATTAATCCCAATGCACAAACTCTGTGGGGGCATTCATACGGCGGGCTGATGGTTATGCATACTTTATTTACTCAGCCTAATCTTTTTCAGCACTATATTGCTGCCGATCCGTCCGTCTGGTTACACGGCGATCTGTTACAGCAGGAAGCTGAAACCATGCTTAAACGTCAGGTGGCTTTTTCTGGCAGCAGTCTGTGGGTTTTAAGCAGCAAACTCAAAGCCGGTAAATTACCGAAAAATCCTCAGGCGGCAGCACGTATCCGCATACGCAATGAGCATACAGCCAAATATGCCGGTCTGATTAACAAACTCATTAACGAATTAGAGCAAAAAACTGATTTAACTATCAGATATGAGCATTATCCGCAGGAAAATCATGGTAGCCTGTTTGGCAAAAGTCTGCAGCAGGCATTATTTTATCCAGTAATCAGGCAATAAAATGAATAAACGTTCACCACTTCAGGCTTATCTGACACGTGTTCAAGATATTATCGATCTAAGCCCAAATTTACGCCGGCTGGTTTTGCATAGTCCGGAGCTGACCGATTATCCGCATCAGTACAATGGTGCCCATATCAAAATATTTCTGGCACCGGATGGTCAGATAACACCACAATTACCCCAGTTTTCCGGTCATGGTTTTAACTGGGCTGAGCCGGATAATAAACCGATTGTGCGTACCTATACCATTCGCAATTATGATGCACAGTCGTGTACGGTAAGTATCGATTTTGTCAAACACGGAGACACCGGACCCGCTTCATCTTTTGCCGAGCATGCTCAGGCTGGAGATATTCTTGGAATCTCTTCCCCCGGCGGACCGAATCCGATGCTGAAAACAGCATCACGCTATTTATTTGCCGGTGATATTACAGCTCTTCCGGCAATTGAATCTCTGCTGGCAGATATTGCCGCAGATGCGAGCGGTGACGTTGTGCTGTTATTACCGCAGGCAGAAGATCTGCCAGCATCATTCCCGTTACCTGAAAAAATGCATCTGCATACCTTTTTTGGTGATTTGAGCCAGATTCCTGCTGTAGTAGAACATATAAGCAGTTTTGCCCCGTTGAATGATGATGACTTTGCCTGGGTTGCCGGTGAAGCAGCACTGGTTAAACCACTGCGTGAATTGCTGCGTACACAGTGGCAATTACCGCCTCAGCGCCATTATGCCGTCCCCTACTGGCGTCAGGGAGAAAATGAAGATAGTTATCATGAAACACGACACAGATTTATTGATAAATAGATACCTGCTCAAGAAAATTAACTTTAGCCTTGTTCAGGCGGTATAATTAATGCAAACGATAATGATAGGAAATACTGAAAAATGATTAAATCTTGCTGGAAACCTCTTGCTTTGTCTGTTTTAACTTTGTCTCTGCTTTCTGCCTGTGGTGAAAAAACCAATGAGAATCACACTGCCAGTAATGCTTCGTCTGCTGCCGCAACTGCTGTTAACGGACCAACAGTGACAATAAATACTGCCCGCGGAGAAATAACCGTACCGGAGAATCCGTCTAAAGTTGTGGTATTTGATATGGCTACACTGGATGATTTACAGGCATTGAAAGTGCCGGTTATCGGTGCCCCGAAAAAAGTGCTGGTACCGTATCTGCAGCAAACTCTGGAAACGGTAAACAATATCGGTACTCTATTTGAACCGGATATGGAAGCACTTAATGCGCTGAAACCACAGCTTATTATTATCGCCGGTCGTACCGCTCCGAAATATGATGAACTCGCGGCTCTTGCTCCCACTATCGATATGTCTGACAGCGGACAGGATTTAATTGGCGATGGCATGAAAATGCTTGATAGCTACGGTAAGCTGTTTAAGAAAGAAGCAGAAGCGAAAAAATTGCATGATGATATCCAGAATCTGCTTAATGAAACTCAGCAGGCAGCCAAAGGAAAAGGCACTGGTCTGATTCTGATGGTTAATGCCGGCAAACTTTCAGCATTTGGTTCCTCCTCTCGCTTTGGCTGGATTCATACTCAGGTTGGCGTACCGGCTGCAGATACCAGCATTCCGGCTTCTCCCCACGGTCAGTCTGTCTCTTTCGAATACGTACAGAAAATCAATCCGGACTGGTTATTCGTTATTGACCGTACTGCTGCCATCGGCGAAGAAGGTAAAACCGCTCAGGCTGTACTGAATAATGATCTGGTACGTCAGTCTAAAGCATGGAAAGAAGGTCACATTATTTATCTGAGCAGCGCATCCTATCTGGCCGCAGGCGGTGTACAGCAAATGAAAACTGATCTGACCAATATTAAAGCGGCAATGTCACACTAAGCCGGAGTTTTATTCACGATAATCAGGTTTCGCTATGCTACATAAATATGCAGTATTAGCGTAAACCTGTTGTCTGTATTTTTTCTGTCATATGCTTCGTTCCTCTCAGATTAATGCAATCAATTTTTTGCTGTTACCTATTTTACTGATTATCAGCATTAGTATTGGCGCAGCTTCTTTTCATTGGGGTGATCTGCTTATCAGTAGTGATACCCGTTCTTTGCTTTTGTATAGCCGTTTACCCCGATCTCTGGCGATTATTCTCACCGGAGCCACACTGGCCGTAGCGGGTATGGTGTTACAGATAGTATTGCGCAATCGTTTTCTGGAACCGAGTATGGTTGGTGCTACCCAAAGTGCAGCACTTGGGGTATTACTGGTCTCCATCTGGTTGCCGCAGGCCAGTCAGCTGACCAAAATGAGCTGCGCCAGTCTGGCTGCTTTGCTGGGGATGACGCTGTTTTTATTTTTATTTCGGCGTCTGCCTGCACACCGACAACTGATGATTCCGCTAATCGGCATAATCTATGGCAGTATTATTGAAGCACTGGTGAATTTTATCGGCGTGGAAACCAATACCCTGCAATTGCTGGCGGTGTGGTTTGCCGGTGATTTTTCTGCAGTACTCGCCGGACGTTACGAATTGCTGTGGATTACCGGTCTGATGACATTAGTTATTTATTTTCTGGCTGACCGGCTTACCATTGCCGGTCTGGGACAGAATATCAGTACCAGCCTCGGAATCAACTATGCACAAATGATGTGGATTTCCCTGATTACCGTGGCCATGATTACTGCCATTGTCGTGGTAACAGTCGGACAGATTCCTTTTATCGGGCTGGTAGTGCCTAATATTATTTCCCGGCTGGCAGGTGACCGTTTACGTCAGAATCTGCCCGCAGTTGCACTCCTGGGTGCCAACGCTCTGCTGATCTGTGACATTATCGGCCGCACTATCGACCCGCCTTATGAAATACCGGTGTCTCTGATTTTCGGTATCGTCGGAACCGTGATTTTCCTGTATTTGCTGTTTAGAAAGCCTTCTGTACATGCAGTTTAATTCCACCATGCCGTCACATCGCTCCGGTGCACGTTTTTTCGGTGTGCTCGGTATTCTGTTAATTATTGCCAGTATTCTGTTTATGACATATGGCGTTAAAGGAAGTTGGGATTTTGTACTGCAACTGCGCGGTAAAAAGCTGCTGATGCTGCTTACTGTTGCCTACGCAGTTGGTGTATCCACTTTACTTTTCCAGACTCTGACCCATAACCCTATTCTTACACCGGGATTACTTGGCTACGATTCGCTTTATCTGTTGCTGCAAACCATTACTTTGTTTGTATTCGGTGCAGTAGGATTCACCAGTATGAGTGTGCTGAGCAAATTTGTTATCGAAGCACCCATAATGATGGTTGCCTCGCTCCTGCTGTTTCGCACTTTAACCCGGAACAGTAACGGTGATTTGGCCCGACTGATACTCACCGGTATGATTTTCGGAGTCATGTTTCGTAGTTTCAATAGTCTGCTGCAACGCCTGATTGACCCTACTCTGTTTACGGTTGCTCAAACCAGTTATTTTGCCCAGTTTACCTCCGTGAATGTCACCATGCTGATTATCGGCATGAGTATCATGCTGTTCAGTACAGTCTGGATCTGGCGGATGCGCTATCAGCTCGATGTTCTTATGCTCGGACGTAATGCCTCTATTGCACTGGGTATTAACTATGTACGGCTGAACCACAGCATTTTATTATGGATTGCTCTGCTGGTTTCGGTCTCCACTGCACTGGTCGGTCCGGTCAGTTTTTTCGGTTTATTGATATGTGCACTGGTTAATACCTGCACCCCCGATATGAAACATCAGCTGCGGCTGCCGGCAGCATTTCTGGTTGCGGCACTGGTATTGGTCAGCGGACAGCTGATATTTGAGCAGCTGCTTGGTATGCAGGGCGTACTGAGTGCCGTTATTGAATTTTGCGGCGGCATTGTGTTTCTGTGGCTGGTATTAAAACGCAAACGCTAGGCTGCAACAGTAGCTTTTTTATCATCACCATTTTTGCACCGATTTAACCTGACAGCATTATGATTACCATAAAAAATGTTAACCACCACATCAACGGTACACCCATTCTTCGCGATATTAATCTTGATATTCCGGATAAAAGCATTACTGCGCTGATTGGTCCCAATGGTGCAGGTAAATCTACATTGTTCTCACTGATTGCACGCCTGCAACCTTTACAGGAAGGCAATATCCATATTGATGAACTTGAAGTCAGCCACAGCAAATCAACTGCCATAGCCAAAAAACTGGCTATATTGTCGCAAGAGAACAACATACAGAGCCGTATTACCGTACGTGATTTATTACTGTTTGGCCGCTATCCGCATAATCAGGGACGCATCACTGCAGAAGACCAGCAAATTGTTGATCAGGCTTTACAGCGCTTTGAGCTGGAACCATTGCAACAGCGTTATCTTAGTGCACTTTCCGGCGGTCAGCGCCAGCGCGCACTGGTAGCCATGACTTTCTGCCAGCAAACCAAACATGTTATTCTTGATGAACCGCTTAACAATCTGGATATGTATCATGCACGTGAGCTGATGCGTTTATTACACCAGCTTACCGGCGAACAGGGTCTGGCTACCATTATGGTGGTTCACGACATCAACATGGCAGCAGCCTATGCTGACCATATTGTTGCTCTTAAAGACGGGCAGATTGTTATGCAAGGTACACCAGAAGATATTATTACTGTAGACCATATTCAAACCATATTTAATCTGGATACAGAAGTTGTCAGCCATAAAGGGAAACCTCTTGTTATCCATCACTTCTAGCAGGCTTTATTATGCAAAACAATAATATCCCCGGTTCACGCAAAATGACGGGGCTGATTACTGCCATGATTGCTTTGTTTGTCGTACTGGCTGCATGGTTTATCTGGTTGTTTTTGGGAAATGATGCTGCCGTACGGATGTCAATGGCACGGATTATGCTCATTTTTATGGGGCTGGTGTGTACTTTTCTGTTTGGCGTATTTATTATGATTGGCGCGAAAATCTGGCGCCGGCAACACCCGCATCACTAGAAACGCATAGATTCAAGGCCAAAAGCCAAACTGAAAGTTATGCTAATACGCATAACTTAGTACCAGCGTGTTTATTAAAATAATTTTTCTGCTGCTTTCCGGCCCAGACATAATAACTATTCCGCATAGCAATTAAAAATCTGTATTCTTATTATCTTGTTGTTCATCTATATCTTTATCTGATTCTAAGAAATAAATCTGCCATGGAATGCCTGTAAAAAAGCAGTTTTGGCAGATTTGGTATAATACACATACTACTAATTTTCCGGCAATCTCTGTGCCATGTCTGTATACGAACTTAACCAAATCCTGAGTAAAGACCGCTATTACCTGTATCGAGCCTGTAAAAATCCTGCCCGTTTCGGTGGCGAGAAAAAAGTAAACAGCCGTTACCAGCACTCTCATCAGGCTTATCTGCAACGTCTGGCCGGACTGCCTGTACCCGAATACGATAACACTTTGCCTGTGCATGAAAGACGCGAAGAAATCAAGCAGGCAATCAGTCAGCATCAGGTCGTTATCGTTTGTGGTGAAACCGGTTCCGGTAAAACCACCCAGTTACCGAAAATCTGTCTTGAGCTAGGCCGTGGAATAGCCGGACTGATTGGTCACACTCAGCCAAGGCGGCTAGCCGCACGCTCAGTAGCCGAACGAATTGCTGAAGAACTGCATAGCCGGATCGGACAGCATGTCGGCTATAAAGTGCGCTTCAATGACAAAACTGCGCCGGAAAGCTACATCAAGCTGATGACTGACGGCATTTTGCTGGCAGAAAGCCAGACTGACCGCTTTCTCAGTGCTTACGATACCATCATCATTGATGAAGCGCATGAACGCAGCCTGAACATTGATTTCCTGCTTGGTTATCTCAAACAACTGCTACCACGGCGCCCAGACCTGAAAGTCATCATTACCTCTGCTACGATTGATGCCGAACGTTTTAGTAAACATTTCACACAGAACGGTGTAGTAGCACCGGTGATTGAAGTATCTGGACGTACCTATCCGGTAGAAGTACGTTACCGTCCGCTGCACACCACAGATGCAGACGAAGCTGAAATAGAAATCAATGATGCCATTGTCGATGCCGCAGATGAGCTGGCACGAGAAGGTGAAGGTGATATTTTGATTTTTCTGCCGGGTGAAAGAGAAATTCGCGAAGCAGCACATGCATTACAGCAATCACCTTTGCGTCGCAATGATGAGATTCTGCCTCTATTTGCACGCCTGTCAGCAGCCGAACAGCATAAAATCTTTCATCCCAATGGTCGTCAGCGGCGTATCGTACTGGCTACCAATGTTGCCGAAACCTCACTCACCGTACCCGGTATCCGCTATGTTATCGATACCGGACTGGCGCGGGTAAAACGCTATTCAGCCCGTGCTAAAGTCGAACAACTGCATATCGAACCTATCAGTCAGGCTGCGGCTCGTCAGCGCGCCGGCCGTTGCGGTCGCGTTGCCGCCGGTATCTGTATACGCCTCTACAGCGAGCAGGATTTTAATCAGCGCCCTGCCTTTACAGATCCGGAAATTATCCGCAGTAATCTGGCGGCTGTAATCTTGCGCATGATCAGCCTGAAACTCGGCGATGTTAGTGCATTCCCCTTTCTCGAAGCACCTGACCAGCGCTATATCAATGACGGCTATCAAGTATTGCTCGAACTGGGCGCAGTAAATGAACATAATCAGCTAAGCAAACTTGGTGAGCAAATGGCACGTCTGCCAGTAGACCCGCGTATTAGCCGCATGCTGCTGGCGGGGAAACGCTTGCAATGCGTTGCCGAAATGCTGGTTATTGTGGCTGCGCTGTCGATTCAGGATCCGCGTGAACGACCAATGGAAGCTCGTGAAGCTGCTGCCAAAGCACATGAACGTTTTAACGATAAGCAGTCGGATTTTCTCGCCTATCTGAATATCTGGGATTCCTATCAGCGCGAACGTGACAAAGGGTTATCCAATCGTCAGATGGTGCAGTGGTGTCATCAATATTTTCTTTCTCATCTGCGTATGCGCGAATGGCGCGAGCTGCATCACCAGCTGGCACAAATTGCCATAGATATGGAACTTACCGATAAGGCCGGAGCTTACCGGCAATTACCGGACAATCATTCCCAGCCAGCCATAACTGACAATAGTGATCAGGATTTATCCGCAAAACTCAAACGGCAGCAAATCGTCCGCCGGCAGCAGCGTCAGCAACGGCAACAGGTAAAAGAAGCCAGCTACGAACAAATTCACCGTGCCCTGCTGACCGGACTAATAGCCAATGTCGGACTGAAAAGCCCCGAAGGCCACGACTATACCGGTGCACGAGGAATTCATTTTCACCTTTTTCCGGCATCCGCTCTGTTTAAAAGTAAGCCTAAATGGATTATTGCTGCTGAGCTAACCGAGACCTCACGACTATATGCCCGTGATGTCGGCAAGATTGAACCGGAATGGATTGAAAGCGAAGTACCTCATCTTCTGCGCTATCATTATTTTGAACCCCACTGGGAACAGAAACGCGGTGAAGTGGTGGCCAGTGAACGCATCACTCTTTACGGTCTCACTGTTTTGCCCCGCCGCCCGGTCGCCTATGGGCGCATCAATGCCAAAGAAGCACGCGAAATCTTTATTCGCAGTGCACTGGTAGCGCAGGAATGCGATCTTAAAGCAGCTTTTTTCCGGCATAACCATCAACTGATCGAAGAAATCACCGAACTGGAACATAAATCACGCCGGCAGGATGTACTGGTAGATGAAGAAGCACTGTTCAGTTTCTACGACCAGCGTCTGCCGGCAAATGTAGAAAACAAAGGCCGTATTCTGCCGCTGGCTGATATCCGTACCTTTGAAATGTGGCGTAAACAGGCTGAGGCAGAAAACCCGAAACTATTGTATCTGAGCCGTGACGACCTGATGCAACATGCAGCCAGTAATGTTACTGAAAGCCAGTTTCCGGAATATCTTGATACTACAGATGGTCGCTGCGCGCTCAGCTACCGTTTCGAACCCCATCATCCGTTTGACGGTGTCACTATAGCTGTACCTCTGCCACTGCTTAACCGCATCAATGCATCCAGACTGGAATGGCTGGTTCCCGGCATGATTCGTGAAAAACTGCAGTTACTGATAAAAGCTTTACCCAAACAAATTCGCCGTATCTGCGTGCCGGTACCTGATTTCATCACTACATTTCTCAGCAGTCATCCCGATATCAATGCACCTTTACTTCCTCAGCTGGCACAGGCCATTGCCCGTCAGGCCGGAGACATGCGTCTGCTTAACCAGATAGACGTCGAACACTGGCAAACCCAGCAACTGCCGGCACATTGTTATTTCAATATTCAGGTGATTGATGACAGCGGTACAGAACTGGCCAGCGGTCGTGATCTTATTAGCCTGCAACAACAGCTCGGACAGGCGGCTGCGGTTACTTTCCGTGACAACAGCAATGAGTTTGAGCGAGATAACATTACCAGCTGGGATATAGGTAAACTACCGGAAAGCATCAAATTTGCCCGTGCTCAGCAACAGCTTACCGGCTATCTCGGCCTGCAACTGCAAAAAAACGGCAGTATTTCCCTGAGGCTGTTTGATACAGCGGCAGCTGCCGAACAGGCACACCGCAGCGGCGTACTTGCTCTGATGAGTCTACAACTGAAAGAACAGGTTAAAGATCTGAATAAAGGTCTGCCCGACTTCACCCAAATCGCCATGCTGCTTAAACACCTGGGTACTGATACTTTGCGTGAAGACCTGACTCATGCCGTTCTGGATCGGGCTCTGATAGGTGAAGATGAACTGCCGCGTGATGAAAAAGCTTTTAAAGAACAGATAAAACGTGCCCGCAGCCGTTTACCAGCAGTTAAAGAAGCTGTTAATCAATATGCCCTACAAACAGCGCAGGCTTATACTGAAGTCAGCAGCCATCTGGGTAAACACCCGTTAACCCCGCTTCTGCGTGAGCATCTGAACAGTCTGGTTTATCCGGGTTTTGCCAGTGCTACACCATGGCAACAGTGGTCGCGTCTGCCGGTTTATCTGCAAGCCATGCTCAGGCGTATGGATAAATACGGCAGTAATCCGGCACGTGATAATGCGCGGGAAAACGACATTCAGGAACTTACTGATACCTGGCAAAAAAAAGTACAGCAATACCGGCAACAAAATCAGCCGGTACCTGCGGCCATTGCCGAATTCCGGTGGATGCTGGAAGAACTGCGCGTCTCCCTGTTTGCTCAGGAGCTGAAAACACCCTATCCGGTTTCAGCAAAACGTCTGAGCAAAGAATGGGATAAACGCACGGCTATTGTATAAATGTACTCAATAAAACAGCTCTGTTCGGAAAAACAGAGCTGTTATCCGGTTCCTACGGCAGTTATATGTCACAGATTTCTATTTCTCTTTTTCTGCTAACTCCTGGAAATCTTTATCAATATAACCAGGCAAACGAAATCTCACTTCGCCAGGGGGTAGCTCAATACCCATTTTCTGTGCCAGTAACTGCCCGTCAATATATTTATTCTCACAAACCGGTATTTTCAATTCACCGAGAAAAACCATCAGCTGTTCATAAGTCTGAAAACAGAGGGCACACCAGTATTCACTATCGGTCACCCTTTGTCTAAGCTGTGCTGGCATTTTTTTTACCTGTTGAAATTCTTCTTTCAACGCTCTCATCTGTCCTATAGCATCTGTATCCGCATAGTGGTTAGCATGCACCGAAAACGAAACCGGTTCAGATTTATTATGCTGCCCCTCTTTGCTCAAATCATGTTGTGCAGATACTTTGACTTTTATTGTATTATCTTTTTCCATTAGCACATTCCCAGCGATAAATTTCCAACTCACATAGCGGAAAATACTCCAGAATTTTGCGGTAATCCTCCGGATAAAGTTCTTTAACAGGTAATAAAAAACGTAAATCCAGACTATCAAAAGAGCAGCCAAACACCCTGTAATCACTTCCCAGCCTGATGTTATGCTGCTTAAAACAGCGGAGCAAATCCCCTTTTTTCCAGTCCCATACCGGATAATACTGACACTGACTTTTCACAATCGATCCGTGTCTCTGCATACTCAGGCGCTGTTTGGAACTGTGTTCCACTCTGGTACCATTCGCTACCGGTGTGTTATGCGGTAAATTAAATTTTCTGCACATCATCCGGCGGATATCGGTAAAATCAAAATCCTCTAATTTTGCCTTATCAATCACAGCTACATTAGCCGGAGGCTGAAAAACATGTGCCCTGAGCATCTGATACAGTGCAGGATGCGGCAAACGGGTAATTTTGAAATCAAACTGACGCTCATACAAATCGAGCTGTTCTTCTACAAATTCCAGCTCGGGTACAAGATACAAATAATAGGGATAAATCTCTGTAAAGCTATCTCTGATTGCCAGATAAGCAGCAACAGCATTTTTGCCCGTACTAAACGCCAGAATACTTTGGCTGTAATCACGGGCCACTTTCTGAATCGTTCTGGTTCCAGACAAAATAGCCATATGCAAAATTCCACAAAACCAACGATGTTTAATTCAAACAGTATAACTATTTTAAATATAAATGCCTAATCTGTCATAATTTAATCATAACCCCCAATTAACAACAAAATAGTCATACATGCACTGAAACGGGAATACATATTGTTATAAACCGCATTTAGTAGTTTTTATAACCAATAAACAACAATCTGTAGCAATCAGGATATACAGTATTTCAGCTAAAATTATTTTACTTCTCAAAATTCATTATGAACTCGTATCGACGTCTGCTTGGTTACTGGATCATCAAGTCATACAAATAAAATCACATCTAGATTTGTTAATATATTACTAATTTTATTAATTCTATTTCACATAGTCAGTTACAAAAATAAAGAAAGAAAAAAGTATTTTAAACATATCAAAGCTATATTTAATTTACCGGTTAAATAAAGAAAATATTTGTAGACAAAAATTAATTTTATTGTTACCATTAATACCTGAATATCTAAGCTATTTATTTCCCTGACCCAGCCATTTTATCTATAAGCTTCTCTCCTACATTCGGCTTATAAATTTTAATGGCGGGTTCTTTTTTTATAACTACAACACTTATAATTTGAACTGAGCATTCGTCTTGACTATCAGATCAGCCTGTCTTTTTTATAAACAGAAAGTTGTTGTACCGCAAACAAAGTGTTTTAAAACAGACTCTCTGTCGTTTTTTGCACATTTAGTCATAGGAACTTGTTATTTGCCTGTTTAATATATGTATTACAATTTTCGAAACAGGCATTAAATTCATCTTTACTGGCAAAATCCTTGCTGTCTAAATATATTAAACGTTTATATGGTCTGAAAGAATTTTTTCTTTTTAAATACAAATAGATTCTATTGTGAAATTTAATGACTGAATAAAAATTCTGCCACTCAAAGCATGTCTTATTTCCTTTTTTTTCTTTAGTCAGACACTCTACAGTAATTTCTATAATATATTTGCCAAATCCTCTTGCCTTTTCAAATTCATCCTTAATTTTATATATCAGATAGAAAAGAGAGGCAATATTCAGGATTATCAGAGGATTTGTTATTCTATTTATATATAAATTATAAGCATCAATTCCGATTACTATAATCAATACTTGAAGTATTTTAAAGACTTTAGTTTTTATTTTAATAATCATATGATCGATCCGGTAAAAAATAAATCTATATATACTATTTCTCTACGAAAAAGATAGACTTTCTCACAATGCCTGTTTTTTCTTTTTTAGCAATTACATTATACACTTATTCATTAACTTAACATTGTTAATAAAATATGAATTTATAAAGCATACCATCTGATTAAAATGTTGATTTGCATAAAAAAAACAGAATTTCAATTAATCTGAAATTCTGTTCATTATCTTCTCTATACTCACTATAATCAGAAAGTAACTTTTAAATTTGCCATTCCTGAATTACTGTGCCAGTGGCTACCATTTTCATACTGATACTGAATACCGGCTTTCAGATTAGGCCTGATCTGTACATTTCCGCCTACAGCAGTATTCCAGCGTGTTTTTGCTGGAGCCCATTTACCGGAACGTTCATTTCCGTGTATTCCGGCAAAACCTCCGCGCATTGCATATTCTCTGTCGCGAAAATCATGTTCAACACCCAGCAGTCCAAAAATATCAAACACAGTATCCCTTATACCAAAACGATATTGAGTAAGAATACTGGCCGAACCGGCTACAACGCCTTTATTAAGCTTTCGGGCATATAAACCATAACCGTTTGCCCCGTCTTCGCTAAAATGATTCTGTTGCAAATAATCATATCTCAGACCTAGCTGCGGTGTCAGAATCAATTGATTCAGATAAAATGCTTTACCTCCTTTAAAAGCCAGTTGCCATACTTTACCTTTGGCTTTTGCTCCCGTGGCTGCTGCCGACTCACCCAGCCATATTTGCCGGTTGACATCATTGGAAAAACGGTTATATCCAAAGCTGCCGGATATGTAAGCACCATTCCATCGGTGCGGCGCATAAAATGAACCTACTGTTAAACCATTGGTTTTAATATCAGCATTGCCATATTGTTCATTCCAGCCGGTATTTTGAAAAGTATAGGCCATCGCTGCAGATAATCCGTTACCAAATTTTTTACTAATACCGAATATACCGCTATTAGTATTCTGTTTTCCTCTGACAACAGTGGGATTCCAGCGATTCTGTGAATGATTAAATTCCATAATCACGTTAACCTCATCAGAGTCATTCTGAATTGAAGACATAAAGTCACTATTCAGTTTTCCTAATGTCAGAGTGCTGACCATATTAGCGTTACTGTAAACCGCACCGGATAAAGAATATAACGACCGTCTTAAACTCTGAGCGGACTGTACATTCTGAATTCTGGCCGCACCATCGAATAACTCCTTATCCTGTTCACTATATTTGTCCACAGCAGGTATACCATCCAGCTGGCTGAAAGCCGTATCCACAGCTCTGGCAGCGGACTCTATTGCCGGATCGGCAATACTGCGGGTTAACAGACCATTATTCATAACAGCTTTTTGTGCAGAAATGCGGGTAATATCAAAATCTACATTATTGTCATCGTAAACCGTTTTACCATCTAGCAGAATTCCGCCGGAAAATTCAGTTGAGTCAAATTCACCGAAGCGTTTTTGTGCATTAATAACAGCTACTTTTATCCCTGTCTGTGGCACAAAACCGGCTTTAAGCGCATCGAAATATAATCTGCCGGCCAGGCTGGCAGTACCATTGACAGTAGTTCGGCTGCCAAGGCTGGTCTGAAAAGTACCCTCTGCCGTCTGGTTAAAACTACCATTAACAGTGGCATCCCGACTAATAAAAGTTCCTGCATTATCTACTGAACCAGTAAAGCCTTTAACCAGATAAGCAGCATCTTTACCAATTTGCGTTGCAGACTGGCTACTGCCATTCACAGCCAGCATACCGGAATTAATCTGCGTTTTACCCTGATAAGTATGATTACCCTGTAATATCAGTGTTCCGGTACCTTCTTTGATTAGCCCGCCTTGCCCGCTGATATCATTACTGAATACATAGCTGCCGTCGGTTACATTTGCTGAGAAATCACCGAAGGCAAATTGTGCCGGTCCATTAACCGCCTTACCAATATTTAGTAATCCCCAGCCATATACTGAATCTACACCTTTAGCACCCAGGTCAGTGGCCGTCGTCAGTAGTGTGGTTCGTAAATTATTATTGGTCATCCAGGGATATTTTTGTTTAACCAGTGCCGCAGCGGCAGCAACCTGCGGAGCAGAAAATGAAGTTCCCGTGACACTGGTTAGTGGCAATGCATTAATATCATCGCCGGGCTTTGCGTACAAATTAGCAATCTCATACTGATAATAAGCCACCATACACCAATTTTTAGCATCGCCGCATCTGTTGGAAAATTTTTCAATTGTATTATCGCTATCTACACCAGCAACAACAATCCAGCCTTTCTGCAATTCAGGTTCAATTAAAGGAAATAACGATTCAATACTGGGCTGACTTTGCCCGTCATTGGCAGCTGCCCAGATAAACAGCATATCATCCTGAACCAGTGAAACAAAACGACCGATATAGGATGCAGATTTATCAGCAGGATTATCTGCATTTAAATAAGCTTTAGCTATATTAGTATACCATTGCTTATTACTGTAATAATTAGCGCCGTAACTGTTATTGACGATTTTCACACCAGCTTTATCAAGCGCGTAAAACGCATTTATGGTAGCCAGTAAATTGATTAAACCCGGCCCACGGCTATCTGTTGCACTGGCTGAATAAATCTGCACCTCCGGAGCAATTCCAATTTTTTTACCTCTGACATCTTTACCGGCGATATTTAAAGCTACCGCATCACCATGCGGGTAAACTTTACCATTATAAGGTGTCCCGAACTGTCCCAGATCAACAACATTGTCAGGTAAAGCCGGATGATTAACATCGATTGGCAAATCAACAATACCGACCTTCACCCCCTTACCATCCAGCCCCTGATCTCGCGCATCTTTCAGATTTAGTAGGTTAGCCTGTGCATTATCCTCACCGTATTCACTGCGGGGATACTGGTTTTTACTCAACGGAACTTTTATTGCTGATTCGGAACTATCCATTCTCGAAGGATTGGATGAAGGAACGGGAATATTATCAGCCGGATCTACCGGAGTGGGATCTACCGGAGTGGGATCTACCGGAGTCGGGTCTACCGGATCATGTTTGTCTGGATCTGGTTTGTCTGGATCTGGTTGAACCGGAGGAGGATTAACTGGCTCCGGAGTAATTTCTCCGTCATTCGGTATTTCTCCTGTACCGGGATTGTTTCCGCCCGGTTTACCACCAGTTTCGGTGGAATCAGAATGAACACCGCCACCGTTGCCACTACCACCGCCACCACCACATGCCGTTAAAGCAAATGAAACAGCAATCACTATTGATTTAAGCATTAAAGCTGAATGTTTCATACTGGCTGTTCCTTTATCTTAATTTGAAAAATAAATATAAAAATTTAAATTTCATTTTTATTAATATTTCTTGATAACCTTAATGAACATTGATTTGCTTATTCAGTTCAGGTTTAGCATTCAGGCATGATAAATGGTCTAAATTACTGATTTACTTGTCTATATATTTATTAACCAAATAAGATTATTTTTATCTATTTTAATATTCCGCACTATTATGTATTTAATTTCAGATTGGTAAATTATAAATAAATATACCAAATAAATAATTTATAGCTTTATTTAAAATATTGATTTAAACCGGCGAAATACTGGCTATAAAAGGCATTAAAGCAGTATCTCATTAAAAATAAATAAATTTTTTACGCATAAAGAATAATTTTTTTAGATTTTTTACTCATATAACATAAATATATGCTTCAGAAATTAATTATATTTGACTTGATATATTAAATATTTAGAAGAAAACATTTAAATAAACAATATGCGATTAAATTCAGCTAATTATTACTTATATTAAAAATACTTTCATAGACAACAACTTATACAATCAGTTACGGTTATAAAAGGAACACAAGGCAACAAACCGTAACTTGTTTAGATAAATAAGGAGATAAGCATGAACAAACGCAAACCGCTAAAAAGAGATATTAAATTCAGCACCACTGAAGAATTAAGGGAAAATGCACGCAAAAATTATGAAGACGGACCGGTTACTTCTACGTATGAGCTGGATGTGGAACGGGTAATCGAACTGCTTAATATAGCTTTGGCTTCAGAATGGGTATGTGTACTGCGTTATCTGCGGCATTACTATATGGCAACCGGTCTGTTTATGGATGCAGTTAAAGAAGAATTTATGGAACATGCAGAGCAGGAACAAAAACACGCAGCTATGCTGGCTGAACGTATCACCCAGCTTGGCGGTGAGCCGGATTTGAACCCGGATGTGTTTATTCAGCGCTCACCGACAGAATATATTGAGGGAGAAACTTTACGGGATATGGTAGAGTCAGATTTGATTGCAGAACGTATTGTGATTGATCTCTACCGGCAGACCATTATGTATGTCAGCGATTATGACACCACCACCAAACGCATGCTCGAACATATTCTTGCCGAAGAAGAAGATCATGCAGACGAATTATCCGACATGATGGAAGGTTTGGATGGCAAACCCGTATCGAAAAAAATAATTTAATAATTTAGTGATTTAACATAAAAATCCGTAGTCAGTCTGCGGATTTTTTCAGACTGTTCTGCCTCAGAAGTGTATGTTTGAACTTGATATTTATTATTATTTCAAACTACCTATTATTCCATAATTCTATTTGTCTTTATAGCGATAAATCGCTCAAACTTGAGGCAGATTAATAATCCGACAAACCTTTTAAAGAAAATACTCAGGTAAATTGTAGTGTGAATCTCTTTGCACTACAATCATATTAAGAGGTTTCTAGAAAAATATCTGGATTATTTTTCAATGGTTTATGGAGTAAACAATATGAAAGCAATGGTGTACTACGGAGCAGGTGACATTCGTTTTGAAGAACGGGCTAAACCAGTTATTATCGAACCAACTGATGCAATCATTCGTTTAACCAGAACGACCATTTGCGGTACCGATCTGGGTATTTGGAAAGGAAAAAATCCGGAAATTGAACAAACCGCCATTCAAAAAAACGGTCAATTCAACGGCCGCATTCTCGGGCATGAAGGGATTGGTATTATTGAAGAAACAGGAAGTGCGGTTAAAAACTTTAAAAAAGGCGATAAAGTCATTATTTCCTGTGTTAGCCGCTGCGGTACTTGTGAAAACTGTCAGAAACAGCTTTATGCACATTGCCAGAGTGGTGGCGGCTGGATTATGGGCTACATGATTGATGGTACTCAGGCTGAATACGTTCGTACCCCTTTTGCAGATAATTCACTCTACCGATTACCGGCAAATTTAAATGAAGATGTGGCCGTTTTGTTGTCAGATGCCTTACCTACTGCACATGAAATTGGCGTGCAATATGGTGATGTTAAACCCGGTGATACCGTAGCCATTGTCGGTGCCGGCCCGGTAGGAATGAGTTGTTTATTGACCGCACAACTATATTCTCCCTCCCAGATTATCATGATTGATATGGATGATAACCGCCTGCATATGGCAAAAGAGCTGGGTGCCACGCAAATCATTAATTCTGCCAGTGAAGACGCGGTGGCGCGTGTTCTGGAATACACCGGCAGCCGCGGAGTAGACTGCGCTATGGAAGCTGTCGGGCTTGAAGCCACATGGAATATTTGTCAGCGTGTGGTAAAAGAAGGCGGACACTTGGCTAACGTAGGTGTACATGGGCAATCAGTCAACTTTGAGCTGGAAAAACTCTGGATTAAAAATCTTACCATTACCACAGGTCTAGTTAACGCCAACACTACCGGCATGTTGTTGAAAACCTGTTGCTCAGGCAAACTGCCGATGGAAAAGCTGGCTACTCACCATTTCCACTTTAATGAACTAGAAAAAGCTTATGATGTCTTTAAGCATGCTGCAGATGAAAAAGCCATGAAAGTTATTATTGATTATTGAATACTGCGGAGCAGATAAAAGCTTTAATTAAATCTGACCTACTAAATAAAGCAGCCATTAAGGCTGCTTTATTGATTACTGTCTGTTTACAAAATAATTATCCCCGAACAGCTATAGACAATTTACTGATTAAATCCGCTGAAAAATCGAACATTCAGCAATTCTGTTATTTGTCCGTTCAGCCTCAGAATTTAAAATATAAGTTTATTCCTCTTCATCCTCATCTTCCTGCACACTGACACTGTGTTCAATCAAACTGGGTACAACAAATGAGCTGGCCAGAGCATTTTTATCATCGGAAAGACGTTGCAGATAAGCTTCATCAACATCACCCGTAATATAACGGCCGTCAAAACAGGAACTGTCAAACCCTTCAATTTGCGGATTCAGCTTTAAAACGACATCTTTCAAATCAGCCAGATCCTGAAATACAACGCCGTCGGCACCAATTTCTGCAGCCACCTGCTCTGCATTACGCCGGTATGAAATCAATTCTTTCCGGGTTGGCATATCGATACCATAAACATTCGGAAACAATACAGCCGGCGCGGCGGAAGCAAAGTAAACTTTTATCGCTCCTGCCTCACGCACCATATCCACAATTTCCCGGCTGGTTGTCCCGCGTACAATAGAATCATCTACCAGCAGAACTTTTTTACCGCTAAACTCATAATTCATCGGATTAAGCTTTTGCCGCACAGATTTTTTACGCACAGCCTGCCCGGGCATAATAAATGTCCGGCCGATATAACGATTTTTAAATAGTCCTTCCCGGTAAGGCTTATTCAGATGCAAAGCCAGCTCCATAGCACTGGGACGGCTGGTGTCCGGTACAGGCATAATTACATCAATGTCTGCTAAATCCAGTGTCCGTTTTACCTTTTCTGCCAATGTTACCCCCATATTCAGACGAGCCTGATATACCGATACTCCATCGATTACAGAGTCCGGGCGGGCAAAGTATACATATTCAAACAGACAGGGCATCAAATGTGGTTCCTGTGCGCACTGCTGTGAAAATAGCTGACCTTCATTACTGATAAATATAGCTTCACCGGGTGCCACATCCCGTACCAGCTCATAATCCAGACTTGGAAACACTACTGATTCAGAAGCAACGACATAATCTGTATGACCGTTCTCTTCCCTTTTACCCAGACATAGAGGCCGGATACCGAGCGGATCCCGAAAAGCCAGTAAACCATAGCCGGCAATCAATGCCACCACACCATACGCACCATGTACCCGTTTATGCAATGCGGCCACAGCAGCAAAAATATCCGATAAAGCCAGCGCAGTACGATTACCTACCTGATTTTCCAGCTCTCGTGCCAGTACATTAAGTAGCACTTCAGAATCAGAGCGGGTATTTACATGGCGTAATTCAGTAAAACAGACATTTTTAAATAACTCCCCGGTATTGGTCAGATTACCATTATGTGCCAGCACAATTCCGAAAGGGGAATTTACATAAAAGGGTTGCGCTTCAGCACTGCAATTGGCATTTCCGGCTGTCGGGTAACGGACATGAGCAATGCCAACATTACCTATCAGTTCACGCATATTACGGGTACGGAATACATCACGTACCATACCGCGACCTTTATGCATGTGAAACATAGTACCCTCAGCGGTAACAATTCCGGCAGCATCCTGTCCACGATGTTGCAGCATCTGTAAACCATCATACAAAAGCTGATTTACTGGTTCATGTGCCACAATACCCAATACACCACACATTACTTTCTCCATTCAAGACAAATAAATACGCGCGTTTTTTGTTATTAAAAACGCGCGTTGTATTTGGTTACTTATGTTCATGCTGTTATACCGATGGTGAATTCAGTTTATCAGCAAGAAAAGACGGCAGATAAGGCACCGCCACCATCGCCAGCCTTTCAAACATCCCTGCTGAAAATGAATCCCGCCACACAGGGGATTTCGGCAAATCAGTAAAAGAACATATCAACACCACCAAAGTAACAATAATAATTCCTTTAATCGCACCAAAACAGGCACCCAGCATACGGTTAACTCCGCCAAGCCCAATCGATTTCAATGCCGAAGTTATCAGTGTACGCATCAGACGCTGAATAATCCATAACACACCGAATATCACTATAAATGACAATGAAACAGCCAGTGCCCGTGGCTGCATGGTGGTAAAAGCCATATCAGCCACAGGAGCTGCCAGCAGCCTGGCTCCGACAAATGCCACTATCCAGCACAACAGTGAAGCTATTTCGCCTACCAGTCCGCGCATCATAGCAACCAGAGTTGTTAACAATATCAGGCCGAGAGCCAGCACATCAAAAAGGGTCATGCAATACCAACTTCCTATAAACCAATTACCAGTCCGTCCAGACCTGCAGCATGCACTTTATCCAGATTTTGCAAAGCCTGACTGCGATTATTATAAACCTGGCTGCGTACCCGATACAGTGTGCCTTTACTAGTCTGCCGGCTGCTTATACTCGTGGTCACACCAACAGCCGCCAGCCTTTGCTGTACCAGGCTTGCCTGTGCTTCAGTGGTATAAGCGCCAATCTGAATGACTGTGCGCTCCACAGGCGGTTTGTTACTGCTACTAGTAGCACTGCTCCGATTCTGACCAGAAGCAGAATTTTTAGACATTGTACCGGCAGCTTTATTTTCCAATATCTGCTGCGGTGTCAGTTTACCGCCTGTTGGATTATTTGCCGGTTTTGCTGGCACTGCTGGTTTTACAGATGTCGGTGTTTTATTAGCTGGTTTGGCTACTACGGCATCTGTTTTAGAATGGCTCCCAGTTGCAGTGCTCACTGGAACCGGCATATTTTTTTCAATTTTTTTACTTTCAGCAGCCTCTTTATTTATCACCTTATTTTCAGCCGGAGTTCTTGATGACTGTAAAGATGGTCTGGTATGGACTGAATCTGTATTATTCTGCTGAGTGCCTGTCTGCACAGGACCGGGAGTTTTTACCGGTATGTCACTTAGTTTAGCCGGAATATCTGTATGCACAGCAGGTCTGGATACAGGTTGATGTTCAGTTCTTCCTGACGCGTGATTTGAGTTAATAGGAGTACTACCCGCAGATGCAGTTGTTCCGTGTACCGGTTCCAGTACGATCGCTGAAGCCGATTGTACCTGAGCGGTAACATTAACCTGAGAAGCCATAGCTGTGGTACCTGACGCTGCATTTGCTGATGAAGCAGTTCTGACATCAAGCTGCGGTGCCGGTACAGGCTGAGGAGTGCGACGGCTCAGCATAATAACCAGCAATATAGCAGCAATGACCACCATAATTAATGCACCTACTAAACGGCGCCTGTTGCGCCGTTTCAGCTGTTCATAATTTTCCTGCGCATTCATTAATCACTAACTCCTCTGTCCTTATTGTTTCTATTTTCAGAATTTACCGAGATGATAAATCTATTATTTCTGCTACCGTGTGAAACGAACCAAATACAACAATTCTATCATTCTCACCTGCCTCTGATAAAGCAGCTTGATAAGCTTCCTTAACATCAGGATAAGCTGTCACAGCAGTAATATTATGCTGAATAAATTTTTGTTGTAAAGCCTGTTCAGTCATGCCGCGCGGCAAAGCAAGCGGAGCTATCAGCCAGCAGTCAAACTGGTCTTTAATAATTTCCAGAACTACATCAATATCTTTATCTGCCAGCATACTGAATACAGCCATGCGTTTTTCTGCATAGGGTAAAGCAATCAGACTGCTGCGCAATGCCCGTGCTGCATGAGGGTTATGCCCCACATCCAGTACCGTAACCGGTCGTCCGGGCAACACCTGAAATCTTCCCGGATGGCGTACGCGCAACAAGCCGCGCTTAATTGCGCCAATATCCAGAGGCAAACGTTCAGACAAGCATTCCAGTACAGTTAAAGCACAAGCTGCATTACTAAGCTGAAAATTACCGCGCAATACTGGTATCGGTAAAGCATGACGGGCATGTTCACCTGTATATAAACTACTTTCTTGTGGATGAAAACGATACGACCACTGCTGCATTTCCATCTTATGGCAATCAAAATCTCGGCCAAGCAAAAGTAAATCTGCCCCCACCTCTGCAGCATGCGATGACAGACTGTGCGGTACAGGAATCTGAGCACAAATTACAGGCTTTCCAGCACGCATAATGCCTGCTTTTTCAAATGCCACTTTTTCTACTGTATCACCAAGAAATGCCTCATGATCTAAATCAACACTGGTAATCACCGCCACATCGGCATCAAATATATTAACGGCATCCAGCCGCCCGCCCAGCCCTACTTCCAGTATCATTACGTCTACCTGCTGGCGTATAAATACATCTACGGCAGCCAGCGTATTAAACTCAAAATAGGTTAACGGTATCTCAGCCCGTGCTGTCTCTATATGCTCAAACGCACTGACAATCAGATCATCAGCAACAGCTTCACCATTAATCGCAATACGTTCATTAAAACGTAACAAATGCGGACTGGTTAAGGTACCAACCCGATAACCGGCTTCATGATAAATCTGTGTCAGATAGGCACATACCGAACCCTTACCATTGGTTCCGCCAACAACAATCAGCGGACATACCGGCTTTAAACCCATCCGGTCACGAACAGCACCTACCCTGGCCAGCCCCATTTCAATTTCGCCGCCGGCCACACCATTTTCCAGATGTTGCAGCCATGAGGACAAACCAGTTGCATGAAATTTTTCTGTCATTATCCTAATTCTTATCCTTCAGCCTGAGCCTGCGGATTACCTTATTCAAGATTGATTGCCTCAAAACCGATTGTGTATTGTTTGGCTGACACCAGCGTACCCATACTTGTAATCTTCGCCATGCCTGCGCATCGGTCATATCCGGTAGCAAAAGCTGGTATACGCGGCCGCGCGAAGTTTGCCAGTGTAAAGCCATCATATTTGCTCTGATAACAATACCACTGCAACACAGTTTAGCCGGTACAGCAGCTTTGCCCTGTGTAAATAGCAGTAAAGCCTGCCCCTGTGGACTGATTTCAATTTTTTTGACTCTGCCTTGCCGCAAGCCATAACCTGCCCATAATGCAGATAATAACCATGCCAGCAGCCATACCAGACACAACCAGCCTGTGCTGTAGAACACAATAGCCACTAGTGTCAGTACATGCATAATCACCGACAGATAAAAAGCACATCGGGATGGCTTCAGCCGCACAACACACGCCATCATCAGATACTAAACCTGTTCTTCACCATATACCGGAGATATATGTATATCTGTATCTACCAGATCCAGTACCATATCATGCACTTCTACTGTAAAAAAATTCCAGAACTGATCAATATTCAATACTGGCCACAGCTTACGCTCTACCTCCCATGCAGACAGCTCTGCCTCAAAAATCAGATTAAAGCGTTCACCAATATAACCAATGACCTGTTCCGGGGTTTCAAATTCCGGTACCAGCAATGTAGTACAATTACTCTGGAGCTGTGACAAAGTTAACTCAGGCAAATCATCACTGGTACTTTTCAGCCAGTCGAGAAAAGCCTGAGCAGGTTTCAGCACAACAGCACTGCGATCAACAAAATACATGCCCTATCCTTACTAATATTACTGAATAACCATATTGTACTGTAAACGTTCTGCGATAGCGTATATTTACCACCCCGCAATTTTTAATTACCGTACAATCAGCTTATAGTGTCTACAGAGTTAACTGCCATGCCTCACACCATTCATCTAGCCCGGTTTCAGCAAATCCTTACGCCTGATGAAATCCTCACTGACAATCAGCTTATCGAACCGTTTTGTACCGACCAGCGCGGCCGTTATCATGGACAGGCTTTTGCAGTATTACAACCGCATACCGTTAGCGCTGTAGAGGAGATTATGCGCTATTGCCATCAGCAGCATATTCCTGTTACTCCGCAAGGCGGAAATACCGGCTTGTGCGGCGGTGCTACACCGCATGCTTCTGTTGCCGGTAAAGGGATTATTCTGTCCTTAAGTAAACTTAACCGCATGCGCAAACTCAATCTGGCTGACAACACCATTACCGTAGAAGCCGGCATGATACTCGCTGAAGTACAGAAAATCGCTCAAACTGCCAATCGCTATTTTCCCCTGAGTCTGGCCAGTGAAGGCTCCTGTCAGATAGGCGGAAATATTGCCTGTAATGCCGGCGGTCTGAATGTAGTGCGTTATGGCACAATGCGTGATCTGGTACTGGGTCTGGAATATGTCCTGTCCGATGGCGAACTGGTCAGTCACCTGTATCCACTGCATAAAAACACCAGTGGCTATGAAATGCGTCAACAAATCATTGGCAGTGAAGGCACACTGGCGATTATTACCGCAGCTACACTAAAACTGTTTGCTCCGCCGCAAAGTGTATTAACAGCTTGGATTGGCGTAGACAATATTCACGCTGCCACCAGTCTGTTAGCCGCACTGAAAAATCACTTTGCCGAGCGCCTGTCCAGCTTTGAACTGATCAGTCAGGCGGCTCTGAATTTGTCAGCCAGCTATAGTCAATTACGCGAACCAACTCATGCGAGCTGGCATATTCTGGTAGAACTGAGCGATAGCCTGCCGGCACAAAATTTAACCGATCCCTTAATCAGCGTACTGGAACAAGGTAACTGGCTTAATACAGTTATTGCTCAGTCTGAAACAGAACGTCAGCATTTATGGAGCTTGCGCGAAAACATATCTGCTGCACAACGCAGTCTCGGAGCCAGTATCAAGCATGATATTGTCGTTCCGATTGAACATGTTGCTGACTTTGTCGAAAACTGCCAGCAACAACTGATTAAAACCTTTCCGCAAACCAAGACCATTTTATTCGGCCATCTCGGTGATGGCAGTCTGCATTACAACGTTTTTATTGCTGATATTATGAATAATGATGTTTATCAATATGAAGAAAACATCAATAAAGTCGTATATGAACAGGTATTAAATTACCATGGCAGTATAGCTGCCGAACATGGCATCGGTCAGTTAAAAAATCAATGGCTACCACGTGTTCGCAGTAATGCAGAAATCAAATGGATGCAGGCACAAAAGCATAACCTCGACCCCGAAGGTATCCTGAATCCCGGAAAAGTTTTACCTGTGCATACGTGATATAGTAAGCATTTTTAAATCAACTATGAATATGAGTGAAGTTACTCTGTATACCGACGGCGCCTGCAAAGGCAATCCCGGCGTGGGTGGCTGGGGGGCTTTTTTACAATCCGGCAGCCACAGTAAAGAGCTTTTCGGCGGTGAGGCTAATACCACCAATAACCGTATGGAGCTCACAGCTGTAATTCAAGGACTTGCAGCATTAAAACGCCCGTGTATTGTTAACATCTACACAGATTCACAATATGTTAAAAACGGCATGCAGGAATGGATTCATAACTGGAAAGCACGCGGCTGGAAAACTGCCTCAAAACAGCCGGTAAAAAATGCTGAACTGTGGCAGGCACTGGACAGCGAAGTAAGTAAGCATCAGGTACACTGGCACTGGGTTAAAGGCCATGCCGGACATCCGGGAAATGAAAAGGCTGATGAACTGGCTAATCGCGGTGTAGAACTGGTTAAATAAAGCTTTAGTTTTTTTATAAATTATTATCACCTACCCACTTCTCAGCTACCATAATAGTACTATCATGTTTAGAAAGCACACTGTTTGATAAGTTTTGGTATCGGCTTAGAAGAATTTAAAACTCAGCCTAAACCGGCAGATGTGGGCTCAAAGAAATTTTATGGAAAAAACAGATTAATTTAATTAAACCGTTTTTTTATTTCATGCTAAAATATTCCAATATTATTGAAAACACAATAACACGATTGCAATGATTATTTATAATTAAGCTATAAATATATGTATAAAATACCTAATTTCTACCTAAAATATAACTCATTATCTAGTTGAATTTTTTAAAAATAAATCAAATTTCCATTTAAAATAATATATTAATTGAATTAAAAATATATTCAGTGTACCTGTATTTAATACAGTTTTAATCTCATTTGAGAAATATAATGGTGTGTGCATGATTAATTTTAATTTACAATCATATTATAAGAACATAGGCGGGCTTATTTTTGAATTCGCCATACCTCCTAATAAAAAAGCCCTCCGCAGTACTACACGCAGTACTACATCTAAATACCTGACAGAAGGAGCGTTCAGCTTTATTGAGGGCATTATATACGAGTATGTTCCTAAATACGGGGAATATGGGCATTGGGGAATCACCGAAGTTAATACAGAACAATGGCTACTTATAAAACCGGCACTATTAAGGCTTAAGACCAGGGTTGATCAAGCCAAGAATTTAAAAGAACTTAAAAGTGATTTATTTGATTTTCGTTTTGTCTGTATGCTAGAAGACGATTATTTAAAAGAAACGGCTCACAAGTTTTCCAAATCCAAACCTTTGCTTTCTCAGATGATTATTGATTTTATAGCCTGGATTGATGTAAATATACAAAAGTGTGGTTCATTCTATATTATGGGCATATAACTTTCTCACTTACTAAATCTATAAAGTTTATCAATTAAACTTGTAGCATTAATTTTTTATCCTATCTTTGGCAAGGTTTGTTTATCTTTTTGGAATATATGATATTCTAAGATGATTTACATTCCCGCTATTTATTCCGTCATGATGATAGCCTGCTTTATTGATCTATGCTTAGGACAGGATTTAACCAGACTAATTACTTAACATATGAAATTAAAATGATGACGTAACAAAAATAAATAACCTATTGATTTATTAATTGCTACCTTCATGCTGCTGTTTATATTATTTACAATTGAAATCCGTTGCTTTGATTAAACTGCTTAACTTTTTGCTGTTTTATGTACATAAACCTAATATCCGCCGTTTAACGCAGCGGTTAAAACATAAAACTATCATTATAACAGGCGCCAGTTATGGCATTGGAGAGTCGCTTTGTTATCTTTTAGCCGATATTGATTGCAACTTAATATTGGTTGCGCGCACAGTTGATAAACTGCGCGAATTAAAGCAACGGCTCACTATGAGCAAAGCTAAAGTTGACATTTATGCAGCTGATTTGCGTGATCAGGAACAACTTGATGGATTCATAAAATATATACAAAATTTACCTGTTGATATATTTATTAATAATGCCGGTAAATCGATTTGTCGCCCGGTCATGCAATCGTTAGATCGCCAGCATGATTTTGAACGAACCATAAAATTAAACTACCTGACTCCGGTACAATTATGCCTTGCACTTATCCCCAAATTACAGCAAAGTAAAGGACATATCATTAACGTTTCGGCTGTCAATGTGTTGTTTGCGCCAGCGGTAAATTGGTCAGCATATCAAGCCTCAAAAACGGCATTCGATCAATGGCTGCGTTCAGCAATGCCTGAATTACAAAATCGGCAAATCAAAGTATCGACAGCATATTTACCTTTAGTAAAAACAAGGATGATCGAGCCGACCAAAGCTTATCAGAACTTACCTGCATTACAGCCAAAGCAAGCTGCTACAATTATAAGTTATTTATTACAAACACAAAAACGCCAATATAAACCATGGTGGGCGATGATAGTGCAATTGGCCAGCGTCCTGTTTAATGGCATCTGGTTTAAATTAAATTGTTATTACATTAAGAGAAAATGATGATAAAAACAATCAAAGCGCTATACACCATTAAACTTTTGACCTTTAAAGGAATTTTTTATTTATTAATGAGTTTTCGTTCGGTTGGAATGAATTTAATGGCGTTGCTCTATATACGTCAGAAGCTGAGCCCAGACCAAATCGCCATTAATGAAAATGACAATTGTATAAATTATCGTACACTTTATACGCAGTCACAGCATTTAGCCAAAAAATTAGCGGCGCATTATGACATAAAACCGCATCAAAAAATAGCCATAATGGCAAGTAATCATACTATTATGATTCAAACTCTCTTTGCTATTGCCCGGCTAGGTGCAGATATTTACTTACTCAATACAGAACTATCAGCCCAGCAATTACAAAATATACAAGATGCAGTAAAATTTGATTGGATCATACATGATCCTCAAATTCCTATCTTAATTGATGTCAAATCATTACCAACAGATCATCCGGAGCAAATTTCCATTTACTCGCTCTTAAAGGATAAGATGCCCCCCTATTCCGGCAATCTTAAAGTTACCCATTTTAATAAACTTACTGTGTTAACCAGTGGTACAACAGGACGTTTTAAAATGGCAGGACGCAATAGTAAAGCACAAAATTTTATCAGTCCTTTTTATCACTTGTTGATGAAATTAAACCTGAGCAAATATAACAGAATCTATATAGCAACACCGATTTACCATGGTTTTGGTATTGCGACATTGTGTATGTCAGTACTATTAGGTGCCACTATATTTATCAATAAACGCTTTGATGCCGCCAAAGTTTGTCAACTTATTAACAAACATAACATTGAAGTTATCACCCTCGTTCCCTTAATGCTCAGTCGAATGATGAATTATTCTGTAACGCAGTTACGTAGTTTAAGATGCATCATCACCGGCGGCGCACCAATTGCTGTCACGCTGGTTCAACGAACAATTAATCAACTTGGTAAAGTGTTATTTAACTTATATGGCACATCGGAAGCTGGAATATGCCTGATTGCAACACCGGATGATTTGATCACTCACCCATCAACTCTAGGTAAGCCTGTTAAAGGATTATCAGCCAAATTAATGAACAATGGCAAAGAGGATGCGATAAAAGGTGAACTCTATATCAAATGTGCATGGTCCACTCAGGGCAAAAACTGGACAGCTACTGGTGATATAGTTCAAAAAGACAGTACAAATAATTATTATCTAAATGGTCGGGCTGATGACATGATAGTTTCAGGCGGTGAAAATGTTTACCCATACGAACTCGAACAATGCTTAGTTAACCATCCTGACATTAACGACTTAGCCGTTATTAGTGTTAATGATGAGGAATTCGGACAGAGATTAGTGGCATTTGTGGTATTAGCAGCGCATACTGAACAAACCGAAGATACTTTAATAGACTGGTTAAAACCACAAATTGCACGTTACCAGATGCCTAAAAAAATATATATCATTGACGAATTGCCCATGACTCATATTGGCAAAGTTGACAGAAAACAACTTATCAATCGATATTATGAATTATCTAAGATCTGAGTTAGCGAAAACACCAGTACTGATTAGCATAATAGTATTTTTTAAAAATTTTTATTTTTCAAAAGTATTATCATTGCTTGTTACCCGCTCAACTAATCCTTTTATCGTATTTATAAAAGGATTTTTCTCCGATTTATAATACATAATATAATCAATATCTGGTAATGCCGGAAGTTTCAGGATATCGGTGTAATCGATAAATTTCTTAGACATTGACGATCTGTTCAGACAGCCTATGCCTAATTGAGCCTCAATAGCAGACTGCATACCAATAACACTGGAAGCATAATGAGATAAATTATAAGATATTTTATTATTTTCTAATTTATCTATAGCTAATTTCTGTAATAAGCAGCCTTTTGGCAAAGTTATAATTGGCAGTGGATCAGATCCGGTTATACTAAGATCTTTCGAGCCAGCCCAGCAGAGCGGTTCATGCCCTACAACCATAAAATTATCATTATCGGGTAATCGCTGCCCGTTTAAATGAATAAATAAAGCGATATCATATTGTTCCAGAGTATGTTCAAGGAGCATTTTTGAACTGCTCTGAATTGAGACATTAAATTGAATATTCTGACATTGGTCACGTAGCCCTCTTAATACAGATGCTATCGTGGCAGGCATAAAATAATCTGTAATTGAAAGTGTCAGCTCATATACCGAATCATGGTTTCTAATATCAGCTATGATATTATCATTTAAAGATAATATCTTTTTTGCATGCTTATACATTTTTTCACCAATAGCTGTCGGTTTCGCGCCGTATCTGCCACGATGTAGAAGTTGTGCATCGCACAATACCTCAAGCTTTTGGATTTGCTCACTGATAGCCGATTGAGATTTAAATAAAATATTCGAAGCTTTTGTATAGCTGCCCATTTCTACAATGACAACAAATGTGTGAAGGATTTCTAAATCAAGTTTTTCCATAGTGTAATCAGTCTTCATCGGTTAGTGTCATTAGATTTTTTAATATATCGGATTTTCCGTTACAAATAAATCAAAAAAACCTGTTTTACAGATATAAAAAATTCTAGCTATTATTTTCCGGAAAAAAGGAGTTCATCAATGTCTTTAAATTCAAACAAATTGCCGGATAAAAATATTTTTTCTGATAACCATAAATGGAAAGTTTTATTTACAGGTGCATTTGCTAATACATGCTTTACCTTTGTTATCGGCGGCGTACCTGCAGCCTCCATTATTCTACGTAATGATTACCATATCCCAACATCTGTATTAGGGCTTTTAATGGGCATTGTAGGTTTTGGAATTGCTGTAAGTGAATTACCCTGGGGAATTGCCACCGATCGCTTCGGAGATCGGCCGATATTAATTACAGGATTGTCCACAACTGCCATAGCTCTTTTCACCCTAGCTTATTTTGTAAAAATATCATCTCACACTTCAATAAGTATCATTTTATGTGTCGGTTTACTAGTCGTCGGTCTTTTTGGAAGCAGTGTAAATGGTTCCAGTGGCAAAGCGATCATACAATGGTTTAAACCACAGCAACGCGGCTTAGCAATGAGTGTAAGGCAGGCAGCTGTACCACTTGGTTATGCATTGGGAGCATTATTCTACCCTTATATATCAATTCATTATGGATTCTCGACCACACTATTTATATCGGCATTTATTTGTATTCTGGCTGCATTATTTAGCTATCTATGGATTATTGATCCGGATAGTAAGAGTGAACACAAAACACCGGATATAACACAATCACTCAAAAATAAATCAACTCAGCTAATGAAATCATTGAAAGTTTGGCGCATTGTATTAGCTGTGGGTATTTTATGTGCGCCACAGTTTGCATTGATGACATTTTCAATGCTTTTCTTGCACGATTTTGCCGGATTAAGTATTGGATATATCAGTATTCTATTATTTTTCATACAAATCAGTTCAATACCAACTCGTATCGGTAGTGGCTTTTATACAGATAAAAAAGGAAATAGAAAATTTTTTCTGAAAGCTGTTACAGCCCTTTCATTCATCTTATTCGCAGCCCTTACCGTATTTACTTATTTTTCATATAAATTCAATATACATCATTTTGCCTACTTTGCTAGTTTCATTATTCTTATATCTGGTATATCAATTTCTTCCTGGCATGGAATCGGATATACCGAACTGGCTACCGTTGCCGGACAAAAGAGTGTTGCAACTGTATTAGCCATGGCTAATACAGTAGTATTTTTCATTCTGTTTGCAACTCCAGCCATAATTCCATGGCTATTTCATCAATTCTCCTGGGTTGGTGTTTGGGCAGTCATGGCTGTTATTTGCGCAATAAGCTATTTCTTATTTGAGAACCCATCATCTGAAAAATAATTTTTTATTCATAGGAATGTACCACCCTGCTTTACTCTGCATAAAACAGACTGAATTTTTTGTTGGTGATTTTACCGATAAATTTAATTTATCTAATTTTGAATTGATTTATGAAGATTATTTTGAAAATAGCTAAATAGTTTTTTAGATTTGAAATTTCATTTTTCACATCATGATAATTAATCATTTTATGATATGAGCTGAAATATTGATAAAAGTTTCATTTAACAATATTTCAGCTATATAACGTTCTTATTGACTAAGATTTATTGAAAAAATCAAATCGAAATAAAGATATTTTCCACAGGCATAAAAAACTAATAACTACAATAAAAGGTATAAAGCTTATAAATCTGCTTTGAATTAAAGCATAGTTAACACATAGAAAAATTAATAATAAGCAATTACTAACAAAAAAATGTGGTTAATACTGTACTTTCATTTACACAATATCATCATCAACACATTTAACAGCAAAAGAATGGTTACTTTGTCTGATATGTGGGTGATAAAATCTTAAGCATCTGGCCATTATTATAGTTAAATTATTCAATATAAAAATAGTGAGCATAACACCAGTTATGCTCACTATTAGCTATATGTTGACTAGTTAGCCAAACATGATTATTACATCATGCCGCCCATGCCACCCATACCGCCCATGCCACCCATATCAGGAGCAGCAGGTTTATCTTCCGGTAATTCGGTAATCATGCAATCAGTAGTCAGCATCAGACCAGCGATAGAAGCAGCATGCTGCAAAGCAGTGCGGGTAACTTTAGCCGGATCCAGTACACCCATTTCCAGCATATCACCATACTCACCGGTACCAGCGTTATAGCCATAGTTACCAGAACCATTCAGCACATTGTTTACTACAACGCTTGGTTCATCACCAGCATTGGCAACAATCTGGCGTAATGGTGCTTCAACTGCTTTCAGTACGATTTTCACCCCAGCTTCCTGATCGGCATTAGCACCTTTCAGGTCTTTAATCGCAGCACGGGCACGCAGCAGGGCAACACCACCACCGGCTACCACACCTTCTTCTACCGCAGCACGGGTAGCATGCAGGGCGTCATCCACGCGATCTTTTTTCTCTTTCATTTCAACTTCAGTAGCAGCACCAACTTTAATTACTGCCACACCGCCGGCCAGTTTAGCCACGCGTTCCTGCAATTTTTCTTTATCGTAGTCGCTGGTAGCCACTTCGATCTGTTTGCGGATTTCAGCAACACGTGCTTCAACAGCAGCTTTGTCACCCAGTCCGTCAATCACAGTAGTATTTTCTTTACCAACTTCTACACGTTTAGCCTGACCTAAGTCTTCCAGAGTGGCTTTTTCCAGAGACAGACCAACTTCTTCAGCAATAACAGTACCACCGGTCAGGATAGCAATATCCTGCAACATGGCTTTACGACGGTCACCAAAGCCTGGAGCTTTAACAGCAACAGTTTTCAGGATACCGCGAATATTGTTTACTACCAGAGTAGCCAGAGCTTCACCTTCAACATCTTCAGCAATAATCAGCAACGGACGGCTGGTTTTTGCCACTTGTTCCAGCACAGGCAGCAAATCGCGGATGTTAGAGATTTTTTTATCAAACAGCAAAATATACGGGCTGTCCAGACCGGCAATCTGTTTTTCTACATCAGTAACAAAGTAAGGAGACAGGTAGCCGCGGTCAAACTGCATACCTTTAACAACTTCTACTTCATTTTCCAGTGATTTGCCGTCTTCAACAGTGATCACGCCTTCTTTACCCACTTCATTCATGGCTTTGGCAATGATTTCACCGATAGATTCATCTGCATTGGCAGAAATAGAAGCAACCTGAGAAATTTCTTTAGATTTTTCCGGAACTGGTTTAGAAATATTTTTCAGTTCGGCAATAACAGCTTCAACAGCTTTATCGATACCGCGTTTCAAATCCATCGGATTCATACCGGCAGTAACGTATTTCATACCTTCAGTAACAATAGCCTGAGCCAGAACAGTTGCCGTAGTGGTACCATCACCAGCCACGTCATTGGTTTTAGAAGCCACTTCTTTAACCAGCTGTGCGCCCATATTTTCGAATTTGTCTTTCAATTCTACTTCTTTAGCAACAGACACACCGTCTTTAGTGATGTGCGGTCCGCCAAAAGCACGATCCAGCAATACATTACGACCTTTAGGGCCTAAAGTTACTTTTACCGCTTCAGCCAATACATTGACACCAGCAACCATTTTCTGACGGGCTTCGTCAGAGAATTTCACGTCTTTTGCTGCCATTTGCAACTCCTAATTTTTAATAATTAATTACGCAATAAAATTAAATTTCTGGATAAATAATTTATTCAACGATACCGAAAATATCTTCTTCGCGCATTACCAGCAACTCTTCACCGTCTACTTTAACAGTCTGGCCGCTGTATTTTCCGAAAATTACTTTATCGCCAACTTTAACATCCAGTTTCTGACGATCGCCGTTTTTCAGCAGTTTGCCATTACCTACGGCAATTATTTCACCCATATCAGGTTTTTCAGCAGCAGAACCGGGTAATACAATACCAGAAGCAGTTTTTTCTTCAGCTTCCAGGCGTTTTACGACAACGCGGTCATTCAAAGGACGAATAGTCATATTATCTTCTCCACATCTTTAGTGCCCGAGGCACGGCAAAGTTGGTTAATACAAACCCGCATTTTCAGCGGGGCGTAAATATAAATTTATTCGTTACTTAAAGTAAGGCTCGCTCGCTGCAATTCAAGAGTAAACAAGATAATTTTTTTCTTCACTCTTACAAATACTTAGCAAATTTGACAAATTAATCCAGTTATTACAGCCAGATAGCTGCAACAACAAAAACACTGCTTAAATATATATCTCAGCATAGTCTGAATAAATTAACTAGAGACAAATTAAAATTAAAACCGTTTATTATTGTGCTTCAGCCGGATAAATTCTGAATGACGGGTGAAACTTCAAAAAAATAAAATATCCCTTTTAGCCAGACAGCAAATAAGCTGTTTAACAGCTAAAAAATACATATGCATATAAAACTAAATTATCATTTTTTGCTAAATACCAGAATGCTGTTTTAATATTATAAGCAGAATGATTTAATTAAATCCTGAAAATCACAATCAGAATATCGGTATTTTTTATTTCCTTTCAAATCTGATATTAATCTGTGCTGACAGAATCTCACGGGCCCGTGCAATACGTGAACGCACAGTCCCTACCGGGCAACCCATTAGCTGAGCGATTTCTTCATAGGTCAGACCATTAACTTCAGACAATATGATCGGCTGCCGCAGGTTGGCCGGTAACTGATTAATTGCTTCATCTATAGCATCAATCAATTCACGGTTGAGCAGCAGATTTTCAGGTGTCTGATAATCAGATAAATGTTCAAACACATCAATTTCTTCCCCGTTCTCATCCACAATTTCACTAATCATTTGCGGTTCACGCCCGTAAACAGCAGTCATAGATTTAGCCGTATTCATACCAATACAGCATAGCCAGGTATAAAACTGACTTCCGGCACGAAATTGCGGCATAGCTTTATAAGCTTTAAGGAATGTTTCCTGAACAACATCCAATGTTACTTGATCATCATGAGTAAAACGACGCAGAAAGTGCTTCAGGCGACGCTGATATTTCCTGACCAGCAAACTAAAAATCTGGGCATCACCCTGCTGAGCCCGACGCACCAACACCTGCTCTTCCACCTGCCTGGTAGAATCATCATGCATTTTGTTATCCTCTAATTATTGTTATTGCATTAATCAGCAGCTGAATCTGCGATAATATATAATATTAACCCTAAATTTTTACAGCCTGATAGGCAAATCCTCTATTAACGGCATCCAGCCATTCTTTACACCCTTGTCGGCTGCCACAGCTACATTAATGACAGCGACACACTGGTTATCAGAATCACACACAATAGGCCAGACAGCACGCATAAAAGAAGGGATTTTTCTTTCCTGTAATAATTTTCTAACTTTCTTTTTTCCTCCTTGTAAAATAATTGTATCCTGGACATCTGCCAGACGGACCGTCATTCCAGCGTCGGTCTCCTCCAGACCAAATGAATGTCTTTTCCATTGCAGATAATGTGCAGCAGTCAGCTCAGAGCCAGACACCGGCAACAACTTGAGCCAGAGCCATTGCTCATTGCAATTATACTTATCAATCCATAATCTGGAATCATAATAGATTACACGGGCACGCGGCAAAGACCATTGTGCTCCATTTTTGCTTTCCATCAGTTGTCTTGCAAACTCTGTCAGTGCCGCAGCGGTCGACATCCCCAGACAATGCTTATGTGCAAACAGACGTAATTGCTGCCGTCGGCGTGATGCACTTAAATTACGCCATAACGGTATTTGAAATCCTTTTTGCTGCGCATGCAGCATAGTCCAGTCAGCTTCAGCTATTTCATCCAGTAAAGACAGCTCATCTTGCAAACGTTCTACTGCCGCTTCTATCTGGGTATCGAGATGTGACTGATGTTTGCGCCAGTATGGCAAACCATCCAGACGCAGCCAGTTGCGCAAATAGGCACAATTACTATTACTGTCATCTTCAATATGTTTTAGTCCCACTTCATCTGCATAAGCTTTTAGCTGTTGCCGTGAAAAAGACAATAACGGTCGCCAGAGAACAGTATGTCCGGTTAATGAGCGTACCTGAGGCATAGCCGAAAGCGAACGTATACCGCCGCCACGCAAAGCTCCTAAAAAAAAGGTTTCAATCTGATCATCCCGGTGATGTGCCAGCACCACTGCGTCAGCCTGACTATTTGCATAAACCTGATAACGTGCTTTGCGTGCAGCCGCTTCTATACCCTCTCCTGCTGTACGCACATTTACCCTGACAATCTTCAACGGGACAGACCACGATGCGCATAACTGCTCACAAAATACCGCCCATTCATCTGCATATCTGCTTAAACCATGATGCACATGAATTGCTGATATATGCACCGGAAGACTATCACGCAATTTCGTTAACGCATGTAACAATACCACCGAATCCAGCCCGCCGCTGAGACCGACTGCTAAAATACAACGGCCAGCCATAGAGGCTGACCATTGTTGTGTAATATTGTCACATAGTTTACTTACCGCTGAACTGACCATAACTCATCAGACGATCAAAACGCCGGGTTAGTAATGTCGACAACTGTTTGTCTTTAGCATCTTGCAGCTGACGGGTAAGCACCGATTTTACCCGCTGCATAATTTCCGGATAATTACGATGCGCTCCTCCCAGAGGCTCCTCAATCACAGTATCAATTAATTTTAAATCATGCAGGCGTTTAGCAGTAATCCCCAGAGCCTGAGCAGCTTCCGGAGCTTTTTCTGCGGTTTTCCATAGAATAGATGCACACCCTTCAGGTGAAATCACCGAATAAGTCGAAAATTGCAGCATATTGATGTAATCACCAACAGCTATTGCCAGCGCTCCGCCTGAACCGCCTTCACCAATTACCGTACAGATAACCGGTACACGCAGCCGTGCCAGCTCGTATAAATTACGGCCGATGGCTTCAGACTGCCCTCTTTCTTCCGCTCCGATGCCCGGATAAGCTCCCGGTGTATCAATAAAGGTTAGCAGAGGTATTTGAAATTTTTCTGCCAGCTTCATCAGGCGCAGAGCCTTACGGTATCCTTCGGGCTTAGGCATCCCAAAATTACGGCGAATTTTTTCCTTGGTATCACGGCCTTTCTGATGACCAATAACCATTACGCTTTCACCATTAAAGCGCGCCAAACCGCCAACGATAGCTGCATCATCAGCAAATGCACGATCACCGTGCAATTCTTCAAAATCAGTACACAGAGCATCAATATAATCTAAAGTATACGGACGCTGTGCATGACGGGATACCTGTGAAATTTGCACCGGTGTCAGTTTGGCAAAAAGATTTTTGGTTAAATCGTCACTTTTCTTTTTCAGGCGCGCGATTTCTTCGGATATATCTACAGCTGACTCATCCTGTACAAAGCGCAACTCATCTATTTTCTGTACCAGCTCGGCTATAGGTTGTTCAAAATCCAAAAAAATCTGTTTCATTGTTGAGATATCCGCAAAAACATGTAATAGCTATGATACGCGAAGAAATGAAGCTATGCAGCCCTTATTAATAAAAACCTGATAGCACAATTATAGATTATAATAATAACAATATGATTTATAAAATATAATTATAAAAAACATCTTTACAGCCACCTGCGCATCCGAATTACACTTTAGCGTTTTCTATCAATTTAAGCTGATATAGCAACAACTTAAACCACACGCCTCAGCAGCAATGCTAATTAAATAAACATCCAATAACAAGCAGATCCGAAACACTATATACGCAACAAATATGCATTAACAGCTTGCCAAGACTAGGAATTACCCACTAAAATTAGCGATTTTCTGTTATCTTGGCAGAATAAAATTACTTCGATTTTTTCACTAAGGAATACACTATGGTAGTTATCCGTTTGGCTCGCGGTGGTTCTAAACACCGTCCTTTCTATAACATTGTCGTAGCAGACTCACACAACCGCCGTGACGGCCGCTTTATCGAACGCGTTGGTTTTTATAATCCTGTTGCCAATGAGAAACAGGAACGCGTACGTCTGAGCGCAGACCGTCTGAACCACTGGATTGGTCAGGGCGCGCAATTAAGCGAAGCTGTTGCCAAGCTGGTTAAAGAACAAAAGGCTGCGGCCTGATTAGCAGTAAAGCAAATGAATAGTACACAGCCACAATGGGTAGCAATGGGCTATATAAAAGGTGTGTTCGGAGTAAAAGGCTGGGTGAAAGTCCATTCTGATACTGAATATACCGATAGCCTGCTCGACTATCCGCAATGGCAGCTGAGTAAAGATGGCCAGATTAAAACTGTAAGCATAGCCGAAAGCAAAATCAGCGGCGATGAGTTACAGGTAAGATTTGACGGCATAACCGATCGTGACAGCGCAGTATTACTACGCGGCTTTACCATCGAAATAGACCGCGCCAGCTTTGCCGAAACCGATGACAATGAGTATTACTGGACAGACCTGATCGGAATGCAGGTACATAACCGTACACAGGAAAATCTGGGGACTGTCAGTTCATTAATGCAAACCGGTGCGCATGACGTACTGGTAGTAGATGGTGCTTTTGGCCGTAAACTGATTCCTTTTGTCTCACAGTACATTGATGAAGTTAACTTGCCTCAACAGCAAATTGTTGTTGACTGGGGCAGTGATTACTGATGCACATTCAGGCCATTACTCTGTTTCCGGAAATGTTTACTGCCCTTACCGGCAGTGGCGTAACCGGTCGTGCATTACAAAAAGGTATATGGGAATTTGCTACCATTAATCCGCGCCAGTTCGCTGATAACCCGTTGGGTTATATTGATGACCGGCCGTTTGGTGGTGGTCCGGGAATGATTATGATGGCTCCGCCCTTACAGGCAGCCATTGATACAGCCAGACAGACTTGTCCCGAAGGACGGCTGATTTATATGAGTCCGCAGGGCAAGCCACTGAATCATGCACAGACAGCAAATCTGGCCAGAGAAAAGGCTTTGATTGTACTGTGCGGCCGCTATGAAGGTATTGATGAACGCATCCTGACCAGCAACGAAGTAACCGAAATCAGTATTGGTGATTTTGTGGTTTCCGGCGGTGAATTGCCGGCAATGATGTTAATGGATGCAGTAATCCGTTTGTTACCCGGCACACTTGGCGATACACGCTCAGCAGTAGAAGATTCTTTTGCCAATGGTTTACTTGATTGCCCACACTACACCCGTCCTGTAGAATTTCGTCAGCAGACAGTTCCCGACGTTCTACGTAGCGGTAATCATGCTTTAATCGCACAGTGGCGATTAACTCAGGCGCTGAGGCGCACACTGACACGCCGTCCAGATTTACTGGCCGATCGTGAATTAACCCCAGAGGAATCCAGACTCTTGCAGACGATCAGACAAGAGGAACGGGATATCCCATTATAATAGGAAGCTTAATATGAACTTAATTCAACAATTAGAGCAAGAAGAAATCGCTCGCCTGAATAAAGAAATTCCGGCTTTTGCACCAGGTGATACCGTGGTTGTTTCTGTACGTGTTACTGAAGGTAGCCGTACCCGTTTACAGGCCTATGAAGGTATTGTAATCGCCCGTCGTAACCGTGGTCTGAACAGTAACTTCATCGTTCGTAAAATTTCCAGCGGTGAAGGTGTAGAACGTACATTCCAGTTATATTCTCCAGCCGTTGAAAAAATCGAAGTTAAACGTCGTGGTGATGTACGTCGCGCCAAACTGTACTACCTGCGTGGCTTAACCGGTAAAGCTGCCCGCATCCGTGAAAAACTGCCGGCTCGTAAAGCCTAAGCAGTATTTACAATTACTATTAGCTGCCTGTGGCAGAGCTAATACTCAGGCCGAATCATCAGATTCGGCCTTTTTCTTTATGTTTTCGGTCAAACTGGTAAAACAGAAAATGTCAGAGCTTTTAAATAGCAAAAAATAATCAATAAATATTTATTGAAATAGTGTTATATAAAAAATACTGAATAGATAATTGAATTTTTAAAAATTAATTTCTCTGACAGAAATAATCCAAATCTGTGAATGCTAGCCACGCCTATCCTCTGCTCACAAACTCTAATAATTTACACACCGGCAAAAGGTGAAAAATGTTAAAATTATCCGGTTTTTGGTTTACTCCATCCTAATTTAACTTGCTTTGTCTTACCCAAAGGAAACACACCAAATGAGCCAGTCCCTGAGTTATCGTGATGCCGGTGTTGATATTAATGCTGGTGATTCTTTGGTTGAAAGAATTAAACCATTTGCCAAGCGTACCATGCGGCCTGAAGTATTAGGTAATTTGGGCGGATTTGGTGCTCTGGTTGAAATCAGCCAGAAATATCGCCACCCGGTACTGGTTTCTGGTACCGATGGTGTAGGTACCAAACTGAAACTGGCCTTTGAATGGGATCAGCACGACACCGTAGGCATTGATCTGGTAGCTATGAGTGTCAATGATATTCTGGTACAAGGGGCAGAACCATTATTCTTTCTGGATTATTTTGCCTGCGGCAAACTAGATGTTGAACGTGCCGCTGCTGTTATTAAAGGCATTGCAGCCGGTTGCGAACAGTCCGGGTGTGCACTGATTGGTGGTGAAACTGCAGAAATGCCGAGCATGTACCCCGATGGCGAATATGATCTGGCCGGCTTTGCAGTTGGCGTTGTAGAAAAAGAACAGGTAATTAACGGACGCAGCATTGTTGCAGGTGATGTTGTATTAGGTCTGGCTTCAAACGGTATTCACTCCAATGGCTACTCACTGGTTCGTAAAATTATCGAACGTGCCCAGCCTGAGCTTGACGCTGAATTTAATCAAGGTAAAACATTGCGCCAGGCAATCATTGCCCCGACCAGGCTTTATGTAAAACCTATTCTGGCGGCACTAAAACAATTTACCATCAAAGGTATGGCTCATATTACCGGTGGCGGTATCAGTGAAAATGTACCCCGCATTCTTCCTGAAAACACCGTGGCCGCCATTGATTCTCAATCATGGCCATTACCCAAACTTTTTCAATGGCTGCAACAAGCTGGAAATGTAGAAGTTCAGGAAATGTACCGCACTTTTAATTGCGGTATTGGTATGGTTTTGGTGGTAAATGCAGAAGACGCCGACGCAATACAGAAATTTTTACAGCAACAAGGCGAAACTGTTTATCAGATTGGTCGTATTCGTTCTCGTCAGGGTAACGAACATCAAACTCAGATTAATTAAACTGAATTTTATATTTTTTTGAATTAAATTTATTATTCTAATCATTAATATGGCCATCAACTATTACTGACCGGTTGATGGCTTTAATAGTTATTTTATGAACAAAATTTTGTTTTTAATAAATAATTCTTATCAATTATTTCTAAAAAAATAATTAACATATTCAATTAAATATGGATTAAAAGATTAGAAAATCTAGTATTATATTTTGTATAACAATTTCAAAACAATATTATCTTCATCAAAAATCTAACTTTGAGCAATTTATTTAATTTATCAAAACTCTGTTTCCAGTTAATAATTGTGCATTACCATCCTCATTCTTTATAATTCGTATAGTAGCACCCCAGATTTTTTCACTTCCACCTTTCTCTGCCGACGTAAATATAATGTCATAGATAATGCCATCTTGAAAATCATAATCAAAATCAATACATTCCTGAGTTTTTACATTATATTGTTCTTTCGGATAATCTTTCTTTGATAAGTAGGTATCAGTACTGGTTTCATATATCCCCGTACCGGTAATATTAAATTGTTTGTTTTCTTTTAACATATCTTCAGTTGATGGAATACTGATACAAGGTTGACTATTATCTTTTAAAACAACATCCGGATCATTAATACGAATACAACCTGCCAGCATGATTAGCATAAAATTTAGTAAAATACAGAGGATAATTTTTTGTTTCATATTAATTATCTCTTCTATAATAAACCGTTAAAAGTACTGATTTACCAAAAAAGCTGAATACCGATAAGAACGCATTATTATTATGATTACCACTTATGTAGCACTAATTAATATCGTCTAGATTGACCTCATTATCATTTAATAATTTTAAATTATCATCCTTATCCTTTGTAATCCGTATTAATACCTCCCAGAATTTTGCCTTTTGATCTTTTTTCACTGATATAAAATCAATTTGATAAGTGAAATCATTTTTAAAATAATAGTTAAAATCTATGTATTCCTGGGCTTTTACATAATATTGATTTTCCGGATTATCATACTTTTTCACTGATAATTCTTTTCCGTCAACTGGTAGAGATACTGTTGCCAAGGTAATATTAGTCTGTTTGTTCTTAATATATCCTCACTCCGCGGGATACTAATACAAGGTTAACCATTATCTTTTAAAACACTATCCGGTGTATAATACGCCCTAATACAGCCTGCTAATATGTTCAGTAAAAATATCAGCAGTAAACAGTGAATATTTCTTCATTTTATCCAAATAGTGCTTTCTTATCTTTAGGATTTTTTAAAAATAAACGTAAAGTATTCTCATATGATTTTAGCCAGTAATTTCGCATGCCTTGTTTATTTCTGGATTTATCCTTACCTTTATATTTTTCATATGCGGGTGTATACCAAGCATCATAATCGAATGTTTTTAGACACCAATAATCAGCAATAATTGAAGCTTGTTGCTCCATACCATAGTCTGATAATACTTTATCATTTGTCAATTCATAGTGATAATCAACAGCTCCGCTGCCTAGTCCCCAAAATGCTACTGCCATTCCCATCTGAAATTGCCAGACATGAACCATTTCATGCATAAACCAATGCTTATCACCACTTTGCCCAGTTGAAAAGTCACGCTTAAAATGCTCTTTAGGAAAATATATTTCGCCGAATGGAGTTACTGCATGATTACCTTGACCAAGCAGAAGAGGACCATTTCTAACTCTTACTGAAGCAATGTTGATGCTATCTTTAAATATTGAAGTAACCATCGCAATCTCTCCGGAGGTTAATAGTCTGGGTGTAGCCTTCTGATGATTTTCCTTCGTACCTACTATGAATAGTGATGTAAAAACAAATAGATCAGTCGATTTAAGATGTGAAGCAACCTTCCCAATAGAAGTTTCATGAAATTTAGGCATTTATTATCTCCTTATATCCGATCCTTTTGATTATAAAGTAATATAATCAAAAGGATCCAAATAGATAAAATAAATTAATTTTTATAAAAAAACTTGATCCAGCAATATTGCGTTAATATTTAATAAAAATTTAATATAAATTCGCCGTAGCAATTACTATCTTTCATTTTCTAATTTAATAATAGTCGAATTTCTATATTATTTCAAAATTATTGATATAAAAATAATTTATTATAAATAACTGTTGCGGATATGTTCATAATAAGAATTTTTCTTAGTCTTTTTCACATACGTTAATTTATGAATTCTTGTTCTTTGTTTAATTAATTCAAATGATTCCGGATTAAAGGGTTCATACATTTTGGATTGAATAATATGTACTAATGTGTCATCAAAAACTGGGCAATTATTCTTCTTATACTCTTCGTATTTAAATAATTCATCAACCATAATGTGAAAAAAGAAATAGTGTTGTACTTTGTCTTGTGTTTTCCAGAAATTTAACAATAAATCCAGTAAAGGATGGCCAATAACTCCTCTTTTAGCACTGACTATAAAGCTGTTCAAGACATTAACATAATGATGCTCATTCCAGCCCAAATAATGATTATTATACTTTTCAAAAAATCATATCAGGTGTATTTTATCCCTCTGAAACATAAAAAATTCATTACCAAGTTTAGATACTATTGCAGAGGTAATATTAAATTGTTCGTTCTTATCATATTCTCACTTCTTGGGATGCTAATACAAAGTTGATATTATTTTTTAAAATAATATATGGTGTATAATAAATTCCAAACAGTTTATTAACATGATTAGCATAAAAATTTAATAGAATACAAAAGATAATTCTTTATTTCATATTAGCTATCTCTTCTATAATTAACCGTTAAAAGAACTGATTTACCAAAAAAGCTGAATACTGATAACAACACATTTTTATCATTACCACTAATGTAACATTAATTCATATCGCCTGAATTAGCCTCATTATTAATTAATAATTGCGAATTACCATCCTTATCTTTTACTATTCGTATATCAGCACTCCAGATTTTTTCACTCCCACCTTTTTCTTCCGTGCTAAATGCAATACCATAGGTAATATCATTTCGAAAATGATAGTCAAAATCTATGCACTCCTGAGCTTTTACATAATATTGTTCTTCCTGATAATATTTTTCTGATAAGTAGGATCTGATACTGGTTTGATATATATCTGTCGAGGTAATATTAAATGGTCTGTTTGTTCTTAACATATCCTCACTCCGCGGGATGCTAATACAAGGCTGACCATTTTCTTTTAAAACAATATCCGGTTCCCTAATACTACTACAGCTCACTAACATCATTAGCATAAAATTTAGTAGAATAAAGATGATAATTTTTTGTTTCATATTAATTATCTCTTCTATAATAAACTGTTAAAAGTACTGATTTACCAAAAAAGCTGAATACCGATAACAACACACTTTTATCATTACCACTTATGTAGTACTAATTAATATCACCTGAATTGACTTCATTATCAATTAATAATTGTAAATTACCATCCTTATCTTTTACTATTCGTATATCAGCACTCCAGATTTTTTCACTCCCACCTTTTTCTTCCGTGCTAAATGCAATACCATATGTAATATCATTTCGAAAATGATATTTAAAATCTATGAACTCCTGAGCTTTTACATAATATTGTTCTTCCTGATAATATTTCTCTGATAAGTAGGATCTGATACTGGTTTGATATATATGTGTTGAGGTAATATTAAATGGTCTGTTTGTTCTTAACATATCCTCACTCCGCGGGATGCTAATACAAGGCTGACCATTTTCTTTTAAAACAATATCCGGTTCCCTAATACTGCGGCAATCCCAAATAATACCGTCATTTTCACATTGATTATCGACATGACCACCACATGATAAGGGGCAAAATTTTTAATCTAGAAATTTGACTTTGAATGGTATCATTCACTAATATTCAGCTTACCCATAACCCTTTAATCTTATCTATATGATTTACTAAATCAACTAACTTATTTCATTAACAACATATCCCTTTTATAATTATTGGAATACAAATCACAATATAATGATATTAGTATGAAAGAATTAAAGGATGTTTTAGATAACTATCAGGATTTACTAGCCTCAACCAAATTATCTAAAAAACCAACGCGAATTGAGCAAATTGCGATTAAACATACTATTCCTAAAATCCTCAACGCTACCATACAAAAAGAAAATAGAAAAAATCCCTTTCGCGTAAAAGGTTCTTATGGTGAAGGGAAGTTAGCTAGAATCCCTTGGGTCGCTATCTTTAATCAAAGCATCACTGAATCAGCGCGCAAAGGATACTATATTGTCCTGCTTTTCTCGCAAGATATGCAATCATGTTACCTTTCGTTAAACCAGGGAGTAACCAGCTATGTTGAAACCTACGGTCAAGCAAACGCTTTACAAAGAATGCAGAAGGTGGCCAAGCAAGCGCTAAATTATTTTACTCCTCATGCCGAAACAATTAAGGGCAATATTAACTTAAAAGCGGAGGGGGATTTAGGCCAGTGCTATGAAAAAGGCAATATTGAAGCCTTCTACTATGAAAAGTCCAACTTACCGACGCAAAAGCAGTTTGAGCAACATGTTGAGATCCTACTCGGCCATTATGAGCAATTGTTTAATCATGTCGGTAAAAATATACAAGATATCATCGCAAATAACGAAGATAATTATCAACTGCTAACCCAGCAAAAAGCAGCAAAGTTAATGCCTCAGAATAACAGTATGGTGAAAGAGCCAAAAGAATCAACTTACATGGTAAATTCTCCAGTGCGTGACCCAAATATAGCCGCTCAAGCGTTATGTAATGCTGACTTTAAATGTCAGATTGACCCAAATCACCAAACATTTCTTTCAAACGCGACAAAGAAGCCTTATGTTGAAGCTCATCACTTTATTCCGCTTAGCCAACGAAATAAGTTTGAGTTTTCATTAGATGTTTTATCCAATATTATTGTACTCTGCCCAAAGTGCCACCGTCTACTGCATTATGGGACTTGGAAGGATAAAAAAACTCATCTAGAAAATTTTTTACATCAGCGAGAAACACTTTTGGCAAAAGATCTTATCCCAGTCACGCTAAAACAGCTGAAAGAATTCTATAAACACGATCTCACGGAATAGAATTCGTTTTACAGTCATATTTTGTTTAATTCTCGCTTCTTTTTGTGCATGAATAACAGGTTGATATTGTTAGTAACAAATAGATGTCATGAATAAGTTTCTTTATTTAATGGAAATAGTTCGGGAAATGGTTATGATGTAAAAAATTTGGCACTCTGCTGATACTATCGCTGCAATCGGTTATGCTTCTATAACTTTGATGAATGCGACTTTTACAATTAATCAGCAAATTAAAAATAGGAGAAAGGCTGATTATGAAAATATTCATGAATAAACCGTTAAAAAGTACTGATTTACAGAAAACAGCTGAATACCGGTCTGTTGATTAAAACGTTCACGATCAAAGTTAAACTTAATTGATTCTTTTTCTTGATCGGATAATCTTGCCAAATTTGCAATACAGCTCGCCGTGTCAGAATCATAATATTTGACATGCTTATCATCTATAAAAAATATAATCACCTCCCCTATACCTTCATCCATATCTACACTTGATTTACATGCAAAATAAAGGGCTATAAGTGGATTAGTAGTTAAATCAAGTAATCGTGTCGGCATTGAGTAATGCTGCATTCTAACCAATTTATCTAATGTATATCGATCATTGATAAATTCTTTATATTCAGACATGTACAATTCTCGATATAAAATATGTTCTTGCGAACTATATATAGAACGACCTTGACTATTTTTTCTAAAAAGTGAGGGTATTAAGTGATACCGCTCACTTGAGTGACCTCGATAAAATATATGTTTTTTGTATTTTTTTAAATCCAAAATTTGCTGAATAAATTCGAATATTTCCCCAATATAAATATCTTTTCCCTCTTGTTGTGTATACATAATAATTTACCTATTCATTATCAAAAAATTGCTGAAGCTGTTTTTTATATAAATAAAGCGGTATATCAATTAACCCAATATTTTCTTCAGATATAAAATGTTTTTCACCGTTTAAATCTTCAAAGCAACGAAATCTACTACTTACTCCTAATTCAATATCCATAATAGTATCAACAAATTTTGAATCATATTCTATTCTGATGGATTCGGATGTATTATCAGAAAAATAAATATTTATACTATGTGTTATCTCTTTAACATTTTCTTCAGTAAGATTATTCTCTTCGATCAAATCTTTAATAATTAATTGTAAATTTTCTGAAGTATTCTCATAAAAGTACTCATCATCCCAAAAATATTCTTCTATAAGATTGTAATATTCTTCAGCTCCTAAGCCTTGATATCCATCCCAAGGTATTTCCCAATTTTCCGGGGCATCGGATGAATCATCGAGAAGTGAAATTTTTTTTATTAATTTAGTATTAATAATAAGGAAGTGATTATTTAGAGTATCAACAGAAAGTAATTTATCATGTATATCTTCATCATAACACAAGCTTTCTTGAATTCTTTGAGCTGTAGCAGAGGTAATCGGATACCATTTAATATTATTAGAATTACATAAAAGAATACCAATATGCCCCCAAAAAGAATCAATTATTTTTTCTTTTTGCCATGGTTGCCAATGTGTTGTTGAAACTGTTTCATTACATAAAATATCAAGAACGCTTGTACCAAAAATTACCGCAAGATCCCTTAGTGTTTTTAATTCTGGTTGAGATTTATTCGATTCCCAGTCACTTATATCTTTTGATTTTACCCCCAGAATATCAGCTAAATCTTTTTGTGTATAATTACATGATTTTCTTAAAATTTTTAGTTTTTCCATATAGGTATTAATAGCAGTTAAACTAATTAAATAAAATAGTAAACAATTTATATTTCTATTGTTATATTTACATATTTAAGCTAATTAAAACAATGGCAATGGCTTATATTTCTATTAAAAACTGTAATAATTAAATATAGCCTGTTGCCAACATCAGATAATTGCTGGCAAAAGGCATATCATCGTTTATTTCGTTAATAATGCAGGGAATAGCCTTTCAATCCATTGACGCAGTAAAATCAGTTTGCCATGAAAAAAATGGCCGGAACCGGGTACAACCAATACGGGCAAGTCCTGCCCTTCAGCCCAGTTCAGACTGTTCTGCAACGGTACCACTTCATCTTTTTCACCATGAATCAGTAATGTAGTAGCAGGATTATAGGCGTTGGGTGCATCAATGGTATACATACCTATAGCCGGACCCATCAGCAATAAGGCATCCGGTCTTGCAGTGAGCGCACTGAACAAGGCTACATAGCCACCGAAAGAAAAACCGGATAATACCAGTTTACCAACTTCTGAATGCTGAGCACGGGCAAAGTCAACCACGGCAAGGCAGTCCGCCACTTCACCGCGACCATAATCATACTCTCCTTCGCTATTACCCACGCCACGCAAATTAGGCAGATAACAGTGAAAACCCATTCCTGTAAGTGCTTTTGCAGCTGTCTGTATCACCTTATTGGTATTCAGCCCGCCTTGTAAAGGATTGGGATGATTAATTACAGCCACACCACATGCGGTACCCTGCGCAGGTAAATAAATAGTTTCAAGCCGTCCTGCCGGCCCGTTAATCCAGATGTTCGGTTGTTGCTTCAGCATCAGATTTACTCATTACTTTCAGGTTTATCCATTAACAATCGGGTAACAACACGATCGTTTGCCAGTTCTTCATCCAATATTTCCTGTAGGTCACTTTCGTCTACATAGGTATACCAGCGCCCCTGCGGATAAAGCACCATAACCGGCCCTTCATCACACCGGCCAAGACAGCCGGCACTACTGATACGCAGCTCACCTACTCCCATCAGCCCCATGGCCTTAGCATGACCTTTGAGATAATCAACTGCATCTGCACCAACATCATCGTCTCCACAGCTCTGGCGACACGGATTATCTCGGCGATTGGTGCAGACAAAAAGATGTTTAGCATAATAACTCACGGGTTTTCCTTTATTCTTTGTTTCTGTTCACACCGGCAATATCCATTTTGCCAGTATGAAATATTTAATCATTAAATGTCAGCACACGATTACTGTGTGATTGCTGAGTTTTAACTGAAGCCAGCATAGCGGGCAAATCCAGATTAAATTCAATTGCACGCTGTGCAGCCCGTTTTTTCAGTTTATCCCAGTCACGTACTGAAGGCGGCTGCTGAAAGGCCAGTACGGCAATATTGCCATGAGTTTCAGCCGGCACCATTAGTACTCTGTTGTCAAATACACTACGCAACCGGCGTACAAAAGTCTGAAACCGTTTGTCACCCTGCCACCAGTTAGTAACAAAGATACCATGCTCACTCAGTGCCTGACGGCAATCCTCAAAAAAAGGTTCAGCAACCAGACTGTCAATAATCTGCTCACCATCAAAGCCATCAACCAAAATGATATCTGTATTTCCCCGCAGTATCTTGATGTATTCGGCACCGTCGTCTTCAATAATTTCGAATTTTTCGCCCTCAAATGGCAGCTCAAACATACTGCGGGCAATACTGATAACCTGAGGGTTGATATCGACAGCAGTCTGACAGGTATCAGGCAGGTAAGCATCTATCCAGCGTGCAAATGAACCACCGCCCAAACCTATTTGGGTAATATGCCGAGGCATACTGTCGGCAAACAATAGCCATGCCATCATAGCTCGGCTATACGATAACACCAGTTCTGCCGGATCATCGACATTCATAGAACTCTGTATAGTAGATGTACCTAGATGGAGAGAGCGTATATTGCCTGATTCGGATATGCCTACTTCGGGTAACTCATAGCGCGCAGGACGTAAACGACGATAGGGATGTTGTGGCATAGTAATTTCCGTCATCAGATAACAATAAAGTAGCAATTGGCCGGATGGCTAATATGCAGTCTGATAATATTCAATATCAGATTAGCAGTAAACCGTTTAAAAATAATATTAGCCTCACTGATAAGACTGGAATAAACAGCAAATATAGTGAGGCCAGTTGGTTGTGTATTATATAGTTATAACAAATCTTATGTCTTATCTGGAATCAGCATCATTAATATGATTAATTTTAATAAATTTAATATTTCTTAAAATAAAAAGGTTTATATAAAACATCACCACAATTATTTAAATAAAACACATTATTCCAATTTTTGGATAGTGTTTTTTTATTTCCGGCGATAAAATAATTAGTGCTTAGATAAAAATTACCTACTCCCCAAGAATTAATATTTATCTTTTCAGGAATTTTAGCTTCTTCCACAAATGTCCCTATATCACTTTTAGTAGAATCTAAAATATAATTTTTACTGATCATTGACCATTCAGACTTACTTAAAATACTACAACAGTTATTACCATATATCTCAGCACCACTATTACTTTGAATTAAAATTAAATTTTCCAATTTAAAATCATCATTGATAAAATTCTGATCTAATGTTACATAGCTCTGTGCTTTATCAGTATTAATAAGTTCCTCAATTTTTTCCATGTAACTCTCTCCTTCTTCTACTTCTATATGCTTTTTAAGCTCCTCATTGTTTAAATTCAAAGGAATTCGCCATACTCTGCAATTATTCTGACTTTTACAATCACTAGAAGTCCATCTTTTCACTCCATTGGCATCCAAAACATCATTATTCCAAAATAAACTATTCTCAAATATCATCCGCTCAGTTAAGCTTTTCATTGCCTTATGCCAAAGCTCTTTTTTGGTGTAATACCTTCTGTCCCGCCAGCAGTACCCTTCTCTATTCTTTTTCTCAAACTCTTTCTGTGAAATATTAAAAGGTATGGAATTCTTTTTTAATATGTCATACCAGAAGCGATAAGGAGATCTTTCATAGAATAGTTTTTTTATTCCGAATCCTCCTGCAATAATTAATATTATGAATAAAAAACTTATTATATATTTTGTTTTTTTGGGGTTAACTTTTGCTTCAGTCCATATTTTATCTATTACCCAAACAAGACAAAATATTAATATCAAATCGATTAAAACTATGCCAACAATGATTAATATAATTACAAGCATACTAGTATCTTTCTAAAATATTATGTCTTGTTAGCTGCTAAACGGTTATTGAATCAATTTTCTGATACTGTAATCTATAAATCCGGTGTTTCCATTTGTATTGCTGAATCACAAACTATCTATCATGAGATTTGTAATATCCAAAGAGTAATTTAATAACTATCTATGTAGTAAGATTTAACAAGTACAGATACAGAATAAGGTCAATGGACTGATTATTAGTGCGTTATCAGCAAAATCACAAGCAAAGCACAATCAGATAATGGTGCTCTAAATCAGCAATAAAAGCAGGCAAACCATCCCCACTACTCAACAATCCTGTCGGAAAGATATGAGCTGATATACATAGGATGATACTGGCAGGACCGCTTGCCTGCCATTCATAATATTTTTGCTTCGGCAATCAGATGCAGGGCTTCTTCATATTTAGCCAGTGTTTTGGAAATTATGTCTGCCGGTATATGTGGTGCCGGTGGTTGTTTATTCCAACCGGACTCTACCAGCCAGTCACGGATAAACTGTTTATCGAATGAAGGCGGATTGCTACCAACCTGATAGCTGTCTACAGACCAAAAACGGCTGGAATCCGGGGTAAGCACTTCATCCATAAGCGTTAAAACACCATTCTCATCCAAACCGAATTCAAATTTGGTATCGGCAATAATGATGCCTTTACTGCGAGCATAATCCGCGGCTTCTGAATATAGCTTAATCGCCTTAGCACTTACCTGCTCTGTCAGTTCTTCTCCCAGCAGAGAAGCACATTGTGACAAACTGATATTTTCATCATGGTCGCCTACAGCAGCTTTACTTGATGGAGTAAAAATTACCTCTGGTAATTGTTCAGCTTCACGCAATTCGGCTGGTAATTTAATTCCGCAAACAGCTCCGGTTTGCTGGTAATCACGCCAGCCACTGCCAGAAAGATAACCGCGAACAATAGCTTCTATTTTCAACGGGCTTAATTTTTTTACCACAACTGCCCGTTTGGCAATTTTGTCAGCCTGCTGGCGTGGCAGCACATCATAAACTGTTTCACCAGTGAAATGGTTAGGCATAATATGTTGCAGTTTTTTAAACCAGAAATTGGATATCTGGGTAAGAATTTCGCCTTTTCCTGTTATAGGTTCAGGTAAAATTACATCAAAAGCCGATAAGCGGTCTGTAGCTACCATCAGCATACGTTTCTCGTCAATTGCATACAAATCGCGTACTTTACCCGAATATATTTTTTCCAGCGCCAGCTCAGTCATCATCTACCTCTATTCAAGCGGTTAATCGCCAATATAATATACCTGTGCAAATCAATAACCTTGTGCTAAGGTAATCATTGTGCAACAAATGTTAGCAGCCAATGATTATTTTAACCGATATTGCAATACAACAGACAGTCTGTTTGCCGTACTGCAAGGGTTAAGCCGGTTGCTGATGTTAAATCGTAGATAAATTCCACGCCAATTGGAAGGAGAATTGCCATGGCTGATTTTGATTCACAAAAAAAAGATTTAATGAAAGAAGTACGTTCTGTACTGGATGAAGTTGAAGATTTATATGAAAACGCCGGCGACAACGGGTCTGATCAGGCTAAAGCATTGAAAGATCAGTTTCGTAAAAAACTAAGCAATACCAAATCCAAACTGTGCGATATCGAAAGTACACTGGCAGAAAAAGCCCGTGCCACAGCTGAACGCACTGATGAGCTGGTACATGAACAACCATACTATGCTATGGGTGTTGCTGCCGCAGTCGGCTTTCTTGCCGGTGTGTTGCTGGGACGTTGCAGACACTAAACAACTTACGGCATAAATTCATTCAGGCAATCTGGTCTAACGATCGGTTGCCTGAATATAATTTACTTTTTAACGGATAATATACCATGAGTATAGGCAATCTTGGTCGTGACCTGCGTCAGCTGAAAATCTGGCTGACTTATGGCACTGAGTTATTGTGGATTCGCTTACGTATGCTGCGCCTGGATGCGATTGCCCAGCTGCAAAGTATTATTGTACTGATGGTACTTGTTGTACTTGCCGGAGTAATGTTTTTTCTGGGATTTATCAGTTTATTATTCGGTCTGAATACTGTACTTTCCCCTCAGGCTAAAGTATGGGTATTTTTTGGTCTTGCCATTCTGTTTTTACTTTTGATTCTGCTTCTGACTATATTGATTATTAAATTGTTATGCAAGCAAAGCCAGTTTATGACAAAAACACTGGATGCAATGAGTGAAGATCTAAGCTATCTCAGACACACCGGCAAGCATGAAGCCAATGGAGAGCACAGACGACCATGAGTAAATCCGATAAGCTGAATATCGCACAGCAACGCGAATTGCTGGACATACAGGCACAAGGTACGAGATTAAAATTACTCGCAGAGCAGCTCAAGAATGGCGATAATACCCATAAATCACGTTTATGGCAGCGCTCGCTGAATATTGTGGATAAAATTCCAGCAGGAGGTTTAGCACTTAAGCTGGCGAACAAACCCAAACGCTGGCGCAACAAGCTGCTGGTGGGTGCAGTATTAACCGCGGCTACCTTGATAGCCAATAAAATTAGCCGCAATATACGTTAAAATACAACAGATAATAAAGATAAAGCCTCTTACCAGCAAGTAAGAGGCTTTTATTTATAAAACCTGAATAAACTTAAATTCCACGCAGCAAATCATTAACACTGGTTTTAGCACGGGTTTTGGCATCTACCTTTTTGACAATTACTGCACAATACAGGCTATGGCTGCCATCTTTCGCCGGTAGACTGCCTGAAACCACAACAGAACCGGCTGGTACCCGACCATAAGTGATTTCACCGCTTTCACGGTCATAAATTTTAGTAGACTGACCAATAAATACACCCATCGAAATTACACTGCCCTCTTCGACAATTACCCCTTCAACAATTTCAGAACGGGCGCCGATAAAACAGTTATCTTCAATAATTGTTGGTGCTGCCTGTAAAGGTTCCAGTACACCACCTATGCCTACCCCGCCACTCAGGTGAACATGTTTACCAATCTGAGCACAGGAACCTACCGTTGCCCATGTATCAACCATCGTACCTTCATCAACAAATGCACCAATATTAACAAATGAAGGCATCAGTACTACATTTTTACCAATATGACTGCCGGCACGTACTACTGCACCCGGAACTGCACGGAAGCCTGCCTGCTGAAAATCTGCGCCAGTCCAGTTGGCAAATTTAGTAGGTACTTTATCAAAATAGCGATTGACTGCATCATCTGCCAGTACATTGTCACTAATCCGGAAAGACAGCAATACTGCTTTTTTGGCCCATTCATTTACCAGCCACTGATTACCCTGTTTTTCAGCCACACGCAGATGTCCGCTGTCCAGTTGCTGTAAAGTTTCAGCTACAGCTTCCTTTACTTCGGCAGTTACAGAAGCCGGAGTAATTTCCGCGCGGTTTTCAAAAGCAGTTTCAATTACTTGTTGTAAAGACATACAATATTCCTATAATCAATAATTCAGTTCTGGATTATCTCTGGGTAAGGGTATAACACCATTATCTGCCAGTATCTGTGATTTGAAAGAGTCTGGCTGTGTCAGTGAACGTGGATTAAACTCATGCAGACAAGCTGCAAATTCAGCATAAGGAATTTTACGGGCACCAAAGCTGGCTAAGTAGTCAGTGTAAACCTGACAATCTATCAGCGGTACGCCCTGTTGCTGCAAATAATGCACGGCATGCACAAAAGCTATTTTGGAAGCATCCGAAGCATGAGCAAACATGGATTCACCATAGAATATCTGCCCAATCAGCACGCCGTATAAGCCTCCAGCCAGAATAGTATTGCCATCTGTATCCCGATACCAGCATTCAAATGAACAAGCATACTGCTGCTGATGTAACGAATAGTAAGCCTGTTGCATTTCTGCGCTCAGCCATGTACCGTTCTGCCCGGGGCGCGGCGTTTGGGCGCAGTTGGCAATCACCTGCCGGAAAGCATAGTTCATGGTCACGGCATAAGGCTTATTGCGCAGATTTTTTGCCAGAGAACGACTGATTTTCAACTCTGCCGGAAATAGTACCATCCGCTGCGCAAAAGACCACCACATAATAGGCTCATCAGGTGAATACCAAGGGAAAATACCCTGCCGGTATGCAGCCAGTATTCGGGCAGGAGATAAATCGCCGCCAACAGCCACCAATCCGTCACGTTGTTGCTGTGCAGTTTCAATATCCGGAAAATCCAGATTATTCCTGCTCAGAACCGGAACACGTAAGCGGTATTCAGGCTGATTCATATTTGAATATCCTGCCCTTTATTTCAGTTTCAGAGATATTTATTGTCAAACTGCTGGCACTCGCTGCATACACCGTACATATATAAAGCATGGTCAACAATACGGTAGCCGTTATCATCAGCAATCTTCTTTTGCAGCTTTTCAATTTCTTCACTGCAAAATTCGGTTACCTTACCACATTTAATGCATACAAGATGATCATGGTGACCGCCGCGATTCAGTTCATATACGGCTTTTCCGGTTTCAAAATGATGACGTAACAGAATATTGGCTTGTTCAAACTGGGTAAGCACACGATAAATGGTGGCCACACCGATTTCCACGCCATCATCAAGCAGGCGCCGGTATACATCTTCTGCACTCATATGCAGTTCAGGCTGAGCTTCAAATAGCTCCAGAATTTTCAGTCTGGGGCCAGTTACCTTTAAACCGCTATCTTTTAATTGAGCTACATTGTTATTCATGATGCTTATTTCACCACTAAGTAATAATACTCGCTATAATACGCAATTTTAAGGCAATTGCCCACTGGGTGTCATACAATGTCGACATCGCCATTGTTAACTGTTTCGTCCCGGATCAGAGGTATCAGTATGAAAAAAATATACTGCCTGCTGGCAGTGGCCGTTCTAGGCCTGAGCGCATGCTCCACAGCAAAACTGACACAAATTCCGTCGTATAAACTGAAAATTATTCAGGGTAATGAGCTTGACCAGAATGTGGTAAATTCCTTGCAGCCCGGTATGAGCCGTGAACAGGTGCAAATGCTGCTTGGCACGCCCTTACTGCGTGACCCGTTCCATGCCAACCGCTGGGATTATCTGTTTGTTATAACCCGCGACAAACAGATTCGGGAAGAAAAGAAGCTAACACTTTACTTTGATGCCAATGGTAAACTGGTCCATGCCGAAGGTGATGCTTTAACTGCTCAGCCTGTACCTGTAAGGGAGTAATACATGTCTACATCACGTTTAAGAATTGCTGTAGCCGGCGCCAACGGGCGTATGGGCAGAGCCCTTATTCAAAGCATAAGTCAGCGCCAGGATTGTGTTCTGAGCGGCGCACTGGAACATGATGCCTCTCCTTCTCTCGGTCTTGATGCCGGGTTTGCCATCGGTCTTGAGCTGGGCGTTAGTATTTGTCACGACCCTGAAAAAGTACTGGACAATACAGATGTACTGATTGATTTCAGCAAACCGGAATCCACACTGAATAATCTGGCTATCTGTGAACGGCTTGGTGTCAATGATGTTATCGGCACGACCGGTTTCGATGAGACAGGCAAACAACGCATTGCCTCAGCTGCTGAAAAAATTGGCATTGTATTTGCTCCTAATTTCAGTGTAGGTGTGAATCTAACCTTTGCTCTGCTTAATACCGCTGCCCGGGTATTAAATGAAGGCTACGATATTGAAATTATCGAAGCACATCATCGCCACAAAGTTGATGCTCCTTCCGGTACTGCTTTACGTATGGGTGAAGTAATTGCCGATGCACTAGACCGTGATTTAAAAACCTGTGCTGTTTACGGGCGTGAGGGACATACCGGAGCGCGTGATCCGCAGACAATCGGCTTCTCAACTATCCGCGCCGGTGATATTGTTGGCGAACATACGGCATTGTTTGCTACTGATGGTGAACGCGTAGAAATCAGCCATAAAGCCTCCAGCCGTGCTACTTTCGCTAATGGTGCTGTCCGGGCGGCAGTCTGGCTGCGTCAGCACCCACATGGTTTGTTTGATATGCAGGATGTACTTGGTCTGAAATAAAGCTATCTGACTAACACAGTAAACAGGGTTAGCTATTAATCTGGCTAACCCTGTTTATTTTAAACATTTTAGAACTAAAAACGGTATAGAATTAATTATATTTTCAATAATATAACAACCAGAAAAAAAGCCATTGTCAGAAACAATGGCTTAAAAAATTTTGCAATACATACTTCATTATTTATGCAGCCATAGCCATACATTTATCCGCGCAAGCATTACAAGCTTCAGCGCAGCGCTGACAGTGATCCATTTTAAAACGGCCACATTCCTGAGCACAGGCCCGGCATACTTCAGCGCACAGCTGACATACCTGCACGATAAAAGGACTGTTCATACACATAAAATTAACAGCCAGTGTGCACATTGCCGCACATTGCATATCCAGATGAATACACTTAGCCATCATTTTGACATCATCTTCCTGCAGACAGGCAGTAGAACAATACTGGCATAAAGCAATACAACGGTTACAGGCTTCTACACATTCTTTAAATTTCTGGGCATCCATAGTTGATATCCTATTCAGCAATATTTTGATTTAACAAGAAAAATCAAAATCAGTCTATAAAACCATAGCGCATATTGCAATCCGGTTACAGGTAAATAAAATTATGATTTAGATAGATTAATTTAAGTTTCACCCGAATCTGTATTTCATATGCCAATTAACAGGTGAAAATTGTTTATTCACGTAAGTCTGCAAAACATATAAGTCTGCAAAACATAATAGAAAATAATTTCCAAATATAAATTTTTATGATTTTCAAATTAGACTTTCATAAAGCAGATTGATTACTTTCAAAGTAAAATATTAAATCCGCTTCAATGATTTACTTTATTTTTGAGTATAAAAATTCAGTAATCCGGATTTATTTCCTCTTTATATTATCAATAAATATCCATATTAATCAGCAATCTATTGAAATCAAACAATATAACTCCATATCAATAATCTATTATTTTGAAGGAGCTTATTATGGCCAGCGGCTGGGCATCAGATGATGCGGTAAATCAGCAGATTGAAAGCACGATAGCAGATGCCATCAATCATGTCCGTCAGCAAATGGATATTGCAGATGAAAGCGCAGAATTTTGTGAAGAATGTGGCGAAGCAATTCCTATCGGGCGTCGTCAGGCTATTCAGGGCGTTCGTTTTTGTGTTCACTGTCAGGCAGAACGGGATAAGGAAATGCAGAAAACATTCAGTTTATACAACCGGCGTGGCAGCAAAGACAGTCAGTTACGTTAAGTTCACTTGATTAACAAATAAAAATATCTGTTTATCTCGCGCATATTAACCCTAACCAAACAGAATGGATCATGACCATCTATTTAAAAAAGCCAGACAACCTAAATTGCCGGCTTTAATTCACTACCAGAGATAATACTGACGGATTTCTGAATTTTATACCGCTACTGCTATGCACCAGCTCAGATAATTAATGGCTGATTGGTAACAATGTCAAATCAAACTGGAATTTATACTATTACAATAAAACAGCATTTATATTTTCATATTTCTCATATATTTTACTTGCTTTACTATGCACATTAATTTAAGAGCAATTTGATTTATACCTAAAATTATCAATCGATATCAGATCTTGCGACCAAACCATTCAACCTTACCAATAATTTCAAAATCTTCTTCAATATGTGCCAGATCAACAGTAAATGCTTCGTATTCTTTGTTAGCAGAAGTAACCAATAATTGATTATTCGGTTTCAGCTGCGTACGCTTAACCAGAATATTTTTTCCTATGCGCAACACATACAGACCGTCACCGCCTTCTTTTTTTCCATGATTAACCAGTACATGATCTCCGTCATTAAAAACACCAGCCATACTGTCATCTTTAACGATAAATGTACTTAATTTCTGCGGATCAACATTCAGGTAATTTTCCAGCCAGCTACGATTGAAAGCAATTGTGCATAAAGTTTTATTGTCCGAGACGTCTGTTTTATTGGTATTTTGCAAAGAGCAGACCGGAATGAATGTATAATCTCCTGCACATATTTCATTGGAACGGCCGGCATAATCAGGACTGCTTTCACTAAGATCAGTGCCGGTATTCATGGATAATGGATCGGGTAGTTTAGTATAAAAATCTTTGTGGTTATTTACACTATCATAATTAAATTTAGGCCCCTTACCTGTCGCCAGCCATAATAGATTTACCTGTGCAACATCGGCTATTTTAATTAGATTAGTAGTACTCGGTTCTGCACCTTCTTTCACCCATTTAGAAGCAGTAGGGTAAGCAACATCTACCTTCCTGGCTAATTCAGAAACACTTTTCAGAATAGTAACTACTTCCTGCATTCTAGAGGCAAACCCGACGTTAAAATTTTCCATTTTGGAATTACTTTCAAATAAAACTATGTAAGGTCTAATTTAAAACATATTTGTAAACAATAATTTACAAATATAAATTTAAAAAAAAGCAACATTTTTTGCACAATATTTAAATTAAAACTTGCAAATTGTAATCTTTACTATATAATCTAATATGTGAATATATTAGGAACAATACTTAAATACATTAATGCAAACAATGTTTATATTAAAATTTTAATATTAAGCTATAATAATTAATTTACAGCATAGCATTAGTATTAAAAAATACATTAATTTAGCAATTCACTATCTGTATTTAACTACCGGATAGATGATACCATTTTGTCATTCGCAAGAAAATGCCAGAAATCAGCTAGGTTTGCACCTTTGCATGTTTTTTAGCATATAAAAAATTGCCCGACAAAATATTGGATTGTATCTATTGGTAATAGTATCTTTTTTCCGAGGTATCAGCTACATTGTCATTATATGTGAAATTTTGTTAAAGATGTAGCTTTTTTTTTGTAATTTTAACATTAATTTTTTATTAAATAAACATTTGGAATTTTATATATAAATTTATATATATAGAGATTTTTTAAGCAAAAGCTATTTATTTATTATACTTAAAATTTTGATGCTTACCGTTCAAATAACTATTTATTCTAAATATATAACTAATAATTATATATTTATATATTAAAATTTATGAGAAAACACCATTGGAAGATTCATTAATTTTTTTATCGATTTTAATTAAGTTATTAAATATTTTTATTATAAAAAATTATACTTAAACTTAGTATTGCAATTTTAATGTTAATTTTTTAATGTATAGTTAAAATAATCATTTCTCTAATTCTTACATTTAAAATACATTTAATTTTTTTCATTACATTTAAAAAATAATTATAAATATCAATTTTTTATAAAAACAATTTAAGATACTGGTATACCTTGGCTAAGTTATTAATATGGGTCCGTTGTCTATGTTTAAGATACTTTTTTGCTATATATAAAATAAACAGGCGCCTCAAAGTTTATATTGCAGATGAAGAAAGTAGATATAGCCTTTTTGACTGAAGGCACTAAGATTATTTACTTCATCAGAGCTATTTATTAACTATACACAGCCTGAGCTGCTTATTACCAGCGTGGCACTGATATACCTGTTTATTTAATAATTTTTTAATAACTAAAAATCACTATGAATTTGCTTTCACCTTAACTGGATCAGGGCTGGCGAAGCCAGGTACCGGACTGGCCACCCTCTTTGTGTTGCAGACAGATATTGCTGATAATCATACTGCGATCTACTGCTTTGAGCATATCATAAATAGTAAGCAGTCCGACACTGGCAGCAGTTAATGCTTCCATTTCAACTCCGGTCTGCCCCGTATTTTCTGTTTGTACACAAATAGTAATACTGCGTTTTTCATCATCAAGACTGAAATCAACATTAACCCGGGTAAGTGCTATCGGATGGCATAAAGGTATTAAATTACTGGTTTGTTTGGATGCCTGTATTGCCGCAATCCGTGCAATACCAAGCACATCCCCTTTTTTACTGTCACCATTGCGTATTTTATTAAACGCAGTTTCATTGACACTGATAATACCGGTTGCAATGGCAATGCGCTTACTGTGCGGTTTGGCTCCCACATCTACCATATGAGCTTCGCCACGGTTATTGAAATGAGTTAACTCATCTGAATTCATCTTGCTTCACTGACATGCTAAAGGGTCTATATTACAATAATTGTCTTTGTAATGCTGGATGAGCTCTGAAAATGGATACATTGTCTTTATTAAAAATTGGTCTGGTTTCTATCAGTGACCGGGCTTCTACTGGCGTCTACACGGATCAGGGTTTGCCTGAACTGAAAAAATGGTTACAGCGTGCAGTATTGAATCCTCTGGAATTTGTTGAGCACCTGATTCCGGATGAACAGCCACTGATTGAAAGTATTCTGACTCAGCTTGCCGATGAAGATGCCTGCCCTCTGATTCTGACTACCGGCGGCACCGGACCCTATTTACGCGATGTAACTCCGGAAGCAACGCTGGCAGTTGCCGACCGGGTAATTCCGGGCTTTGGTGAATTAATGCGGCAAATTAGTCTGCATTTTACTCCTACTGCTATTTTATCGCGTCAGGTAGGGGTACTGCGTGGCAATAGTCTTATTCTGAATTTACCCGGTAAACCTTCTGCAATTGCAGAAACACTGGGGGGCGTAAAAGATGAACAGGGGAAAACCCTGATACCGGGTATTTTTGCTTCTATACCTATTGCAGTAGATGCCGTTGGCGGCCCGCTTATCCGTACAGATTCTGATTTTTGTCCGGTAGTATTACCCAAGCGCTGATTGAATAATGCCTGATGTTCACAGACCAATTAATTTGGCAATGAATTTGATTGGCGGAAAAGGGGAAGGTGTGATTCTTTATTCAATAAATAACATTCTGTAATCTTTAGCAGATAGGATAATATCCAGATTTATTTTGAATTTCTTAAGATTTGTATTGATCGAGCTTTATAAAAAAACAGTCTGGTAAATGACCAGACTGTTTTTTCACTGTTAAATATTTTTATCCACTTCATCCAGCGTAGCTTTGGCATCACCAAAACACATTCTGACATTTTCTTCATAAAACAGTGGATTATCTACACCTGCATAACCGGATTGCATTGAACGTTTAAATACAATCACGTTTTTGGCTTCCCAGACATGCAATACCGGCATACCGGCAATAGGACTATTCGGATCGGTTACTGCTGCCGGATTGACTGTATCATTGGCACCAATCACCAGTACCACATCAGTATCGCTGAAATCATCATTGATTTCGTCCATCTCCAGTACAATATCATAAGGTACTTTTGCTTCAGCCAGTAATACATTCATATGTCCGGGCAGGCGTCCGGCTACCGGATGAATCCCGAAGCGGACATTAATACCTTGCTGGCGCAGTTTGGCGGTAATACTGGCCACTGCATTTTGTGCATGAGCCACCGCCATACCGTATCCTGGCGTAATAATGACGCTATGTGCATTTTTCAGTGTATCTGCTACCTGCTCAGGTTTGATTTCCTGAACTTCGCCGGCTGGTACATTGTCACTGTTTGCGGCTACCGGCGCTGAACCGAAACCACCGCCAATTACAGAAAGAAATTTGCGATTCATTGCCTGACACATGATATATGACAAAATCGCACCGGACGAACCGACTAATGCACCGGTAACAATCAGTAAATCGTTATCAAGCATAAAACCGGCAGCGGCGGCAGCCCAGCCTGAATAAGAATTCAGCATAGAAATGACTACCGGCATATCTGCTCCGCCAATCGAAGCGACCAGATGATAACCGAATACCAGTGCAATCAGAGTCATGACTATCAGGGCAAAACCGGAACCGCCAACACCTACGAACCACAGCATCAGTAAAAATGACAATACCAGTGCGCCCAGATTAAGCAGGTGCCGGTGTGGTAGTTGCAAAGGGCTGCTGGCAATCTTACCATTCAGTTTTCCCCATGCTACTAATGAACCACTAAAGGTTACTGCACCAATAAATACCCCAAGAAATACTTCAACCAGATGGATGGTGAACATGTCTGAGTCTACATCATGAGGGTCGATGTAGCTGTTGAAACCCACCAGTACGGCAGCTAATCCGACAAAGCTGTGCAGCATAGCAATCAGCTCCGGCATCTGGGTCATTTCCACTTTCTTAGCCTGTTGCAGACCCACTGCACCACCAATAACCATGGCAATAATCACCCAGCCCAGACCGTGCGCATTTTCACTGAAAACCGTAGCAATCAGCGCAATAGCCATACCTGCTATGCCCATATAACAGCCACGTCTGGCACTTTCCTGCTGTGAGAGTCCGGCCAGACTCAGAATAAACAATACTGCAGCAACGATGTATGCAGCAGTTACGATACCTTGAGACATACCGTTTCCCCCTTATTTACGAAACATATTGAGCATACGGCGGGTAACAGCAAAGCCACCGAAGATATTAACGCTGACTATCGCTACTGCAATAAAGGCCAGCAACGATACGAAACCATGTCCCTGCCCGATTTGCAGCAATGCACCTACTACAATAATGCCCGATATGGCATTAGTTACCGACATTAACGGGGTATGCAGGGCGTGGTTCACGTTCCATACCACAAAGTAACCCACTACACAGGCAAGTACAAATACCATGAAGTGATTCAGAAAAGCCACCGGAGCAACCGCACCTATCCACAACATCAGTATGACTGCAATTGCTGCCCAGATGATTTTTTTGTTTGCTAATGCCGGCTGTGCTGTCGCAACAGGAGCCGGAGCTGCAACTTTTGGTTCTGCTTTTGGCGCGGCGGATACCTGAATCGGTGGTGGCGGATACATGCTGTTGCCTTCATGAGTAACAGTCATGTTACGGATAATCACATCTTCGAAGTTTAATGCCAGCTCACCATCCTTATTTGGTGTAAGCAGGCGTGCCAGATTAACCAGATTTGTGCCATAAAGCTGTGAAGACTGGCCGGCCAGACGGTTAGCCATATCGGTATAACCAATTATTTTCACCCCATTGGCTGTAGTAATAATTTTACCGGGTTCGGTATATTCGCAGTTACCACCGGTAGCAGCAGCCAGATCCACGATTACCGAACCTTCACGCATACTGTCTATCATCTCCCGGGTAATCAGTTTGGGAGCAGGTTTTCCCGGAATCGCAGCAGTTGTAATGATAATGTCAACTTGTTTAGCCTGTTCGGCAAACAGTTTCATTTCTGCTTCAATATAAGCAGCACTCATGGTTTTAGCATAGCCGTCGCCACTACTGCTTTCTTCTTCCTGATAGTCCAGTTGCAGAAAATTACCACCCATGGACTCAATCTGGTCAGCAACTTCAGGGCGGGTATCGAATGCATTAACCACGGCACCAAGCTGACGGGCTGTACCAATAGCGGCCAGACCAGCCACCCCTGCACCTATCACCAGCACTTCTGCCGGAGGAACTTTACCGGCAGCAGTAATCTGGCCGGTAAAGAAACGGCCAAAGTTTTCAGCACCTTCAATTACCGCGCGATAACCACTGATATTAGCCATTGACGACAATGCATCCATCGCCTGTGCACGTGAAATCCGCGGTACCATGTCCATTGCCAGCACAGTAATTTTTTTCGCCTGTAACTGCTGTACCAGCTCTGACTGCTGCGCCGGCATAATGAAGCTGACCAGTATCGTACCGGACTGCATGGCGGCAATTTCTTCTTTATTCGGTGCATTTACCTTAAATATTAGCGGACACTGCCAGACAGTGTCTGCATCAGCCACTGTTGCGCCTGCTTCATGATACAAACCGTCAGACAAGCTGGCGGCCTTACCAGCATCATGCTCAATAACAACTTCATGCCCCAATTTAATTAGCTGGGTAACGGTTTTCGGCGTAGCCGCTACTCTGGTTTCACCGGCAAGAGATTCGCGTGGAATACCTATCTTCATTCTTATTCCTTTCCGAGGAAGGTGCCGTAAAATAGTTTTAACTGTAAATATTTGTCTGCTCTGATATATTTGCTCTGAGTTAATCAGTATAGACTGCCTGCCTAACCCATAACTATCAGAAGATAATATTTTTTGTTGTTTACAACCACTATATTATCGAAAACACAGCAATAAAACCTTTATTCAGGTCATTATTTGTGTCTTATTTAAAAAATTTAACAATTACATTTACATATAATATGTCTTTATCAATAATGTTTATTATCAGGATAGGCTATTATCTGTTTTCAATAAAAAAGCCAGCCATTAGTAATAACGGCTGGCTATAATGTGACAAGAACAAAATTTAATTCATGCTGTTCAGCGGCCGGATAACTTCATCAATCTGACGGTTCAGACTTTCCAGCCCGTTGCCGGATAAATACCACAAGTCAGCACTAAGATTAACGATTTGTGTACCTGCATTCTGCATAACTTTATTATCAAAATAATCGCTGCGCATCGGTGTATTGCCTATTGCTTTACTGCGGTCAACAACGTAAATAATATCCGGATGATATTGAGCAATAAACTGATTATCAACCATTATACGTGCCGGCCGGCCATTTTCAGCTTTATCCGGTACAGGCAGATCATTGGCATTTACAGCCCGTTTTACATGTAATTCATCGAATATCAGCGCAGCATAGCTACCCTGATTCATCAGCATCACATTTCCATCATTATGTAATACCACGATGGCTTTTTTACCGGATTGCTGCGCGAGCTGACGGGCTGCATCCATTTTTAAATCCAGTACATTCAACTGCTCCTGCGCCAGTACTTCTTTGCCGGCAATTTTCCCCAGCAATCTGATCTGATTCTTGACCGCAGAATAATAATTTTCACCGGCATTAACTGAATAATTGAGTGTAGGTGCAATGGCACTTAAATCTTTATAGAAATTATTCTGCCTTCCGCTCATGATTATCAGATCCGGACTGGCAGCTTTAATACCGGTAATATCCGGCTCCTTCATTTTGCCTGAATCCTGTACCTGTGCATTATGATATTGTTGCAGATAAGCCGGAATATTACTTACGGGCGCAGCAATAACGCGGTTGCCGGCACCCAGCGCATCCAGCGTATCTAAAGCACCGAAATCCATCACAACAATTTTTTGCGGTTGTACCGGTATCTTAATTTCTTCGCCAGCCTGAGTAAGGTTAATTGACGGTGCAGTGCTTTGACAGGCACTTAACCCCATCATCAGAGCCGATGCCACAGCCAGCGTTATTATTTTTTTCATAACTGAATTACCCCTTGAATTTTAAATTATTAAATAATGATAATTGTTATCATTATTTAATATAAATGTCCAGCTTTGCAATACAATCCGGCTTAATATAAATTTAATAAGCGGATGTTATAACTTGCCGGACAGCATGAATTTAGTGTGCGCCCAGTTTCAGACCAATAATACCGGCAATAATCAGTGTCAGGCTAATCAGACGCATGGCACCAGCCGGTTCTTTAAAAGCAATGATACCGACAATGGTTGCTCCCACAGCGCCAATACCAGTCCAGACTGCATAAGCTGTACCTACCGGCAATGAACGCATGGACTGTGCCAGCAGAAGAAAGCTGCCAACCAGAGCAGCCAATGTAATGATACTCGGGGTGAATTTAGTAAAATTCTGTGAATACTTAAGACCAATTGCCCAGACTATTTCAAGTATGCCGGCCAGCAATAATGACATCCAGGCCATAATGATTCCTGTTAAGGCTGATGCAGGCCGTCCTGCGTGAGAATCTACCGGCCGGGTCGTCCCGAACGGATGCATAAATAAGCATATGAATAATGGCATCATAATAGGCAGTCTGAATCAGCGTCAAGCAATCAAAACTCCATTGGAACAAAAACAGATGGCTATAAACCATCTGTCAGGATATAGATACTGATCGCAGTTCAGTCTGCCACAGTTATAATCAATATAATGCTGCGAACTTATTTCTTCTTCTGAATGAATTCAATTTTATAGCCATCAGGATCTTCCACAAATGCGATGACTGTAGTGCCATGCTGCATGGGTCCGGCCTCACGGGTTACACGACAGCCTTTAGCGCGCACAGCATCACAGGCAGCATAAGCATCATCTACCTCAATAGCAATATGTCCGTATCCTGTACCTAGATCATAGGCATGTGTATCCCAGTTATAGGTTAATTCCAGTACGGTACTGTCAGATTCTTCACCATAGCCGACAAAAGCCAGAGTAAAACGTCCGCCGGGAAAATCTTCCCGTCGCAGCAGTTTCATACCAAGCACATCCTGATAAAACGCCAGTGATTTATCCAGATCACCTACTCGCAGCATAGTATGCAACATTCTCATGTTATGTTCCTTATATCTTATTCTGTTTTTGTTTTTGCCAGATTACCCAGCAGCATGGCATCGCCATAACTGAAAAAGCGGTAGCCGGCACCAATGGCATGCTGGTAAATGGCACGAATTTCATCATAACCGCTAAATGCGCTTACCAGCATGAGTAAAGTTGATTTAGGCAGGTGAAAATTGGTAATCATACGGTCAATTACCTTAAACTCATAGCCCGGCGTAATAAAAATATTGGTATCGCCCTGTCCTGCCTGTAATTTTCCGCTGCGTGCTGCAGACTCCAGTGCGCGAACTGCTGTTGTGCCTACCGCCCAGATTTTATTTCCTCGCGCCTGTGCCGCTTCAATCTCTGCTACAACTTCTTCACTCACGTCATACCACTCACTATGCATATGATGTTCGGCAATATTTTCTACCCGCACCGGCTGAAAGGTGCCTGCACCCACATGTAAAGTTACTTCGGTCAGGTGTACGCCTTTATCTCGCAATTGTTGCAAAATAGTATCGGTAAAGTGCAAACCGGCGGTAGGGGCAGCTACTGCTCCTTCATATTTAGCATAAATCGTCTGATAGCGCTCATCATCGTCATGATCAGCCGAACGGGTAATGTATGGTGGCAATGGCAAATGGCCGTGCGCTTCCAGTAGCTCCCATACAGTTTTGTCGCCGGAAAAATGCAGTACAAATAACTCACCTTGTCGCGCTTGCATCTGTGCATGCAATCCGCCTTCGAAAATCAGCTCTGTACCCGGTTTGGGCGATTTAGATGAACGCACATGCGCCAGAGCAGTATGGTTATCCAGCACTCGTTCAATCAGTGCTTCAATCTGACCGCCACTGGCTTTACGGCCAAAAAGGCGGGCTTTCATTACACGGGTATTGTTAAATACCAGAACATCACCGGCTGCCACATAATCTGCCAGCCGGATAAATTCACTGTCTGCTGGAGACTGCCCGGGCAAAGCTACCAGCAGACGGCTACTGCCGCGCACAGCCGGAGGGTGCTGAGCAATCAGTTCCGGTGGCAAATCAAAATCAAAATCATTAATATGCATGTATATGTGCCCGAAAAAGGCAAAAGACGTATTATAAGCCGGCTTGCACAGACTGCGAAGCAGTAGCATATTACCCTTATCAGCCACAGTTTAAATATCCGGCTTATCAGTTTATTAAGCACGCAAAATAAGGCTGCCAGACTGTTATACGGGAAAACAGTTGTAGTTTATATAGTGAATTTTTACGAAAATACTGGACATTTGCGCGCATTTTCGGCAAAAATGGCGCAATTTTGCGATAAACAATTAATTTATGAGTGCCTCAATTCTGGTTTTAAACGGCCCCAATCTGAATCTTCTAGGGTTACGGGAGCCGCATATATATGGCCATACCACACTGGCAGACATTAATCAGAAACTGCTTGTACAGGCACAAGCTGCAGGCCTAACGCTGGAAACACTGCAAAGCAATGCCGAACATGTTCTGACAGAACGCATTCAGGCTGCATTAACTGATGATACCCGGTTTATTATTATTAATCCGGGTGCATTTACTCATACCAGCGTAGCCATTCGTGATGCTTTTGCAGCTGCCGGAAAACCATTTATTGAGATACACATTTCAAATGTACATGCACGCGAAGCTTTCCGGCGCCATTCCTATCTGTCCGATATTGCCATGGGGGTAATCTGTGGTCTGGGCGTATATGGTTACGAGGCAGCGTTACACCGTGCAATTGAATACATTCAAGAGACAGATCGCCAACACTAATACCTATTGCGATCAGGTCCAATCACACAAGGGTTCATAATATGGATTTACGTAAACTTAAAAAACTCATTGATCTGGTAGAAGAGTCAGGCATTGCTGAAATCGAAGTGACCGAAGGTGAGGAAAAGGTACGAATTACCCGCACTACTGCTGCTCAGCCAGTATATTCTGCACCAGTACAGCAACAGCCGGCTGTTATGGCAGCACCAGCAGCAGTTCCGGCAGAAGCTGCTCCGGCAGCAGCCGTACCGGCAGCCGGTCCTGATCTGAGCAAAGCGATGAAATCACCGATGGTCGGAACTTTTTACCGGGCAGCAAGTCCGACTTCTGCACCGTTTGTTGAAGTGGGGCAAACCGTTAATGCCGGCGACACTCTGTGTATCATCGAAGCCATGAAACTGATGAATGAAATTGAAGCTGATCACAGTGGCGTGGTCAAAGAAATTCTCGTATCCAACGGGCAGCCTGTGGAGTTTGGTGAACCGCTGTTTATTATTGAGTAATCTTAATATCAGTCATAACTCCCCTTTTTTACAAGGTACTGCCTCATGTTAAAAAAAGTTCTTATTGCCAATCGTGGCGAAATTGCGCTGCGCATTCTGCGCGCCTGCCATGAAATGGGTATTGCAACCGTGGCTGTGCATTCAGAAGCCGACAGTGATGCTCTGCACGTTAAACTGGCTGATGAATCTGTTTGTATTGGTCCTGCCAGTTCCACCCAAAGTTACCTGAATATCCCTGCTCTGATTTCCGCTGCTGAAGTTACCGATGCTGATGCGATTCACCCCGGTTATGGATTTCTGGCAGAAAATGATGGTTTTGCAGAACAGGTGGAGCAGTCCGGTTTCGTTTTTATTGGTCCGCGTCCGGAAACCATACGTCAGATGGGTGACAAAGTTTCTGCGAAAAAGGCGATGCAGGCCGCCGGTGTCCCCTGTGTACCCGGTTCAGATGGTGCATTACCGGAAGATCCGCAGGAAATTGAAAAAATCGGTGCTGCGGTAGGCTATCCGGTCATTATTAAAGCATCAGGCGGTGGCGGCGGTCGCGGTATGCGCGTAGTTGAAAAGGCTGAGGATTTACTGGCCGCAGTAGAAATGACCCGTACTGAAGCCGGAGCTGCTTTTGGTAATCCTGCCGTATATATGGAGCGCTATCTGCAGAAACCGCGCCATATTGAAATTCAGGTACTGTGTGATGAACATGGCAATGCCATTTATCTGGGTGAGCGTGACTGCTCAATGCAGCGCCGCCATCAGAAAGTCATTGAAGAAGCACCGGCACCATTTATCACCGCGGAAGAACGCGAACGTATTGGTAGCGCGTGTGTGGCTGCATGTCAGCGCATCGGCTACCGTGGTGCAGGTACATTTGAATTTCTGTATGAAGATGGTGAGTTCTTCTTCATTGAAATGAATACCCGTGTACAGGTTGAGCATGCTATTACTGAGCTGATTACCGGTGTGGATATTGTGCAGGAGCAAATCCGTGTAGCTTCCGGTCTGCCTCTATCCTACACTCAGGCGGATATTCGTTTACAAGGACATGCTTTTGAATGCCGGATTAATGCCGAAGATCCGTATACTTTTGTTCCCAGCCCCGGCCTGATTACCAGCTGCCACCAGCCAGGTGGTAACGGTGTGCGTATTGACAGCCATATTTATCAGGGCTATACCGTGCCTCCTTATTACGATAGCATGATTGGTAAGGTGTGTACCCACGGGCGTGATCGTAATGAAGCTATCGCCAAAATGCGTGTTGCCCTGCAGGAGCTGGCCATCACCGGTATTAAAACCAATACCAACCTGCACCGTGATATTTTTGCTGATCCGGGTTTCATTCATGGTGGTGAAAGTATTCATTATCTTGAACAATGGTTACAAAAACACAAAGAATCACAAAAATAATTTACAATAAGCATACATTGCGCTTTTGTTTGCAGGCAGCCGCGGTGGCTGCCTGAAGTTTTATAAAACATCCAGTTACGGTAAAAAAGCCATGCACTACCAACAAATTGTTATTACAGTTACACAAGATCAGGTGGATAAGCTCTCCGATGCACTGATTGAAAACGGCGCATCAAGTACAGCTATTGAAGATGCCAATGCCGGCAATGACAATGAACAGCCGATTTTCGGCGAACCTGATATGCCCACTGAACAGGTGTGGCAGCAAAGTAACATTGTGGCATTATTTAATGAAAATACTGATATTGATTCCGTTGTTTCTGCAGCAGCACAGGAATGTGCTATTGCCAAACCACAATACTATCTTGAAACCATTCCTGAACAGGACTGGGTACGGCTGACCCAGTCTCAGTTTGACCCGATTCAGATTTCTTCGCGTTTATGGATTACGCCATCGTGGCATAACCAGCCAACTGAACCGGGTGTCATTAATCTGCAATTGGATCCTGGGCTGGCTTTCGGTACCGGGAGTCACCCTACTACTCGGCTGTGCCTGCAATGGCTGGATAAGCATGTGCGCAGTGGTGAAACTCTACTGGATTATGGCTGTGGTTCGGGTATTCTAACAATTGCCGCACTGAAACTGGGTGTCGGCCGTGCCTGTGGTGTAGACATTGATCCGCAGGCAATCCGTGCCAGTCAGGATAATGCTGCACAAAATCAGGTCAGTGCTGAATTTTATCTTCCGGATAATTTGCCAGCCGGTCAGAAATTTGACATTGTTGTTGCAAATATTCTGGCAAATCCGTTACGCATGCTGGCTCAAATGCTGGCAGAACGTACCCGTACCGGTGGTGAAATTGTTCTGTCAGGAATTCTGGCAGAACAAACAGAAGAACTCAGTGAAATATATCGTCAGTGGTTTGATTTAAATTCACCTAAAACACTGGACGGGTGGGTATGCATTAGTGGCCGTAAAAGAGCATAATTATCCAGTTCTGCTATTTATCTGTAGACTCTGGCATGACATACTAATGCGATAAAGCGGCTATCTGCTTCTGACAGTACTTAATTGCCTCCTTTTTAACTATTTGGTTTGCTGAAATAATCATGTCTAAAACAATTACTGTTATTTGTCCTCAATGCCATGCAGAAAATATCGTAGCAACACCGCCACGTGACGGAGGACGTGTTGTATGTCAACAATGCCAGCACAGATTTACTGTTGTATCCAAAATCCGTGCGAATAAAAATGTCACCCCGCCGGCTTCAGAAAGCAATAAAAATACAGCTGCCTCCGGGCAGCAGATACCCAGTGCCAGTGAAGTAATGGATTTACTGCACAATGCTCTGAATCAGAATCAGACGAATAATAAACGCGCACAGAATCAAATCTACACCAGTGCACCAACACCAAAAAATACTGCGGTTATCGACAAAAGACCGAATCTGAATACTTTATTAAATCAGGTAGCGAATAAAGTGGAGATTCGCGTGCCAACAACAACCGAACCGGAACCGGAACACTCGTCTGCGCCACAGCCGCAGCTGGCCAGCAGTGAATTACTGCTTAACCCGCTGCCAGTAGCAGAGCCGGTAAAAAATGCACCGCCAATAGTCAGCACACCAGTCCATGTGCCTGAAGAAAATACTACCAATATTTCCATGAACAGTAATGTGAATAACCTGAATAATCTTGTTTTTACCTTACTGCCTAATGACAACACAAATCAGGCAGATGTACCATTACTGCTAAATGATGCGATCGAAAAAACCGATGCCATCCATGCCAAAACCGAATTTTTACATCATCAGCAGGATAAACTGTCCAAAGAATTTAACTGGACTCTAGCAACTATTGTTGCGTTAACTGTACTGATGATGCAGTTATTTTATTTAATGGCAGTAAAATGAACATTCATGCAGGTAATCAAGAAACTTTTAAGAGTAACCAGTTTGTTCACGATTTTCGTCAGGCCTCACCCTATATCCACCATCTGAATGGTAAAACGCTTGTTTTAGCAATCAGTAGCCATGTTCTGGTCAGCGACAAACTCGCAGCACTGGCAGCCGATATACTTTTATTAACCAGCCTCGGTATGAGGCTGGTTCTTATTCACGGTTGCAGTCAATATATTCAGGCCATAGCCGGCAGCGATACCGCAATCAGCATAGATGAAAATCCGGTTACGGATAATGCTGCTCTGGAGTTAGTCAAACAGGCCAGCGGAATTGCACGCTTCAATCTGGAAGCAGCACTATCTATGATACCTACACAGGTTATGGATCACAGCACTCCCAACCTGCGTATTGCTGCCGGCAATTTCCTGCGCGCCAAGCCTCTGGGCGTAATTAACGGAACAGATATGGGCTACAGCGGCTGTGTTCGTAAAGTAGATTCGGCTGCTATCGAAGAGCGTCTGGCTCACAATCAGCTGGTATTAATCAGCCCGATCGGCCATTCGCTTAGCGGTCAGTCATATCGTTTACAGGTAAATGAAGTTGCACAAGCTGTGGCAGAAGCCATCAGCGCAGAAAAACTCATCTTTCTGGGCACACAGCAGGGTTTACTGGATGAACGGCAACAAACCATCAGTGAACTGAACTGTGTTGAAATTGCCAGTCTGCTGGCACAAAACTCCGGAAGCAGACGCCAGACAGAGCTGTTACAGACAGCAGCACATGTACTTGAACACGGTGTTCAGCGGGTGCATGTACTGTCCGGTCTGCAGGATGGCAGCCTGTTACAGGAATTATTTACCCGTGAAGGCAGCGGCACAGCCATGGCTAAAGCGCCTTTTATGCGTATCCGGCCGGCTGCCAATAAAGATATCGGTGATATCCTGCAACTGATTGCGCCACTGGAAGCAGCCGGTATTTTATTACCGCGTGACAGTGAATACATGGAAAACCATATTCATGAATTTTCTGTGCTTGAGCAGGATTGTTATGTTTATGGTTGTGTTGCTTTACATGTTTATCCTGAAGCAAATGCCGGTGAGCTGGCCTGTCTGATTGTTTCACCGAATGCCCGTGCCCGCGGCTACGGAGAACTGCTGCTGACTCATGTTATTAAACAGGCACAGCAATTACAGCTAAAAGAACTGTTTGCTCTGAGCACACATACTGGTGACTGGTTTGTCGAACGCGGATTTATCAGTGCTCACCTGGAACAGTTACCATTAGAGCGGCAGCAACAGTACACCAGTAACAAACGCCAGTCGAAAATATTTTGCCGCCAGCTTTAAACCAACTCCTGCAAAATATTCTACAATCTGTATTTTTCCCTGAATGACACAAAGGAAAACACATGAGCCATATGGTGCATTGCGTTAAACTGGGCAAAGAAGCGCCCGGATTGAAATTTCCGCCATTTCCCAATGAACTGGGTAAACGCATATACAATAACGTATCACAGGAAGCATGGGATGGCTGGTTACGTTATCAAACCATGATTATTAATGAAAACCGCCTTAGTCTGGCCGACCCCCGCGCCCGTCAGTACATTACTCAGCAAATGGAAAATTATTTCTTCGGCGAGGGTGCCGATCAAATCAGTGGTTATACACCGCCTCAGGAATAAAAACTAATGGCTGTTCGATTTCACAGAGACGAACAGCCTTTTATTTTCCCGACATCTTTGCACTGTTTTATGGTTATCCAGCTTATTAAAAGTGATTTGTTTCGTTATAGCGGCCGTACAGACTGGTCTAGTTTTATTCGTCATTATCTGTTTAACCGGGGGTTCCGCTTTACTTTCTGGCTCAGGCTGGCCTCCGTACCGGGAATATGGCGCAAACTTGCCTACCCCATGTATGCATGGCAAAAACGCCGCAGCGGCATCATTATCAGCCCGCGCACAGCAGTGGGTTATGGTTTGTACATTGGTCATGGCGGCCCGCTGATTATCAATAGCAGTGCCCGACTGGGTAACAATGTCAATCTTTCTCCCTACACAGTAATTGGCGCTAACAACGGACCCGCAGCCTATATCGGTAATAACGTCTACATCGGACCCAACTGTAATCTGATTGAAAATGTACAGATTGGTGACAATGCCACTATTGGCGCCGGCAGTGTTGTGACTAAAAATATTCCGGCAAATGCCACTGCTGCCGGCAATTACGCTAAAGTACTGAACTACCAGAACCCGGGACAATATATCCACAACCGCTGGCCGCCAGAAAATACAAATGAAGCTTGACCTGCCAGCAAAACAGTGCCAATGTTAGTAACATTAACACCAGACTGACAAATTCTTACCCTTAATGACAGTTACAGGTATAGCCAATGTCCGAAATTCAGCCACATCTACTTTGCCGTGAACTTAGCCTGCTGGCTTTCAATCGTCGCGTTCTGGCACAGGCGCAGGATACACAGGTACCCTTACTCGAACGTTTACGGTTTTTATGTATCGTTTCTTCCAATCTGGATGAATTTTTTGAAGTACGAATGGCGTGGCTGCGGCGTACCCGTCAACTCTCGCCGCATATTCCTCTGGCCAATGGCGAACTGCCGGATACAGTTATTGCCAATGTAACCGAAGAAGCTCACGCCATTATTGCCGAACAATACAGATTATTTAACGATGAGCTGATTCCGGCACTGCGCAGTGAAGGCATATCTTTTTATCCGCGCAGTGAATGGAGTGAAGCACAACGCCAGTGGGTGGCTGATTACTTCCGGCATGAATTGTTACCTATTCTGACCCCTATCGGACTCGATCCTTCGCACCCTTTTCCGCGCTTACTGAATAAATCACTGAATTTTGCAGTAGAACTGGAAGGTAAAGATGCTTTTGGGCGTACCGGCGGCATGGCCATCGTTCAGGCTCCGCGTATTTTGCCAAGAGTACTGAAAATGCCTAAAGAATTATGTGACGGGCATGATGGTTTTGTATTTCTGTCGTCAATCCTGCATGCTCATGTGCATACACTCTTCACCGGAATGAGCGTTAAAGGCTGCTATCAGTTTCGCCTTACCCGCGACAGTGACCTAAGTGTTGATGAAGAAGATCTGGAAAATCTGCGCACGGCAATTGCCGGTGAATTACAGGGAAGACAATATGGAGATGGTGTCCGGCTGGAAGTAGCCGATAATTGTCCGGCACACGTTTACGATTTCCTGCTTAGCCATTTTCATCTGGGACGCGATGAATTGTACCGGGTAAACGGTCCGGTAAATCTGGTACGACTGATGGCCGTACCGGATATGGTTGAACGCAATGATTTAAAATTTCCGCCATTTATTCCCGGCACACCGGCCATTCTGAATAAAAATCGCGATATGTTCAGCATCATCAGCCAGCGCGATATCTTACTCTATCATCCCTATCAGTCTTTCGAACCTACAGTTCGTCTGATTCAGCAGGCGGCTGATGACCCTCAGGTTATTGCGATAAAAATGACCATTTACCGCACTGGCAGTAACTCTGACCTGGTAAAAGCACTGATGAAAGCGGCACTGACAGGCAAACAGGTTACCGTAGTAGTAGAACTGATGGCCCGTTTTGATGAAGAAACCAATCTGAACTGGGCAGGTCAGCTTGAAGCTGCCGGCGCCCATGTCGTATATGGAGTATTCGGTTATAAAGTTCATGCCAAAATGGCACTGATAGTACGACGTGAAGACGGCAGGCTGAAACGCTACGCTCATGTCAGTACAGGTAATTATCATCAGGGCACCAGCCGTATTTATACTGATCTGGGTCTGATGACCTGCAATCAGGACATCAGCGTGGATGTTAATACCGTATTTATGGAAATCACCGGTCTGGGACAACCCAATAATCTGCATAAAATAGCACAAAGCCCGTTTACTCTGCACAAAATGCTTCTCAACAGCATTAATAACGAAATTGAGCAGGCAAAAGCCGGCAAAACAGCTCGTATTATTGCTAAAATGAATGCACTGGTTGAGCCTTCTATTGTCGATGCCCTGTATGCAGCCAGTCAGGCCGGTGTACAAATTGAGCTGATAGTACGCGGAATATGTGTGCTGCGACCGGGTGTTAAAGGCTTATCAGAAAATATCCGGGTACGTTCTATAGTCGGCCGGCTGCTGGAACATGCACGGGTATTTTATTTTGAAAATGGCGGTGATTCTAAACTATGGATATCCAGCGCCGACTGGATGGGGCGAAATCTGTTCCGTCGTGTAGAAATTTGCACACCGATTGAAACACCTGAGCTAAAACAACGTATAATCAAGGAAACTCTGATGCTTGCGCTGGCTGATAATCAGTGTGCATGGCTAATGCAGCCGGATGGCCAGTATGAGCGCATTAAACCAGCAGAGAAAGAGTCTATAACCAATATGCAGAATATGCTTATTGAGCGTTATCGCCAGTAATAATACTGGTTTCAAACCTAAAACTACCGAATGGCCGGTCAGAATGCTGAATTAATTGTGTAGTAAGCAGTTTTAGCCAGTGCCATGGCAAAAAAAGCAAGGTTATCCATCCGGATACCTTGCTTTTCGTTTGCTTAAATAAAATTACTGATGTCCGGTACTACCAAAACCGCCTTCTCCGCGGCTGGTTTGCGCAAATTCATCAACCACAGTAAAAGCTGCCTGCATAACCGGTACAATAATCATCTGAGCAATCCGTGCCAGAGGTTCAATGACATACGCTTCCTGACTGCGATTCCACAACGATACTTTTAATTCTCCCTGATAATCCGAATCAATTAACCCGATCAAATTACCCAGTACAATTCCATGTTTATGTCCCAGTCCGGAACGCGGCAATATCAGAGCTGCGTATCCCGGATCAGCCAGATGTATGGCCAGTCCGGTCGGTAGCAGAAAGCTTTCTCCCGGCTGCAAAGTAACCGGTGTTTCAATACAGGCACGTAAATCCAGCCCGGCCGAACCAATCGTCGCATATTCAGGTAATTGTTCTGCCATTGACGGATGTAATATTTTAATTTGTACAGATAACTCAGAAGCACTCATAAAAACCAGTCTTTAAATAATAGATCATTAAAAATATCAGGACAGCAAGCCCTTATAACACATCAGTAACAGTCTTTTACTGTCACGGCAATAATTGTGCCAGCCGTTCAACAATAGCCGCAGCGGTATCTGCTTTACTCATCTGCGGTAAAGCCGTTTCCTGCTTGTCATCAAGTAAAATTACCTGATTGGTCGTTTTACCCATAGCCAGACTCACATCATTAGCTACCAGTAACGGCACACCTTTTTTCAGCCGTTTAGCACGCGCATATTCCAGAACATGCTCACTTTCTGCTGCAAAGCCAACACAGAAAGGAGCATCCGGCCGGCCGGCTACAGTTGCCAGTATATCGGCATTTTCAGTCAGTTCGATTACAGGAATAGCCTGCCCCGACTGTTTTTTCAGTTTTTGTACACTGCGGTTTTTTACTTTGTAATCAGCCACTGCTGCTACAGAAATAAACACATCCTGCTGGGGCAATAAACGCTCGACTGCATTCAGCATAGAATCTGCGCTGACAGCCTGTTCAGTGTAAGCCAGCCCTGCTGCCATTGAGGTATTAATCTGTCCGTATACCAAAGATACACTTGCTCCGGCCGCACGGCAGGCACGTGCCAGAGCCATACCCATCTGTCCGCTGGAAATATTGGTAATACCGCGTACCGGATCAATGGCTTCAAAGGTTGCCCCGGTCGTAATCAGTACCCGTTTACCAGCCAGTACCGGCAGTGTCCAGACATCTGCCAGCAATTCCGCCAGCTCAGCCGCTTCCAGCATGCGTCCACTGCCAGTTTCGCCACAGGCCTGCTCACCGACTGCCGGTCCGAGTATTTTTATCTGATCCTGACGTAATAAAGCCAGATTGCGCTGATTAGCCGGATTATTCCACATCTGTACATTCATTGCCGGCGCAACAGCCAGCGGACAGGTACGGGCTGCTACCAGAGTTGTCAGCAGATTATCAGCCATGCCATGCGCAATTTTCGCCAGCGTATTGGCAGAAGCCGGTGCAATCAGCATCACATCTGCCTGACGACTCAGATTGATATGAGCCATCCCGTTGCCGCCGGCAGCATCATGGGTATCCAGCAATACCGGTTCTCCGCTCAGTGCCTGAAAAGTAGTGGGACTGACAAAATCAGTAGCTGCCTGTGTCATCACAACATTAACCTGATGTCCTGCTTTTTTAAGCAATCGTACCAGTTCACAACATTTATATGCAGCAATACCACCACAAATACCCAGCAACACCTTTTTCTTCATTACTTTTACATCCATCGTCATGACCGGCCGTAAACAGATATCTACCGAATTTTCATTTAACCCAGTCAGAAAAAATAAAACAAACTATTTGATTATAAGGAAAATTTTTTGCATAATCCATTTATACTCACATTCACATTTTATAATTGAAATCAGTACAATCTCATTATCAGATACAACCGCTGAGTAGATCAGATTTAAATGAATATAGCAGCCAATAATTACATGATACACTAGGCAATATTCAGCCTGCCAGACAGCATGTTCTCTGTCAGACCGTACTTTAGCTCAATCCTAACAAAATTTTATTCAATTTAAAAAGTACCGCTAAATCCCTGTTTACATACAAAGTTATACTCTAAGTGGAGAATTTAAACGTATTAACACTTAAATTTCATTGCCCCATACTAAATGCTTGCATACAATGCGTCCCCTAAAGCAGGAGCAGAATCGTTTTTGCACCGTTCTTTAAACATTACAGTAAACATCCATATGCCGAGCATTGGCTGGAACGATTTTTCTGGAGTAACCTTTAATTATGAGCGAAAACGCAACCACCAGACCCGGTGCCGATCCAGCACATTACTTACAGATTAAAGACATCGTCAAAACCTATGGCGATAATTACGCTGTAGACCATATTAATCTGACCATCAAAAAAAACGAAATATTTGCCTTGCTCGGCAGCTCCGGCAGCGGTAAATCGACTTTATTACGCATGCTCGCCGGTATGGAAACACCAACTCAGGGACAGATTATCCTTGATGGTGAAGATATTACTAAACTGCAACCCTACGACCGCCCTATCAATATGATGTTTCAGAGCTATGCCCTGTTTCCGCATATGACGGTCGAACAAAACATCGCTTTCGGACTAAAGCAGGACAAACTGCCCAAAGATGAAATCAGTGCACGGGTAGAAGAAATGCTGCGTCTGGTACAAATGAGCAAATACGCCAAACGCAAACCTCACCAGCTTTCCGGTGGTCAGCAGCAGCGTGTTGCACTGGCACGCAGTCTGGCAAAACGCCCTAAATTGCTGTTACTGGATGAACCTCTGGGCGCCTTAGACAAAAAACTGCGTCAGCAAACCCAGCTGGAACTGGTGAATACTCTCGAAAAAGTAGGCGCTACCTGTATTATGGTTACCCATGATCAGGAAGAAGCCATGACAATGGCTTCACGTATTGCCATCATGTCAGACGGACAGTTGCAACAGGTTGGCACACCTTCTGATATTTACGACTATCCGAATAGCCGCTTTACAGCTGAATTCATGGGCGAAACCAATATTCTGGAAGGCAAAGTGACTGAAGACGGTGCCGACCATACCATTATTCACTGCCCCGAAATGCAGCAACTGGTTTATCTGGGACACGGTATCAGCGGACCTGAAGATCAGAAAATCTGGCTGTCTATTCGTCCTGAAGATATCAACATCTATCGCGAGCAACCTCAGCAGGAATATAACTGGTCTGCCGGAATTGTCAAAGAAATTGCCTATCTGGGCAGCTTCGGTATTTTTCATATCCAGCTGCCTTCCGGCAAAATTATTAAAAGTCAGGTATTATCCTCATACTGGGAACAATACAGCATTCCTATGCCCACCTGGGAAGAAAAAGTTTACATCAGCTGGCCAGATAATCAGGTCAGTCCTCTGACCCATTAATTGGCGCGGGAGCTTAAACATGAACTGGTTTAACCGCCTCAAAGGCTTGCGCCCGACACAGGGACTGGTTGTCGGCATCCCTTATATCTGGCTACTGGTACTTTTCCTTATCCCGTTTTTTATCGTACTTAAAATCAGCTTTGCCGAACAGGATATTGCTATCCCGCCCTATACTCCGCTGTATCATGTAGATGCTGAAATGGGACGGGTAAATATTCTGGTCAGCTACCAGAATTATGCCGATATTTTCAATGATTTCTGGCATTCTCTCGGACAAATGTTTATTGGCAATCTAGGCGATAATATTTACCTGCTGACTTACTGGTTATCTATTAAAACCGCTTTCACTACGACACTTATCTGTTTGCTGGCAGGTTATCCGATAGCCTATGCTATCGCCCGGGCACCGGAAAAAATCCGTAACGGTCTGCTGCTTACCATTATGCTGCCTTTCTGGACATCATTTCTGCTGCGTGTATATGCATGGATGAGCCTGCTCGGCCATAACGGTATTATTAATACTTATCTGATCAAATGGGGACTCATCAACAACCCGATGAATATGCTATACAACTCATTCTCACTGAATCTGGTTATGGTATATACCTATCTGCCCTTTATGATTCTGCCTCTGTATACTCAGCTGGTAAAACTGGACAACCGCCTGCTGGAAGCCGCTGCCGATCTCGGTGCCGGCCCTATTAAAGCATTTGTTTCCATTACTCTGCCACTATCCAAAGCCGGGATTATCTCCGGTTCGATGCTGGTCTTTATTCCGGCAGTTGGTGAGTTTGTGATACCCGAACTGATAGGCGGACCAAAAAATCTGATGATTGGTAAAGTACTGTGGCAGGCTTTCTTCGATCAGAATAACTGGCCGCTGGCGTCAGCAGTGGCTGTCATTATGGTGCTGTTGCTGGTGATTCCGATTACCCTGTTCCATCGATATGAAAACCGGGAAATTGAAGAAGGAGCCAGTCATGCATAAAAACATATCATCCTGGTTTCTCAGAGTAATGCTGTTTCTGGGGCTGGCATTTTTGTACATACCCTTGGTTGTGCTGATTATCTACTCATTCAACAATTCGCGACTGGTCACTGTATGGGGAGGTTTTTCCACTCAGTGGTACAGTAAATTATTACAAAATGAACAGATACTTGATGCTGCGTGGCTTTCAGTACGCATTGCTTTGTGCTCGGCGGCAGCCGCAGTCATTCTGGGGACACTTGCCGGCTACGCATTAGCCCGCATCAAACGTTTCCGTGGTAGTACCTTGTTTGCTGGTATGGTTTCTGCACCAATGGTTATGCCGGACATCATTACCGGTTTGTCCATGCTTCTGTTAATTATTCAGGTACAGATATTGTTGCAAAACAGTGTTTTTAGCTTTCTGTATTTTGAACGCGGCTTTTTTACTATCTGGCTTGGTCATACTACCCTGTGTATGGCCTATGTAACTGTTATTATCCGCTCACGTTTGTCTGAGCTTAATCAGTCACTGGAAGAAGCAGCCAAGGATCTTGGTGCAAGACCATTAAAGGTATTTTTTCTGATTACACTGCCTTCAATTGCTCCGGCTATTGCATCCGGCTTTCTGCTGTCCATTACGCTGTCGCTGGATGATTTAGTCATTACATCATTCCTGTCCGGTCCGGGTTCTTCCACTTTGCCAATGATTATATTTTCAAAAATCAAACTGGGTCTGGATCCGCAAATGAATGTACTGGCCACCATCATCATTGCACTGGTAGGTACACTGGTTATTGGTATTAATTACTTCATGATGCGGCAAAATACCCGACGTGAACGGGAAATGGCAGAAGCCTATCGACAGAGTCAGTTACTTGAGGCTAACAAATAAAAATGCATACATGGCAGCTATCTGATTTCGGTTAGCTGCCAGTTTTTCATCTTCCTAATCAGTTTAATCATGTAACTATGTCTACCTACATACCGCCAGATACAGAACGCATTGACAGCTACTATACAGCCAGCTGTAATGACCACAGCCACTATCCAAGTTTAAAAGGTACTGTTGAAGTGGAAACCTGCATCATTGGTGGCGGACTGAGCGGAATCGGTACAGCATTGCCACTGGCACAACAGCAGCATAGCGTAGCACTTATCGAAGCCGCCCGAATCGGTTATGGCGCCTCCGGCCGTAACGGCGGTCAGGTCATTTATGGTTACGCTGCTGAAATGAGCAATCTGGCCGGCATGATCGGACTGAAAAATGCACAAACACTCTGGCAGTGGAGCCGTGAAGCTGTCACTCTGATTGAACAACAGATTCAAACCTACCAAATCAGCTGTGACTGGCAACGCGGTTACGCTCATGCAGCCATCCGTCCGCGCCAGCTGCGTGCCTTAACTGAATGGGTGAAAGAAGCTGCCGAACACTACCATTTTCATGATTATGAAGTATGGAATTCAAACCAGCTGCAACAGCAACTGGCCAGCGAACGCTATACCGGCGCGATTTTTGACCATCAGGCCGGACATTTACATCCACTAAACTACTTACTTGGACTGGCTCGTGCAGCTGCCCGTGCCGGAGCATTGCTGTTTGAACATTCCCCTATGCTTTCGCTGGAAACATGGCAGCACGGATACCGGATTACCACACCAAACGGAAATATCATTGCAAAAAACCTCGTGATTGCCGTCAATGCCTTTACCCGCAGCCTCCGGCAGGCACCTATAAAGGCACTCGAAGCCAAAATCCTGCCGGTAGGTACATACATGATTGCAACCCAGCCGCTTGGGGAACGTGGTCAGCAACTCATCAAAAATAACATGGCAGTATGTGATACCCGTTTTGTACTTGATTATTATCGCCTGAGTGCAGACAAACGTCTGTTATTCGGAGGTAAAGTGAATTATTCCGGTCGTGAACCCGGCCGGCAGCAACTCATTCAGAGTATGCGCCGTGATATGCTTAAAGTATTTCCACAGCTGGCTGATGCAGAAATTGATTATGCCTGGGGTGGTCTGGTTGATATCAGCATGAACCGCCTGCCCCATTTCGGGCGTCTTAACCCGCAACTCTATTTTTTACAAGGATTTTCAGGACATGGCGTGGCTGCTGCCGGTATGGGCGGGCAAATTATTGCTGAGGCAATCAGCGGCGATGACAGCCGCCTGTGCATGTTTGAAAAAATTATACATCACAACTTTCCCGGTGGCAGTTTACTGCGCCTTCCCATACAATGGGCAGGAACAGGTTATTACCGTCTAAAAGATTTATTACCTTAATTTTAAGAGTTATAAACTTAACTATAGTACAATCAATACCCGTTTTTGAATTCAAGCAACAGGCTTCATGACCGCTTCCGACTCTTCTGCCTTTTATCAGCATGCATTACAACAGTGCCTGCTCATACAAACCGGCCTGATGCAAAGCCATATACTGACTAACGGCGAAAAAGTATGGGTACGGCAAGCTGGTGCACGCAATAGTGCCTGGCGCTATCACTTATTAAAAATAGCTCAGAAAATAAGTGGTATTCACATGCTGCAACCTGTACCCAATTTGGGCGGAATACCTGCACTGCAAACCGAAGCATCCCGTCTGCGGGCTCTGGCCTCAGCAGGAGTGCGGGTTCCTGCCATTCTGGCGCAACAACCGGATGCTCTGATGATTAGTCATATTGGCAATCACAATCTAGAAAAAGAATGGAAACACTGTAAGCATCAGCCTGAACTTCTATTGCAACGCTGGCAGCTTGGTCTTAACGCCATCGAAGATGTACATAAACGCAAGCAATACCTGAGTGAAACTTTTGCGCGCAATATGATTTACATTAATCAGGACAGCATAGGCTTTATCGATTTCGAAGATGATCCTTTATCCGCGATGACATTAACGCAATGCCATTCCCGCGACTGGCTATGCTATCTGCACTCAGGTGCACGTTTAATGCAGGAATTCGGCGTAACTATTCAGGCTAAAGAATTATGGCATAGCGTACTGCATAATCAACCTGATGAAGTAAGCAGTATTGTCAACAAAAGCTTACATAAAATCCGCTGGATGCGTCATCTAAAGGCTAAATTTTATGGTAAAGATACACTTAAGCTTGCCGCGATGGCCAGATACGCCTGAAATAAGCCCGGCTAACGCACAATCATGATCGATATTGCAAACTCAGGTATATAAAATAATTTTTCTCATCAAGCAAAAAAGCTGTAGCAACAATAACATGCTACAGCTTTTTTAAGCATTAACTGAATTCAGCTTGCAGCCCGCTGACAATGCATCACCATTTTCTGCAACATCCATGGTTCTAATAACTGAATATGCTTGTGCTCAACTTTTATCCAGCCTTCATGCTGAAATTTAGACAAAGTACGGCTTACTGTTTCCAGCTTTAGCCCCAGATAGCTGCCAATTTCTTCACGTGACATACGCAAAATAAAATCATTTGCAGCAAAACCACGAAAACTCAGACGATGAGATAAATTCACCAGAAACGCAGCCAGACGCTCTTCTGCACGCATATTACCCAGCATCAGCATCAGCTCCTGAGTACGCAGAATTTCCTGACTCATCAGACGATAAAAATGTATTTGTAATGAAGGCAAAATATTACCGGCATCTTCCATATTAGTGAATGGTAGCTCACATACCTCACTATCTTCCAGAGCTACTGCATCACAGCCATGAACATTATGACAAATACCGTCCAGCCCCAACAATTCACCTGACATAAAAAAACCAGTTACCTGATCTCGTCCGTCCCGGCTATTAACCATGGTTTTAAAAAAACCGGTTCGTATGGCAAATATTGCATCAAACGGTTCACCGGCACGAAACAGATACTCCCCTTTTTTTAAACGACGACTCTGACGAATAATCGCTCCTAAATCGGTTAGTTCCCGCTCTTTAAGCATTACCGGCATACAGAGAATATGCAAAGAACATTTTTCGCATAATTTCTGTACTATTTCACCCTGTTTATACAATCTAATCATAATATATTTAATAATTACTGATTACACTTTGCCCAGAACATCATATAAAAAACATATTGATATAAATCAATTTTTTAAAAACTATCCAATATAGTATTGTTATAGACAAAGTGAATTGAATTTCCTTCAGACCCTGATTTAATAAAAAAATTGGCTTATTATGTTTTCACTGCTTTACTTTACTGCCGGATGTATTCTACCATAAATAGTTATCACTCCTATCTATTTCACCAGACCAACACAAGAATAACCATCATTATCCAATGAACACACCACGCATCAACATAGAATTCGACCGTACCCTTATTGCTTCCTTACCGTCTTCCGGCCCGCGTTATACTTCCTACCCTACAGCAGACCGTTTTAATACTTCATTCACCGCAACTCAGTTACAAACTGCTTTACAGCAAAATATTGGTGACAAACCAGTCTCCCTGTACGTACATGTGCCTTTCTGTAATACCATCTGTTACTATTGCGGCTGTAATAAAATTATTACCAAAGATACCAGCCGTGCCGATATATATATCCGGTATCTGGATAAAGAAATGGCACTGCTGGCAAAAAACTGGCAGAGTAAACCGCTGCTGGCACAATTACATTTCGGCGGCGGTACACCAACCTTTCTGAATGATGACCAGCTCAGTCATATCTTTGCCAGTATCAGCCGCTACTTTACCCTGTCAGAACAGGGTGAATATTCAATTGAAATCGACCCGCGTAAAGTGACAGCTGAAACTGTAGCTCATCTGGGCAGACTCGGTTTTAACCGGATGAGCGTCGGTATTCAGGATTTCAATCCGGCGGTACAACAGGCCGTTAACCGCATCCAGAGCGAAGCTGAAACCCGGACAGTTATTGAGGCAGCCAGAGCTAATGGTTTTCACTCTGTCAGTGTCGACTTAATCTATGGCTTACCGCACCAGACTGAAGCCTCTATGCGCTGCACACTGGATCACGTACTGACTCTGCAGCCGGATCGCATTGCCATGTATCACTATGCACATCTGCCACATCTGTTCAAACCACAGCGGCGTATTGATACATCAGCCGTACCCGACAGCAGTGTTAAACTGGATATTCTGCAAAACACCGTTCAATATCTGTTACAGCAGGGCTATATCTTCATCGGCATGGATCATTTTGCCAAACCTGATGACGAACTGGCCATTGCCTTATCTGAAGGCCGCCTGCAACGCAATTTTCAGGGTTATTCAACCCATGCAGACTGTGACTTAATCGCCATCGGCGTATCCAGCATCGGCAAAATCAACAATATCTACAGCCAGAATGAAAAAGAACTGTCTGCCTACTATCAGGCTCTGGATGAAAACCGCCTGCCGGTTATGCGCGGCTACCAGCTTAATGCAGACGACTTACTGCGCCGGCGTGTAATTCAGGATTTAATGTGCCGCTTCCAGCTTAATTACCCTGATTATAGCCATGCCATGCAGCAGCCTTTTCAAACATACTTTGCTGCTGAGCAGACTGATTTACAGCATCTGCAACAGCTTGGCTTGCTCAATCTTAGTGAGCAGAATTTACAGGTTACACCCAAAGGGAGGCTGCTGATTCGCAATATCGCCATGGTATTTGACTACTATTTGCGTCAGAAGCGCACCGAAGCCCAGTATTCGCGTACATTATAATAATCAAACCGCAACAGTTACCATCGTTTTATCAGCAAGATAAATAACGTTGCCAAAATTAATAAATACTTCAACTGTCCGTCATCGCCATTTACTTAACTGCAAACCAATTTTACTGTTTAAAATTAAACCAGTTCCCACGGTAAATCACACCGTTTATGAACTGGTTTTAATTTTTCTCATTACGCAATTGCTGAGCAGCCCAACGTAAATCATATTGCCAGGTATAAAGCATACTTCCAGATGCTTTCAACTCCTGCTCATATTTATTTACTGACATCCTTAGCCAGCCAACTCCGCCTAAGTACTTCAGTGCTTCAATCACCCTCTGGTAACCACTGGTTAATCCTCTTTATAATTATTCTGGTCATTTATGCCTGAACGATATATAAATTACTTAGTATCCTGAAAAAAGAACAGTCTGGCATCATTGAAATGTTTACTACACCTGATAAGCTGAAACAGTTTTTACATTACACATGCACTAGTACACTGCCTACTATACTTAATCAGCGCCAGGATGCATTACAGCATCTGCCCGTTAATTTTCGCTGCGCTGCGATACTGATACCTGTTGACTGGAATCATGGTAACGCGCAAATCTGGCTCACTCAGCGCAGTCAGCAACTACGCCAGCACCGCGGACAAATCGCTTTTCCCGGCGGCAAACTGGAAAATAATGAAAGCAGTATCAATGCAGCATTTCGCGAAAGCGAAGAAGAAACCAGACTAATCCGTAATCAGTGGCGGCTGGTCGGAACCTTACCCCAATGCTATCTGCCTAGCGGTTTCAAAGTTGTTCCTGTTCTGGCCTGGACCAATTCATCTCTGCACTGGCAGCTCAACCCGTCAGAAGTCAGCGAAATATTCCCTGTACCCTTACCTGTTGTTCTGGATAGCGGGCTATACCAGCATAGTATTACTCAATATCAGCATCTTAAGCTTAAGGTTTATCATTTACACTATCAGAACCGGCATATCTGGGGAGCGACTGCATGCATGCTATTACACCTGGCTCAATGCTATCAGGTATGGAGCAGGCAAAACCATCAACACTAATCCAGTAAATCAACACGTACTATTTCTCCGCATAACTGTCTTACCTGCTCCAGACAATGTGCCGGTTTCAGGGCCTGAAAAGCATAAGTAAGCTGAGCCTGAAAACTTCCGGCAGCTATTTCTTCGCCATCTCCAGCCACACCACTGGGCATATCCAGTGCCACCTTAAACACATCTGCCTGAGAAACTGCATCAAAACAACGTGCAATAGCCTGAGGCAACTCACCATGGAAACCAGTACCATAAACAGCATCCACAACCAGATGCACAGACGGCAGCACAGTATGCAATTGCGAAACATTAATACAATCTACAGTAACCGGCAGACATTTCCGGTTGGCTTCTGCAAGAGCTGATAATTGCTGTCCTTGTAAAAACATAATCGTTACCGGCCAGCCATGTAAAGACAACACTCGGGCTAATACCAGCCCATCACCTGCATTATTCCCTTTACCACACAATATCAGTGTATGCTGCGAGGAACGAAACCGACATAATAAATCCTTTGCTGCACGACTTCCTGCATGTTCCATCATTCGGGCATAACTCAAACCTTCACGGTTCTGTGTATCCTCCCATGCTTTCATCTGTGCCACAGTCCAGACCGGCGTAGTCATATCGTATCCTTTAGTAGGAAAAACAGATTATTATCATACTTGGGTATTCCGGCGTTCAATCTGTACGCCCACTTCCTTAATACCAGCAAGAATACCCGGCTTCACCACTTTCACCCGCACCCATAATGCCCTGTAACGGTTCAATATAAACTGAGCCACATACTCTGCCAGTGCTTCCAGTAACAAAAATTCCTGTTCAGCAAGTGTCTCACGCAAATCATCAGCCACTCTGGCATAGTGAATCGTATCGTCAATATTATCGCTTTGCGCCGCCTGCTGAAAATCTGTACCAATATCCACATCCAGCAACAGTGTTTGCTGTTGTTGCCGCTCCCACTGATATACCCCAATCAGCGTCTGCGCAGTCATACCGTGTAAAAAGATAGTATCCATGTCCAACCTACTGAGCTAAAATGCAAACCCTCAGATTGTAGACTAAAGAAACCGCTTTATGGTCAATTACCTTGCAATTATCGGTGCCTATTTACTGGGCTCTCTGTCTTTTGCCGTTATTGTTTCACGCTGTATGGGTATGCCCGACCCGCACAGCTATGGTTCCGGCAATCCCGGTGCTACCAATGTTTTGCGTACAGGCAAAAAAAGCGCCGCTGCTCTTACACTGCTAGGCGATGCACTCAAAGGCTGGCTGGCCGTCTGGCTGGCAAAACACTATCAGACGGTCTGGCAACTGGACAGCAATACCATTGCCATCATTGCCGTAGTTGTTCTCATTGGCCACATGTGGCCGGTATTTTTCAAATTTAAAGGTGGTAAAGGCGTAGCTACTGCACTGGGTGTACTCCTGGCTTTATCATGGCCTACTGCACTTATTTGTGCAGCAGTATGGCTGATTATGGCCTTTGGTTTCAAAGTATCTTCACTGGCCGCATTAATAGCTACTCTGATCAGCCCGTTTGCTGCCTGGTGGTTTATGCCTCAGTTAAGCTGGGTAATTGCTGTTATAGTGATTGATATACTGGTTCTTTACCGGCATAAAAGCAATATCAAAAACCTGTTCAGCGGTCGTGAAGGTAAAATCGGCGAAACTAAATAATAAATTAACATAGCGACCATAAATAAAAAAAGACAGTTTTCTCAACTGTCTTTTTCTTTATTTCCGGCGTATTACTTCAAATTTTGTTTTTGCTGCTTACGATTGCGCCTGCGCTGACGAATTTCAGCAATTTTACGTTTAAAAAACTGGATACGCTGACGCTTTTTCCACCAGTAATAGACTAGTGCCAGTGCACCAACGCCAATCACAACATACACAACTGCCTGGAACTGATGCACCTTATGCATCAGCCAGTCAATATTTTCCGCACCATATTCACCCAGATACACCCACACGGGTACTGAAATCATTGCAGCTAGACCATCCATCAGCAAAAATTTCGGTATAGAAACTTTCCCGCTGATCCCGGCGGTAATATAAATCGGGGTACGCAAACCCGGCAGAAAACGGGCTATAAATAATACCCAGCTACCATATTTATCAAATTTATCCTGTACCTGGGCATAGCGCCTGGGCGTCATTACCCGCTGAACAAAACGAAATTTCAGAATACGATGACCAAATACGCGTCCGGCACTAAACATCATACCATCGCCTACCAGAACACCAGCCATACCTACCATAAACATGGTATGTACATGCGCATGTCCCAGTCCGGCTATAACACCACCGGCAACCAGCGTTACGTCTTCCGGTATTGGCACACCAAAGCCGCAGGCGACCAATACCAGAAATACCGCTGCATAGCCATACTCAGTAAAAAAAGCTTCCAGCAATGCAAACATAAAATGCCCGTTCTTTTTTTATTCCTGTCAGACAGATTTATTCTGCCAAACCCGACTTAATTGCATTGGCAATTTTTTCAGCTGCCTGACGCGCAACTTCAGTCTGACGAGCTTCTACCATAACCCGCACCACCGGTTCTGTTCCTGACGGGCGAAGTACCACACGTCCATTATCTCCGAGCTGTTTTATCACCTCATCAGCTACCGGCGCCGCAATACTCTGCCAGTCCTGATCAGGCTCAATATGAACATTAATCATAGTTTGCGGAAAAGGCTGCCAGTCAGTAAGTATACTGGCTAAATCCTGCTGTAAAACCTGTAAGGCTGCAAAGACCTGTAAAGCTGCAATAATTCCGTCACCAGTATTATGCTTATCCAGACAAACTATATGACCGGAAGCTTCTCCTCCCAGTGACCACTGATGCTGATGCAGCTGTTCCAGAACATAACGGTCACCTACTTTAGCGCGGACAAAATCAATGCCCAGCCGCTTAAACGCCAGCTCCATAGCAAGATTGGTCATAACCGTCCCCACTACACCGCCATCCAGACAGCCTGCTGCAGCACGAGCTTTGGCAATTACATAAATGAGCGTATCCCCATCATAGACTTTGCCGAATTTATCCACCATCATCAGCCTGTCGCCGTCACCATCCAGCGCAATACCATAATCGGCTTCATTCTGTAATACTGCTGCCTGTAGTGACTTAGTATATGTTGCCCCGATTTTCTGATTGATATTATAACCATCCGGCTGATCGCCGATGCAGACCACATCTGCACCCAGCTCATGAAATACCTTAGGTGCCACAGCATAGGCCGCACCATTTGCCGTATCTACCACCAGCTTCAAACCACGCAAATTCAAATGATTCGGAAAAGTAGATTTACAAAACTCAATATAACGGTCAACAGCACCATTTATGCGCCGCGCACGACCAAGCTCGCTGGAGGGTACAGTTTTTACCGGCTTTTCCAGCTCTGCTTCAATTTCCAGCTCCAGAATATCACTTAACTTGACTCCGCCCTCTGCAAAAAATTTAATACCATTATCATGATAAGCATTATGTGAAGCAGATATCATCACCCCACAATCCAGACGCAGTGCACGGGTTAAATAAGCCACACCCGGTGTAGGTAATGGTCCGGTAAGCAGTACATTTACCCCTGCTGCTGTAAAGCCCGCTTCCATTGCTGCTTCCAACATATAACCGGAAATTCTTGTATCTTTACCAATCAGCACAGTAGGCTGATGATCAGTTCCATGTTGTACCAATACATGTCCGGCAGCATACGCTAATTTCAGTACAAATTCGGGGGTTACCGGAAACTTACCAACTTCACCACGCACCCCGTCTGTACCAAAATATTTTTTTGCCATCACCTGCTCCGACCGATTAATTTAAGACTATTATTGTAGAACAGGCATAGCTGTTCAGTCAGTAAATAAAATGTTATTTGAAAACTATCCGGTTCACAATAAATCTGAATCCTATTAAATTCCACTTAGATTACATAATAAAAACCGCAGCCCGCGTCTGCTGACAATCTGCAACCTATCTTATTAAATACTTCCGCCCAAGGCCGCCCATACCTGTAAACCCTGACATGTTTCACGTACATCATGTACCCGTATAATTGCTGCACCACGTGCCACGGCTGCTACTGCAGCCACCACACTTCCGACAACCCGTTGTCTTGGTTCAGTTTCATCAGTCAGTAAACCAATCATAGTTTTACGTGATACCCCAATCAGTACCGGACAACCGGCGGCCGCATGCCAGTCTGCAAAGTGCTGCATTAATGCAATATTATGCTGAAGACTCTTACCAAAACCAAAACCCGGATCTATTGTCAGACGCGAACGTTCAATCCCAGCCTGATTACACACAGATACCCGTTGCTGCAAATACTGACCAACTTCAGTAACTACATCCTGATATTCAGGATTATGCTGCATATTTTCCGGCTGTCCCTGCATATGCATCAGACACACACCAATATTTTGCTGCTGCGCAAGTAAATCCACTGCACCAGTATCTTCCAGTGCCTGAATATCATTTATTCCGTCAGCCAGCTGCTGCTCAAGTAACTGACGCATTACCCAAGTGCGGCGTGTATCGACAGTTAATGGTACATTCCAGGTAACCAACTCTCTTAATACTAGCTCAATACGCTTCCACTCATCCTGGGGTGAAACAAAATTAGATCCGGGACGGGAGCTCTCTCCGCCAATATCCAGAATATCTGCCCCATCCTTTAATAACTGTTCCGCATGCTTTAATGCCAGAGTCAGAGCAGTACTGTAACTTCCGCCATCTGAAAATGAATCCGGCGTTAAATTGACGATTCCCATAATTTTCGGCTGCGCCAAATCAATTTGAAAGCGCCCGCACTGCCAGTAATTTTGACCAGAATTATCCATACTTAATCATAATCCCTTAACATTTATCAAATAATCATACAGTCTGTATTTGTGGTTAAACCAATAATACTAACAATAAATTCTGATTAGCCAAATAAAGTTATTTCTCTTCGCATCTCGATTTTTTTATTCGCAAAGTACAAATTCAGACTCACTGAAAATAACAAAAACATAAAATCTATTAAAAATCATTGCAAATCAAAAAATATTGAAATTAACAAAGATATATATTGAACTACAACCAGAATTGCTATCAGAACTAAGACAGAATACCTTGATGTAAAATAAATTGATAAATCTCAAGATTTAAATATCCTGTCATTATCTGAGTTATATAAATAATCCGGACTCAATGTAAGCATCATAATTGCTCTGATTTCACATTTATAACTGATAATAATGGAGAAATATTCAATTTATAAATTCACCTATTTTAAAGCCAGCCAAATTAATTAATGAAAGAATATTTGCCTCATAGGAAATATTGATTTACTACTTTCATGAATGAACCGTTTGGCTGAATTTATCACACCAGCTTTTACCAGTATTTTATCATTTACATAATACAGAATCTTCCTGACTTAAATTACCATGCTTTTCAACAATTCAGATAAACCAAAATAGCATATACCTATATACCAGAATAACTATTTTCAGTATTACTATTATATTTTGTGCCTCTTATTTTCAGATAAAACATAGAAAAAACGGCAGCTATTGCTGCCGTTAAAAATCATATAACTACATTAATTAGTCCTGTGATTTCTGTTCAGGTGCAGATGCTTTAGATTCAGTATTATCTGCATCCTCAGCCACAGCATCAGCTTTAGTTTCGGATTGAGTTGCTCCATCCGCTTTAGCGCCTGTTTCGGTTTCAGCTACCGCATCAGTCTTAGCTTCAGTTTCAGTCTCAGCTAACGGCTGCTCAGTATCACCATCCTCAACTATATTTTCACTGAAATCTTTTGGCGGACTAGGCTGCTTACCGGCCATAATTTCCAGCACCTGATCACGGTCAATGGTTTCCCATTCAATCAGAGCCTTAGCCATGGTATGCATCTTATCGCGATTCTCATCCAGAATTTTATAAGCAATTTCATACTGCTCATCAAGGATGCGACGTACTTCAGCATCTACTTCCTGCATGGTTTTTTCAGAAATATTTTTCGATTGCGTTACAGAGCGCCCGAGAAACACTTCATTTTCATTTTCACCATATACTACAGGTCCCATTTTTTTGGACATACCATAACGGGTTACCATATCACGCGCAATCTGAGTAGCACGTTCAAAGTCATTAGAAGCGCCAGTAGACACACGACCAATAAACAACTGTTCAGCTATACGACCACCAAACAGAATTGAAATCTGATTAAGCATCTGATCTTCATACATACTGATGCGGTCACGTTCCGGCAGCTGCCAAGTCAGACCAAGAGCACGCCCGCGGGGCATAATCGTTACTTTATGTACCGGATCTGTAAAATCCAGTGTCTCAGCAACAACAGCGTGACCTGATTCATGATAAGCTGTGGCTTTTTTCTCATCCTCATGCATAACCATGGAACGGCGCTCAGGACCCATGTAAATCTTATCTTTAGCATCTTCAAAGTCACTCATGTCTACTTTGGTCTTATTCCGACGACCTGCAAACAGAGCAGCCTCATTTACTAGATTGGCTAGATCAGCGCCGGAAAAACCCGGAGTACCACGTGCCAGCACAGGTAAATCCACTGATTTATCCAGAGGCACTTTAGCAGCATGTACTTTCAGAATCTGTTCACGTCCACGGATATCCGGTAACGGTACCACTACCTGACGGTCAAAACGGCCTGGTCGCATCAGAGCAGGATCAAGCACATCCGGACGGTTAGTTGCCGCAATCACAATAACTGTTGTATTGCTTTCAAAACCATCCATCTCCACAAGCAACTGATTCAGTGTTTGCTCACGTTCATCATTACCGCCACCCAAACCAGCACCACGCTGGCGGCCTACCGCATCAATTTCATCGATAAAAATCAGACAGGGAGCATTCTTTTTTGCCTGCTCAAACATATCGCGAACACGCGATGCACCCACACCAACAAACATCTCTACAAAATCGGAACCGGAAATACTGAAAAACGGCACCTGAGCTTCGCCGGCAATTGCTTTTGCCAGTAATGTTTTACCTGTACCCGGTCTGCCACACATCAGAATACCGCGCGGTACGCGTCCGCCAAGCGTCTGATAACGCTGTGGTGCCCGCAGATAATCCACAATTTCCTGCACTTCTTCCTTAGCCTCATCACAACCAGCTACATCAGCAAAGGTTGTTTTATTAGACTCTTTATCCAGTAATCGGGCACGGCTTTTACCAAAAGAAAAGGCACCACCCTTGCCTCCGCCGCCTTGTGTGGAGCGCATGAAATAAAAAAATACACCAATCAGCAACAGTATAGGTAATATGCTGATAAACATATTAGTCAAAATACCCGGTTTTTCTTCCGGAATCACATTAACCCGAATATTTTTCGCTATCAGATTACTAACAAAATTATTTTCCAGCGGTGTCGGTGCATTGGTAATGAAAGAAGATTTATCATGACGCTGGCCCTTCAGCTGCAGACCATTAATCACTGAACCTTCAATATTTACACTGGCAATCTCACCCTTGTTAACCTGCTGAATAAACTGAGAGTATTCAATTTGCTGTTTACTCTCTTTTTTCTCAGTAATGGCATTGAATGCGGCCATTAATACTAACGCCAGCACCAGCCAGACCAAAAGATTCTTTACGGTATTCCGCACTGTCAGAAACTCCTAAGGAGGTTAATTAATTGTTGTTCAGAATAGTTAATATAGCCAACTTCTTCATATAGCATTGGCTATAACTACTATTTTTTACCGCGACCAAGCAAATAAATTTCGCTCGAGCGGTCACGGGATGCTTTCGGCTTGCGAACCATTACCTGAGCAAAACAATCCTTCATAGCCTGCTGAAACTCTTGCAGACCTGCTCCCTGAAACACCTTCACCAGAAAATCACCACCCGGTTTGAGATGTGCCTGAGCAAACTCCAGACCCAATTCTGCCAGATAAAAACTGCGTGCCTGATCAGTAATGTTATTGCCAGACATATTGGGTGCCATATCACAAATTACAAGATCCAGTTCACAACCATCCAGCAAAGTTTCAAACTTTGCCAGCACGTCATTCTCGCGAAAATCACCCTGAATAAAACGTACACCCGTCACTGGTTCCATAGGCAGAATATCCAGTGCAAATACCTGTCCTGCCGCACCAGCTAGCCTGGCCGCAACCTGCGACCAGCTACCCGGAGCACTGCCAAGGTCAGCCACTACCGCACCCGGTCGTATCAGATGATCCTTATCATTGATTTCCAGCAACTTATAGGCTGCGCGTGCACGGTAGCCTTCTTTCTGAGCCAGATGAACATAATGATCGTTAACATGCTCGTTGAGCCATGCACTGGAAGATTTAGAGCGAACACCCATGATGCAAATTCTTGAAAAAATCACCACATTGTATCGTGAAATTGATACAGAATACAGCATTTCCCCTTATATAAAAGATAAATTCATCAGCATAAATAATTTTATCCACCGGCTATACTTAGCAATTAATCAGACCTGTCTCTCTCAGATTTTATTCCAAATCTTTTTTTAGTGTAAGTTACTCATCTGAATAGATTGACATAGTGAAACACCAGCGCACATATCTGATAAATTGTTTCATTAGCTGCACCAGAATAAAAGCTATAAGAGCGCATAGCGGCAGATAAGCAGGGGTTTCAATTCTGGTACTCAATGGCATGATAGTATCGGCCGTAGCAACATATGTTGCCCATGTATTTCTATCATTTTCCAGGTCAATAGTTTCAATCTCAATCAATTGAAGCTGTGGCTCCTCTTTAAGTACCTTATAACTGAAGGAATAATTACCATCTGATGATTTATCCCGCCCACTGGGGAATTTGGCCAGAAATGACGTATTTTCCGGTTTAAAATCTCTATTAGTACTATAATTTACCTGAGTAAAAGTACCATCAGACTGAAATACCGCAACTTCAAAAGGATAATGAGATTGGTTTTTGATGCTGCTTCTAGTATATATATGCGACACTAAATGCAGACAAACCACGCACAACCCAAGCCCTGCAACTAATCTGAAAATAAAGGTATCCAGAACTCTCAGTATGCCAAGGCCCAAAATCTGCGAAAATTTCATAATTATAATGACTTAACGAAAAAGATATTAATTTTTGCTAACTAATTAAAATAGAATAAATATTACCAACAATAAACAAATATCACAGAAATTAAATATACCTGAATGTTTTATAAATTACTATTTTAATTAAAATAAGAAATACCTTATTAATATACTGATTTTGAATTTTTATTTTCAATGCAGATATACAGACCCTCTCAACTATAAAAAATCGTCTGTCTCATTTAAAATAGCTTAACTCTGAACCTAACTTGAATAACAGGCTAATCAGATCGTAATTAATCCGGAAAGTAAAATGGCAACAGATAAATTAAACAGTAAAGAAAAAATGGCATTAAAAGCTCGTGCACATCAATTACATGCAGTAGTACTGATTGGTCAGCACGGACTGACTACTGAAGTAATCACCGAAACCAATCGTAATCTTGATGCACATGAACTGATTAAAGTACAGGTAGCAGGTGACGATCGTGCAGCGCGTATAGCCATTGCAGAAGAACTATGTAAAGCTACTCATGCCGAATTAATTCAGCATATTGGCAAACAACTAATATTATTCCGCCGCAAAGAGAATCCGGCAGAATAAATAAAAGCGATTCATTACATGAATCGCTTTTATTTTATCCGGCTAGTTTCTGTAAAACAGTAAACAATTTTTTAAATGCAGATAAATTAAATATAAAACACTTCAAGAATTTCATATTCGCGAATACCGCCCGGTGCCTGAACTTCTGCCACATCACCCTCTTCTTTACCAATCAGAGCACGTGCTATAGGTGAACCGACATAAATTTTAGCCTGTTTAATATCTGCCTCATCTTCACCCACAATCTGGTAACTCACTACTTCTTCGGTTTCCAGATCCTGCATTTTCACTGTAGCACCAAAAACCACCTTACCATCAGCATTGGTTTCTTTTGGATCAATAATATGCGCCAGAGAAAGCTTGTGCTCAATTTCAGCAATCCTGCCTTCAATAAAGCCCTGTTTTTCTTTAGCAGCTTCATATTCTGCATTTTCCGACAGATCGCCATGCGAACGTGCTTCAGCAATTGCTTCAATTACAGCCGGCCGAGCTACACTTTTAAGCTCTTGTAGCTCTTGTTTCAGCAAATTAGCACCAATTACGGTCAACGGAATTTTTTGCATCATATTTCTCCAAGATACCGCTGCAGAATGCATCAACGGTATTTCGTATTAATAACAAAAAGCAAGCCGCCCGATTTTGGCGGCTTGCGCTGTTCCATAGGTGCTATTTTAGCAGACCGGTATAAAATAGCAATGTTTATAACGACTATTTCATAGAATAATCAGCTAATTTAATTTGCCATAATATTCATCATCAATACTGTGGCTTTATATGTTCATTAATCTGATTAATCGAACCAATCATCGCCAGATTTATCTAAATCCCAAACTTTATTTAAATATATTCAACAAATGTATACATATTTTAATTCTTTTATTAATTTTTGCCTCAGTTATCTAATCTTTTAGTTATTTCATAATATATAGTAAATCAATTCAGCTTTCTTTTATGAATTTTAAAAAATTCAGTTTCGCCTGATAAGGAGAATTAACCAGATATAAATTTTTTGCTGAAATTTATCAGAACAAAATTACCATAAAGAATAATGCTACTAACTATTTAAAAAATATATACATTAATTGGTTTTTTGATAAAATACTCAACATCACTACGCTAATTAGATTTAAATAAGGCTATTAGTATATCCTTTCGCTCTTGTTTTATATCTAATCAAATAATCCCGTTTAAAAATCCAAAATTATTTCAATATGAATCTATTTAAAACAAATAAAAATTTTGTAGCTATGCTATTAGTAATATTGTTATCTGCCTGTAATAAAACCAAATCATTAGAAGAAAGCTATAAAACAGATACTCTGAATGTAAATACAGAATTTATTACTGAAAAAAATATAAATTTAAATCAAATACAACAGATACCAGTTAATACTTTAGTATCAAAATACCCGCCATTAACAGATAGTACTTTTATTTTAGGCAAAGGAGATGGTGTGATTTCAGAATTCAGAATTGGTTTAAGAAACACATTTACAGAAAAAGAAATTGAAAACAGAGACATTCTAATCAGAGAAGTTACATGGTCTAGCAATAAAGATGAAAATTTAACTATCTGGTATGAGAAAAAACAGCATCAATGGGTTCTGGTAGACCATTTAATCTGGCATAAAAATGCTTTATTTTAAACATTTACTTAATTATTAAATAATAACTTATTATATAAATAATAATCTTTACTATAAATTAAGAGCTAAATTTAATTATCTTATCTGATCGGTATCCAATCAACACAAAAATAAATACTATCTAATTTAACTACTCATATATAATTGAATTAAATAACTTTTAAAGATATTTCACTGAAAGGGAGTACTGAATTTGGTCGAATGAGGCATTTGGTGGTAAAGGAGAAGGATAGGATAAGAACTTAAAAGCTTTTAGCCAGATTGAGAAATAATAAAATATTGTAGTTGAATAGTCTGTAACAGCCCCAAAATCAATTTAAATCTTCAATTTAAACAGGTTTTATAGTAGAAATTAACTGGCATCAAATAAAAAGTTACCAACAGTCTCAACGTACAGCTTTTGAGGAGATAGTTTGTCAATTAGCATCTAGTGAAAATAGAAAAAATGGATATTTTACACGGATAGATGCACCTGATGGTGGTGTTGAAGCCTATTTAATATTAGAGAATGGTGACGAGATTGGTTGGCAGGCAAAATATTTCTTTGATATTCAAGACCCGCAATTTAAACAAATAAAAGAATCATTTCAAACTGCTTTAAAAACACATCCTAGATTAATTAAATATATTGTCTGCTGTCCTATTGACAAACAAGATCCTAGAATTAAAGGTAAAAAATATCTTCAAGATAGATGGAATAAATTTGTTGATGAATGCAAAAATTTCGCTCTAAATCAAGAAATAAATATTGATATTGAATACTGGGGAGCTTTTGAGTTAAACAACAAATTAATGAAACCAGAAAATAGCGGCATTCTTAAATACTGGTTTGATAAAGAATTCTTTTCTGAAATGTGGTTTCAAGAGCAGGTCAATGGTTCAATAAAAAATTTGGGTGCTAGATACACAAATTGAAATGGAAGAGTTTAGCTCTGAAATATATCAATTAGAAAAGCTATCCAATAAATTAAAAAGTACTCAATTCAATCTGATTGATTATCCATATTTGGTTATTTATGGAGATGCCGGTATAGGTAAGTCGCATTTATTGGGAGATTTTGCCAATCATTTAATTTTATAACATAAGCCTTGTATTTTTATATTGGGTCAAAGATTAACGACACAGATCAATCCTTGGTCTCAAATTTTGCAAGATGAATTACGATTGTATTGTAATGAAGCTGAATTTTTAGGTGCATTAAATACAATTGGACAAATACAGAAAGAACGAGTTCCTATTATTATTGATGCTTTAAATGAAGGACAAGGTCAAAAGCTGTGGAAAGATACATTAGCAGGTTTTATTGAAAAGTTTAAAAAATATCCATGGGTAGCACTTATTTTATCAATTAGAAGTGAATATAAAGATAATATCTTAACTAATTTAACCTCGGATATAGCCAAAAATTATCTTAATGTAGTAAAGCATAAAGGTTTTGAGACCAATATTTATCAAGCTATTCAATCTTTTTTTGACTACTATCAATTAGCATTTCCAACTGAACCACTGATGCTAAATGAATTTAAAAACCCATTATTTCTTAAAATTTTTTGCGAATATAGAAAAAGTACATCTAGCTCAATATATGATGACATTGATATTGATAAAATTTTTAAAAAATATATTGATGTTTTTAATGAAAAAATTTCAGAAAAATTTGAATATAGAAAATCATTAAAGTATGTTGAGAAATATCTACTAAAAATTGCTGAAACTATTTTCCATACAAATTCTTCTAATATTAAATATGAAGAGGCATTAAATGTTTTAGCTTCTCTAAATTTCAGAAATATCAATGAGAATTTATTTTTACAGGAATTAATTTCAGTACATTTACTCATGTCTAATCAGATTAGAGGGGAAGAGGTTCTAACTTTCTCTTATGAGAAATTTAATGATTACTTTTCTGCTCAAGCCATTATTAATAATATTGAAGATATTAATAATTTCAAAAATCTTTTAAAAATAGACAATGACACAATAACATATAGTGGTAAGACTATATCTCAAGGTGTTCTAGGGTTTTTATCTATATTGTTACCTTTAAGAAGTAATTTTGAATTTTTTGAAATTTTTAGTGAAAATGATAGATTTAATAATCATTTGCTAGGAGATGCGTTTATTGACAGCTTATATTGGAGAAATAATAAGAATTTTAGTTTAACTAAATGTAAGAGATTTATTTATGAAAATATATTTAAAAATGATTCTTTATTAAAAAAATTTATTGATATGCAATATAAGGTTGCGGGAAAAGAAAATCACCCATTAAATGCAAATCAACTTTATCGCTGCCTATCAAAAAGCAATTTAGCTATTAGAGATTCATATTGGACTACAGTGATTAGTGAAAATAAATATAATTCCTTCCCTGCGCTAATGGATTTAATAGAGTGGGCAAAGCAAAAAGGATTTTCAGAGAGTTTATCCCATAACAGTAGATTGCTAATAGCAATTGCAATTAGTTGGATTTTATCAAGCACTTATATTCAATTAAGAGATAACGCTACAATTGCATTGGCAAGACTATTACAAAACAATCTTGATGTTGCAGAGAAACTAATTAAACACTTTATCGTCATTGATGACCCTTATATTTTTGAACGAGTATTATCAGCTTCATATGGAGCATTGCTTTCATCATCTTATTATCAAGGTATTGATAAATTGTGTTACTTCTTAATTGAGGATTTATTCTTACAATCAGAGGTTTATCCTAATGTTTTAGTTAGGGATTTCGCTAGAAATATTATTGAATATTCTCATATCCATAAACTAATAGAGTGCGACTTAAAGACGTTGGAAAGAATACGACCACCATATAAAAGTATACCAATACCCGCAATTTTACCAACTAATGAAGAAATTGATAAAAAATATAAAATTGAATATGAAAATGAATCTATTCCTGATTTTTATTTGGAACAAAATACAATATTATCATCAATGACAACTGAATACGGCCGTAGTGTAGGTTGGTATGGTGATTTTGGACGTTATACATTTCAATCACATTTATATGATTGGAAAAATATTGATGTTGATAAGTTAAGTAATTATGCTGTTGAATTGATTTTTGAAAAATATGGTTATGATGCTCAAAAACATGGAAAATTTGACCAACAGCAGTATTCTGACTCTCGTTTCCTCAACACCGTAGAAAGAATTGGTAAAAAATATCAATGGCTTGCTATGTATGAAGTAGTTGCAAGATTAGCTGACCATACACAAATAACAGACCCTGCTACTAGGTGGAATGATGATAAAAAGCAGATATGGTATAACGGTTCTATTGAACCATCTTTTAGGGATATTGACCCAAGTTTTATTTCGCCAAATAAGTCTGATATTAGAGAAATAGAAAGACCTACTTACAATGACTGGGGAAACGATCTTGAATCCTGGGCTGTATCTACAGCTAATTTAATTAACTCAAAGTCATTAATTTTAAATTCTTATCAAAACAATGAATGGTTTTCATTAGATAGACATATTGCGTTCAGACCAGAAAAAAAATTGGGGAAAGAAGATATTTTATCTGAATATCAATCTATGTGGTACACGGTTAATGCCTATCTTGTGAAAGAGCAGGATTTTAAAAATGTTGTTAAAAAGCTAAAAAATAAAAATTTTATGGATAATCGAATGCCAGAGCCTGTACGGCGCTATAACAATATTTTTAATCTAGAATATTACTGGTCACCATTATTAAAAATCTATGAGAGTGATTATTATGGTAGTACAGACTGGCAAGAAATTGAATTTAATAGAGGCATAAGAAAAAAAACTATAATAGGAAAAGTTTATTTATGCTCAGAACGACATATTTCAGAAGGTATTAAAAATCATGATATGTCTTATCATATTTCCGCTCCCACTCAGTTGTTACATGAAACTTTAAACCTTAAAAACGACCAATTTGCAGGTTCTTGGGTCAACGATAATGGGGAGGTGGTTATATATGATGAATCTCTTTATAGCAACAATAAAGAAACAAATTTATTAATTAGGAAGGATTATCTGGAAATACTGCAAGAAAAGACTGGTTGCAGAGTAATTTGGACTGTGCTGTCAGAAAAAACTGCCATGTATCATTCAAGAAAATCAACAGAAAAGAGACTGAATATTTCGGGGATTTATTATTTGGAAAATGATGTTTTAGTGGGAGAGGATTTTTATTTTATCGCTTAAAACATTGACTACAAACATTTTGTTATTTTTCTGATGCATGCCTCATGAGAAGTTGTCTCATTTTTGCTTTTTTTCAGGAGAAATAAAATCTTAACATTAAGAATCATTATCTACACTTAAGTTATCCTTTATTTACGTTTCAAGAAAGATCTTAGTTCCAATCATGATGAAGAATATGTGGGTGAAAGAAAACTTAGGACCCATTTTTTCAGTGATGGTACTTATCTCTTTATGAAATAAATCAGACAGATGGCTAATTGATTATCTTGCACCCAATTCATTAACCATTGGTATGACCCCAACAAGTTTGTTTATTCCTAATCGTATTTGCTGCAGCTTGATAGCGTATCTATACAGTTACCCATAAGGTTGGAATAAAAATCAGGTATACCAGTTTCTTTATTAAACGATAGAGGAAAAAACGTACTCTGCTTTGATAAAGAACTATTTCTAATTTATACATATTACTTTGATTTTACAAAATAAATATGTATAAACACTATAAAATTGGGGGTAAATTATTAATAATAAAGTAAAAAAGAGAATCATTTTTTTTCAACGATTCTCTTGTTAATTTGTAGTTATATTTTACATTTTTACTTCATGTATAACTCAGAACGGAATATCGTCATCAATATCATCTACCGGAGCAGGAGTAGGTGCCGGCCGTGGTGCCTGACGGCGCGGAGCTGCCGGTGGCGGACTGGAAGCAGCAGGTGCAGCATCATAACCATCCTGATTATAGTTACCTCCCTGTGCGTAGTTGGTTCCGCTATTCATCTGATCATAGCTATTACCTGAGCCAGAAGCACCGTCATTGCGACTGCCCAACATTTTCATTTCACTGCCGATAATATCGTATGCTGTGCGTTCGATACCATCTTTACCGGTATATTTACGGCTTTGAATCCTGCCCTCAATAAACACCTGACTGCCTTTACGCAAATACTGGCTGGCTATCTCACCCAATTTACCGAACAGAGTAATATTATGCCATTCAGTACGAGTCTGGCGTTCACCATTACGGTCACGCCACTGTTCATCAGTAGCTATGGAAAAATTGGTTATTGCATCTCCGCTGGGCATATATCGTGTTTCAGGATCACGACCCAGACGGCCAACCAGGATGACTTTATTAACAGACATGGTGGTTTCCTAATAATGAATACAGGCTGTCCAAGATGACAACCCATAATTAAAAGATTACAAATATAGCAGAATGCCGGGAATTCAGGTCCATTGCCAGTGCCGTTGCCAGGCATTGATAACAGCATTCGAGTAAGTACTACGCCCTAAGCTACCATTATAACGCGCCAGCGCTCTTACCATATTACCATTCTCACGATTTCGGTAATAACGCAGGATAGTACATCCGTAACGTAAGTTAGTGCGAATATCGAATAAGTTATGTTCCGGACGACCAATTTGTTTTACCCAGAAAGGCATTACCTGCATTAAACCGCGGGCGCCTACTCCGGAGATAGCATATTGACGAAAACGGCTTTCTACTTCGATCAGACCAAGTATAACCTGTGTATCCAGACCGGCACGCATTGATTCATACTGAATATTGGTTAATAAACGTTTTCGTGCATAATCATCCGGAATATGCGAAGCCAAACGGCTCGACATAGCATTTAACCAGCGACTGGCCTCTGCCGGTGAAGAGAAAATCAGACGCGGAGGATTGGCATTATTAACAGCATTGCGCATAATCGAAGCGACATCATCGGAAAGCGTTTCTTCACGCTGTGCACCTGCCAGCACCATACGCGGTATAGCCATTCCCAGTAAGGTAGCACTGCCTGCCTGTAACAGCCGGCGTCGCGAGACAGATTTATTTCTGTACGGCATATAATTTAATTCCGTTTGTGTATTGTATACAAACTGATTGCAAGATTACGATAGGTAATTTTAATTGATTATATTAAATATAGTTAGATATTTTAAAGTTTATACAGTATTTTTTATGACAACATGAATTTTTTACTTCACAGAATCCATACCAGACAACTGTGTTAAAGAAAAAAGCCAATATCAATATTGGCTTTTTTCATGATATAACAACTGAACTTCTTAACTCAGGGCGATCGGTACAAAAGCTTCACGCACCAAATCTTCCTGTGCCAGATCTGTTACTACTGTGGAAAATTGTACTCCGAACCAGCTTCTGAAATTATCAAAACTTAAATCAGGCCATAAACTTTCATCCTCACACCAGTCAGCCAGTTCTGCTGCAAAGATATCCTCATAACGCTGTTCAATCTCGACCCACAAATTATCTATATCTTCACTGGTAGAAGTCAGATAGGCATTGGCATCCTGTTGCAAGATATCCAGTGACAACTGTTCCAGATCGATATCGGGCAGGCTTTGTAACCAAGCCCAGAATGGTTCAAGCGGAACAAGCAAAAATACACTGCGATTAACTTCATACATAATCTTATTCCTGTTTTATACGAATCTGAATTCAGGCTTCATCAAGTAATAATAATTTTTATACGCTGATTGTTTAATCCAGCTGCCAATAAGGCTGACTTGCTGAAACCGGCACAGATATGGTGGCACTGTCTGTCTGTTTATCTGTTTCTGATGCAGCTGTAGCTGGTACTCTATCATTAGAATCAGTTGTATTTACAGTTGATTTATTTGAGGATACTGAAGCTGCAGGCGGTGTAGCTGTAGTCTCACTACCCGGAGCTACCAGATTATCAATATCGTCATCATCTTCATCATCTGCCGGAAACAGTGAGCCGCCTACCTGATTGTTACGCAATTTCATATATACATCACGCATGTATGTATAGCGATCCAGTGCAGCATCATTCAAGCTATCAGTTACATCCAGCAATGCTTCACGCGAAGCAACACCATTCAGACCGGTAAGACTCCAGCGAACTGGATCATCTTTGAAAATGGCATTTTCTATCGGGAATACATCAGTAATGGTACTTCCGATACTGTCACGTACTGTCGACGGACCCAGAAGAGGATAAACAAAGTAATTACTGTTTTTCCAGCCCCATGAGGCAAAGGTATCACCAAGGGTATTTTTATTATTCGGAATCTGACCTAAATCAGCGATGTCCAGTAAACCACCCAGGCCAAAAGTTGTATTAATGCCCACGCGTACGAAATCTGTACTGGCTTTTTCAATATCCAGTCGTAGCAGATTACTGCCAAAACTAACCACATCGCGCAGATTATTGAAAAAGTTGTTGACGCCTGTACGTACAGGTGAAGGAGTTACTTTCCGGTAACCGCGGGCAACCGGGGTCATGATGTAACGATCAAGATGATCATTAATATTGAACATCACCCGGTTATATCCTTCATACGGATCTTTATAGGTCTGCTCTGCTGCTGCCCAGCCAGCCTGACTGAGCACAAGCAGTACACAACCTGCCAGCAACTTTTTCTTACTACTCATTGTAATGATTCCTCTACACCGTAAAGTGCCATTAGGGTAATGAGTCCCGCTGGCACACCGGCGATATGCAACATAAATTTCTGTTTGTGCGCCAGCCGTTTAGCTGCCACGAGTAATGCCACGCAGGCAGAATCGGCTTCGGTTACACCACTGACGTCCACTTTTTCTATTTGTCCAGTTTGGATACAGTCACAGAAACGTTTGAAATCGTTTTCTCCTACTGTACCCATAGTTACCTTGTCATGAATCATCAGGGTTTTACCCTGCACTTTGGTTTGCATGATTATTTACCGTTTTTGGCACGTAAATCCGCTACTAAACCATCTATGCCTTTCTGACTGATAGTCTGGTTAAACTGGTTGCGGTATACAGTCACCAGACTGGCACCTTCTACAGCTACATTATAAATACGGTATATATTGCCTGCCTGATACAGTGTGTAATCCATACGTACTGGTTTACTGTTAGGTGTAGTAACATCTACACGCACAATGATTTCGCGTCCGCCCTTATTAACGACAGGATTATTGTATACATTTGCCTGAGCATTTTTAAATTTCAGCATAGTGCCGGAATAAGTACGGATTAACAGGGTTTTAAACTCCTGAGTTAATGCCTGCTGCTGTGCAGTACTGGCTGTACGCCACGGAGCACCTACTGCCAGTGCAGTCATGCGCTCAAAATCAAAATACGGAATTGCATAGTTTTCAGCCTGACGACGTACCTGATTATCATTTTTACCATTGGCTGAACTTAAAATATTCAATACCTGAGTAGCATTGTCTTTAAGCTGGCTTACTGCCTGCTGAGGTGAAGCAAATGCCATACTAATGCTCATAATGGCAATACTTACCGCCCCGAAAAATAAAGATTTATTCAGTTTCATTAATATATTCCTTTAATTAAATCAAATTTGTTTATTTACTGTTAATTCTGCTTATTCACTTGCAGAAGCAGCAGTATCTGTTTTTTTATTATCGCCTTTGGCATTACCCTCAGCAAAACTGGTCATAAATTTACCAATTAACTGCTCCAGCACCAAAGCTGAACTGGTAATAGTAATATTATCGCCATCGGCCAGATTATCCGGATCGCCGCCTTGCGCCAGTCCGATATATTGGTCGCCAAGCAAACCTGAAGTCAGAATCTGCGCTGAGGTATCTGTACTAAACTGGTACTGTTTATCAATTTTTAAAGTCACTTTAGCCCAGTAAGTTTTCGGATCAAGCACAATTCTGTCTACCCGGCCAACCACAACACCAGCTACTTTGACAGGTGCCTGTGTTTTCAAACCGCCAATGTCACTGAACGATGCCGACAAAGTATATGTAGGCTGTGAAGAACCGATCCCATTACCGCCTGCAACGCGAAAAGATAAAAATAGAATTGCCACTACACCTATTAAAACGAATAGACCAACCAGCATTTCCAGACTGTTTTTTTTCATATCATTACCTTGTTAATCTGCACCCTACTTAGTAAACATCAGAGCGGTCAGCATAAAATCCACTGCCAGAATAGTTAGTGAGCTGGATACAACCGTACGTGTATTGGCGCGCAAAATACCTTCTGATGTCGGTTTTGCATAAAAACCCTGATAAACGGCTATCAGAGTAACAACTACGCCAAATACCAATGATTTAATTAAGCCATTCACAACATCATAATAAAAATCAAGATTATTCTGCATTTGACCCCAGAATACGCCGTTATCCATGCCAAAGTATTTTACGCCAATCAGATAAGCACCATATACACCGGCCACATTGAATATTGAAGCCAGTAAAGGCATGGAAAGTACACCTGCCCAGAAACGGGGAGCGATAACTCTTGCCACCGGATCAATAGCCATGACATTCATGGCTTCCAGTTGTTCAGTGGTTTTCATCAAACCTATTTCACTGGTCATTGCGCCACCGGCACTGCTGGCAAACAGTATCGCTGCCAGTACCGGACCAAGCTCACGCAGCATAGCTGCGGCCACCATATAACCAAGAATATCAGCAGATTTGAATTTAGCCAGCTGTGTATAGGCCTGTAACCCCAGTACCATTCCGACAAACAGTCCTGATACAGCAATAATGACAATAGAAAGAACGCCGGAAAAATACATTTGCCGGATCATCAGGCGCGGACGGCGTAAAACTGTTCCGCTGCGCAACAGAGCGGCAAACAGAAATAATGCCGCCCGCCCCAGATGCCGGACAAAACTCAGGGTTTTTGCACCCAGTTGTTCGATTGCTTTCATCACGCGATGTCTAAATCCTGTTGTAAGGTGGTGGTAGCCGGATAACGAAATGCTACCGGGCCGTCTGCCTGACCATGAATAAACTGATTTATCCATGGTGAATCCAGTTCACGCATTTGTTGCGGTGAACCGGAAAAAATAATTTCGCCGTGTGCCAGAAAAACCACATGGCTAGCAATATCCAGAGATTGCTGGATATCATGTGTCACCATTACGCTGGTAGCATGTAAGGCTTTATTGATCTTACTTACCAGACTGGCTATTACTCCGAGTGAAATCGGATCCAGGCCGGTAAATGGTTCATCATATAGCAATAATCCCGGATCAAGTGCAATTGTACGAGCCAATGCCACCCGTCTTGCCATACCACCGGAAAGCTCGGATGGCATTAATTGCTCTACCCCGCGTAAACCAACTGCATTCAGTTTCATGACCACCAGATCATGTATCATGCTTTCCGGCAAATCAGTATGTTCCCGCATTGGAAAAGCAACGTTATCGAATACCGATAAATCCGTAAACAAAGCACCAAACTGGAAAAGTACACCCATATTACGCCGATGGTTATACAGTTCTTCTCGGCTGAATTCGGCAATATCACGACCATTGATCAAAACCTGCCCCTGTTGTGCACTGATCTGGCCGGTAATCAGACGCAGCAGGGTTGTTTTACCACTTCCGGAACTACCCATAATAGCGGTAAAACTGCCCTGATCCAGTTTAAAATTAATATTTTTTAAAATGGGTCGGTCGCCATAAGCGAAAACCACATCTTTCATTTCAATAAACGGCGTAACCATATTGAGAATTCCCATGCCGTATAGCAACTTAGATTTTATGATGTCTGAAGATATTTATCAAATACAGATGGACACTTATCCGCTTTCCAGTGCCCGCTCATATCCACTGCAGCATGAATTGCGGCAAACAGGCTGCTGCTGGTTGCTTTGCCGGATCCGGCAAGATCCAGCGCGGTACCATGATCCACTGATGTACGAATAAAAGGCAGACCCAGAGTGATATTAACGCCTTCACCAAAACTTGCATATTTTAATACCGGCAATCCCTGATCATGATACATAGCCAGTACAGCATCTGCTTGTTCGAGCATAAAAGGCTGAAACAGTGTATCTGCCGGAAATGGTCCGGTTATTTGCATATCCTGTTTCTGTAACTGTCTGATTACCGGAATAATAATATCATTTTCCTCATTACCCAGATGACCGCCTTCACCAGCGTGCGGATTGAGACCGGCAACCAGAATACGTGGCCGCATCAGCCCGAATTTTGTCTGTAAATCGTGATGCAGAATAGTTAGTACTTCGGTTAATAATTCAATTGTCAGGGTATCTGCTACAGACCGCAATGGTAAGTGTGTAGTGGCTAAAGCCACTCTCAGACCACCACCGGCAAGCATCATTACTACTTGAGAAGTAGCACTTTTGGCAGCCAGATATTCAGTATGGCCGCTAAAAGCAATACCGCTATCATTGATAATACCTTTATGCACCGGAGCGGTCACCATTGCAGCAAACTCACCCTGTTCTATGCCTGTATATGCTCTGTCCAGCAATTGCAATACATAAGCCGCATTTTGTACGTTTAACTTTCCAGCCTGAACAGATACCTGAACCGGAATATGACAAACTTCCAGTATGCCGGATACAGGTTTATTACTATCAGGCTGATAAGCCTGTATGGTAATTTTTTTATTCAGTTGTGCCGCACGCTGCTGCAATAAATGCATATCTCCCAATACCACAACGCGTTGCGGCCAGTCGCGGCTGACCAGATCCAGACAGATATCAGGACCAATACCTGCCGGTTCTCCACTTGTAATGGCAATAATCAACTGAGTATTCATAAATTTAAGCCAGAATTTTATCTTGTATTTCCACGGAACAACCAACAGTAAAATGGTTTGTTGCCAGAATATACAGACCTGATCATGATACTGGCTGCACAAATTGTGAAAAAATTTGTATCAAGACAATTAATCCAGAGGACGAACTCGGATAAAGGCCTGATCATGTAACTGTTTCAGGAAATTCTGCAACAAAATTTCGCGTTTTTCCTGCACCAGTACTGCACGCATCCCGTTACGCTGACGCTCTTGCGGGCTGTCATTGCTTCTGACAGCCACCAGACGAATTACATGCCAGCCAAACTGAGTACGCACCGGCATGGATATCTGACCGGGCTGCAATGATTTCACCGCTGCCTCAAATGGCGGGACAGTCTCACCATCGATAATCCAGCCCAGATCCCCGCCATTTTGTGCACTGCCATCCTGAGAATACTGCCGTGCCAATTGATCGAATGAGGCACCGGAACGAGCCTGGTGGGCAATCTGCTCGATCAGTTTTCGTGTGATATCGTTGTCATTTTTCAACAGAATATGCTGCACATGGTAGGAATAGGCTGTAACCGGTGGCGGCAGAGGTCGCCCTTCCTGCTGTGCGCGTGCAATAGCATCATCTATCTCTGCATCACTGACCTGACTTTTGCCCATTACTTCACTTTGTTCAATCTTCTGTGCCAGTAAGTTTTCAGTAATGGTACGACGCAACTGGTTTTCATTCACACCTTCTTTGGCAATACGCTGCATCAGTTCTTTAACTGTCATATTGCGTTGTGAAGCAAATTGTTCAATCGCATCATTTACATCAGCATTACTTAAACTAATATTAGAACGTTTGGCAGCCTGCACCAGCAGATCTTTACGTATCAGCTGATCCAGTGCCTGCTGGTACAAAGCTGATTTATTAATATTTTGTCCTTTGGGTAACTGTGAATGCAGCTGAGCAGCCACTAAATCCAGCTCCTGACGTGTTATTACATCATCATTAACAACAGCCACAATATTATCAACAGGCTTAATATCCAATGCCATTGCTGAGGGTAATAATACAGTCAGCATAGTCGCTGCCAGCCATGAATGTCTCTGCTTCATTAATGTTTTACCTCATAAGTATTGCTGTAACCGGGAATTTGCGAACTGAGCTGATTGAGGGTTCCATTCCCCATACCTGCCAGATCGCGCAGCTGTAATTGAAATAATACGGCGGTTTTATGCTTTTTATAATCATTTGTATAACGGGAACCTACCAGTCCGGCGCTCCAGCAATGACACGGACTCTGGTACTCTATGCCTACTGTCTGATTCAGAGATGTACTACTGTTAAAATCATAATCCTGCCGTGCAACCAGATAGTAATTACGGGTTATCGGCCACTGAACGCCAACATCTATTGTACGCATTTTGCCATAAACATCATCGTATAAATTTTCATAACGGCCATATTTATAGCGAACACTGACAGTTTTACCCGGATTTGGGGTATAGCGGATGCCAAAATTATAACTTTCAGATGTTTTTAAATCCTGATTGTAATGCCAGTTGGTTTCAGCTGTAATGTGCTTACTCAGAGCAGCACGCCCAAAAGCCACCATATCAGAGCGTTTGCGTTCTTTATTTTTAGGCGTATTGTCGTTCAGTTTAACGTTATCATCACGGAAATAAAAGCGCTGACCGATACCGGCCGCAAAACGTTCAATACCGTTACTACTGTCATATATGCGAGACTGCAGCGCCGTTGTCATAAAATTAGCCGCATTGATTCTGTCCTGTCCTGAATAACGGTTTTCATGAAATAACTGATCATAGGTGAAACTGTTTTCAGCAGTATCAAACAAAGGCATATCATTCTGATTACGTCGCGGTATATAGGTATAAAACAGGCGAGGTTCCAGTGTCTGAATATATCCTTTGTGTAATTGATTGTTTTTCCATAAACGCTCAAACGTCATGCCTGAATCCACACTCAGTAAAGGTACGGCCCGATCCATACTGCGGCTGTCCTGATTATCCTGCCGGTTGATATCATAATGAGTGGCATGAAAACTCAGTTTTGGCCGGATATAACCCCAGTTATTGGAATAGTCAGCAGTAAACGCTGGCAATAATACCAGACGGGTACCATTGGGGTATTTATACATCGAATTTTTATGGCCTAATTCCCTGCCTTCAAAACGAGTTGCTTCTGCATATATATTAACAGTGTAATGGTTGCCAAAATAACGGTTCCACGTAGCAGATAAACGCGGTAAACGTGAATAAGGCTGATCCTTATAACCACTGGTTGAGGCCAGAGTCTGATATTTCTGCACCATTAAACTGCCATCAAATGTCCCGCCCCATAAATCCCGCTGATAATTCAGCCATGCCTGCCGGTTCAGATTAGAACTGCCATTATCTCCGTTCCAGAAATCACGCCGGTAATCATCATCCGATACCTGATGATAGTCAATACCGCCGGTTAATCCCTTTGTCAGTCTCTGGGAATGAGTAAAATCAATTTCAGCACGATTTTTGTGACTACTTTTCTGATCATTCGGCACCCAGTCAGCACTAAGCTGTCCCTGATAATTCGGCTGCAGGTAACGAAAATCACCGCCCAGCTGTATGCCACGGCTGCTAATAAAATGCGGCCGGATAGTTGCATCATAATTGGGTGCCAGATTAAGATAATAAGGAGCCGTCAGCTCAAAACCGTCAGATCCTCCCTTAAGCGTAGGTGCCAGAAAACCACTTTTACGACTACCGTTCAACGGAAAATCAATCCATGGTGTATACAGCAACGGAACACCGCCAAAGACCAGCGTTGCATTACGGGCTACACCAACATTTTTATCATAATCCAGATCAATACTGCCTGAACGGATATACCAGCTATCATCGCCCGGATTACAAGTATTAAATTTGGCACTTTGCAGACGATAGCGATTTTTACCACCCATCTGTATCTCATCACCAACACCTTGCAGACGCCGGTTATCTTTTTCCATTTCAAAACGACCAGCATCACCAATACCTGTATTTTTAGCCATGTCGTAAGTAACATGCTCACCGGTAACACGTCCCTGACCATTATCTAAAGTAAAATGGTCACCCGCCTTCACAATCTGATTTTGCTGATCATAATCAGCCCAGTCTGAATTCAGAGTAACATCATTACGCTCAATAATAACGTTCCCTTTTGCATGTACCTGAACCTGTGACTGCCCATTGACATCATCAGCCACTACCCGGGTAACATCATTACCCGGATTAGTTTCACCGCTGCTTTTAACAGGTTTGACAAAGTTTTTCGGACGATGTGGTGCTGTACAAACGTTTCCTTCACCCATAGATAAAGGAGAAGCAGCAAGAACAAGCCCGGGCAAGGTATAAAAAACTGTTGTTAAAGCCAGAACTAATGGTTTTGGAGAGAATAAGTAAGACAAAGTATCACCTAAACGGCTTTGACAGTTAAAATAGTGTTTATTTTACCCTGAAAAATGTCATGCAACGAGAAACTGAACTAAAAAAATGGCTTCATAGCTGCTACCCGCAACAGGAATTTGTTCTTAGCTTTGCCGCCGCTGATGCTGATTTCAGACGCTATTTCCGCGCCACTTTCACAGATGACAACACTGTAATCTGTATGGATGCGCCACCGGATAAAATGAGTATCCTGCCATATATTAAAGTACAAAAACTTTTTCAGGCTATTAAGGTTCCCGAAATTTATCATCTGGATATACAGCAGGGATTTATGGCTCTGGAAGATTTCGGCAGTACTCCTTATCTGGCTGCACTGCAACAGGATAGACGTACTGAAGTACACAAAGTATTACTGCTGGAAGCCATTGATGAACTCATCAAACTGCAACTTTCAAGCCAGCCGGACCAGCTACCATTATATGATGATGTTGTGTTAGAGCAGGAAATGCAACTTTTTCCTGAATGGTATATTCAGAAAGAACTTGGTTTATCTTTAACTGAACAACAGCAACAGTTGTGGCAGCAGACAGTTACTACTATATTGCCGGTGATATTGTCACAACCGCAGGTCTATGTGCATCGCGATTATATCGTTCGAAACATCATGCTGACCCGCAGCCGTCCGGGCATTCTCGATTTTCAGGATGCATTGTATGGTCCCATTACTTATGATTTAGTATCACTATTACGTGATGCATTTATCGAATGGGACGAAGAATTTATACTTGATATTGTCATTCGTTACTGGGAAAAAGCAAGAGCTGCCGGATTACCGGTACGTACCGATTTTGATCAGTTTTATCGTGATTTTGAATGGATGGGTGTACAGCGCCATCTGAAAGTTGCCGGTATCTTTGCCCGCTTATATTACCGCGATGGTAAAGATAAATATCGCGGTGAAATTCATCGCTTCCTGAAATATTTACGCAAAACCAGCCGCCGTTATGGTGAATTGCGCCCGCTACTGCAATTAATTACTGAATTAATTGGCTCAGAAGAAGTTCAGACAGGTTATACCTTCTAAATAAATCAAAATGATTAAATATCTGCCAGGAAATAATAAAGCTGTCTTAATTACTAAGCAGCTTTATTATTTAATCTGCAGAAATATTAAATAAAAATTTTAGTTTCTGCCAAAATCCCATTACTGCATAATTATTTAACCGGTTATTTAAGTGCCATTCCTGTTGTTTCATTTGTTCAAGTAAATTGTGTAAATGTGATGCTTCAGATTTCATTTCTTCATACTTTAGATTTATATAACTAAGCTCTCTTTTTAAATTTGCTTTTTCATTATTATGGAATTGCTGTTTGATCTCTAATTTACGTTTACATTCTTCTTTCAAAGAACTAACTTTTTTTATATAAAAATCAGGACTCACCGGATCAGAAAGAATTTCTCCGCATACCTGATTCTTAAACTCTGCTTTTAATAATTTATAATAACTTTCAACATCTGCTGCAGTAAAATTAATTTCACCACAAAAATTTGTATTAAATTTTAATTCTTTAGAAATAATTACTTCAATTATCGGAATACTATTTTTTTCAAAAGAATTCACCTTTTTTTCATAACATCTACTAGTATAAACAACCTCTATAGCCAGGCATCCTTTCCATTTTTCCTGTAATTCACACTCCGAGGAAAAATAGCCAACAAGATCAGGATAATATTTCTCTTCATTTTGATCAAAATCCTTAAATCGAAAACACGGCTCAACTAAAAATTTTGAAAAATTTAAAATATATTTATTTTTATCAAAAGCGAATTTAATTACAGGCATTTCCAGTAATATCAGTGTCGCTGCAGAGTGATAGATAGACTCTTTAGTGTTCTCATCAATTTCGTCGGATTTGTACCGAAAAAAGCCGTGTTCAGTTGGAATTAATTCCAGACGATTGATTTCATCGTGTTCCGTTGAATAAAATTTTAATTCCTGATATTTTTTAAAATTTTGTTCTTTTAATCTCAGAACATCCCAGATATAAAAAATTTTTGGCTGCAAGGATTGATTTTTATAGATAAAACATTGATTTTTATCTTTAGCATATGCCCAGACTTTTCTAGCCATTTGTTATTCTCCCCTGTATTAAATTTAAACAAAATAATTCAGATTCACAAAATTGACTTCTTTTTAAAGCTACAAAGGCATATACCCGTCAAATCGAGTCGTTTTACCAAAATACTGAAATGCCGGCGTCTTTCCTGCTAAAACTACCCCATTAGCCGGTCTTTTTACCACAACCCGTTTTCGGGCTAATTTCTGTGCTGCGAGTAATAAAGCCTGATCATTATCTATATCCGCATTACCCAGTAATTCATGAAAATAAGCCATTTCTTTTTTTACTGCCGCCGCTTTTTGCTTTTGCGGATACATCGGATCCAGATAGACCACATCAGGCAATGGTATCTGTTTTTGTTCAGCATCCGGTAAAGTAATACTGCCATAATACAAATGAATCCGCTGTGCTATATGCGCAGTCTGTTCTTCTGCCAGTGCCCGCCGCAGCCCGTCTGCCAGCAAAACATGTACATAAGGATTATGTTCAAATACCGTAACTTCCAGACCCAATGTAGCCATTACAAAAGCATCCCGACCCAATCCACCGGTAGCATCCCAGACAAACGGCCGGTTTTTAGCCTGAATAGCACGTGCCAGTAACTCTCCCCCGCCAAAAAGCCGCCGGTGTCGTGCAGTGCCTTCTACAAAATCAACCCGCACAACTCCTTTCTGCCCGGCTTTAGCCAGCGCAAGACTGCCATTTTCGTATATCAGATACAATCCCTGTTCGGGTGGCTGTTGCTGATAACAGAGATTTTTACTGGCCAGCAATTTCTGTAAAGGAGTGATCAGATCAGTTTTATCTGCTATCTGACTGGTTAAAATCAGAGGCTTTACCATCAGACAATCCCTAACCGTTCCATCCGGTAACGCATAGAACGAAAACTGATACCCAGTAATTTGGCGGCCTGTGTTCGGTTATATCGGGTTTGCGCCAAAGCCTGTTCCAGGATTTTTCTCTCTATTTCATCCAGATAATCTTGTATCTGAGTTTTTCCGAACTGGTAATCCTTAATTTCCTCATTACTATCTGCGGATAGATTACTGCCGGCATTCTCTGCAGATTCAGTACGCGGATTATCCAGCTGATAGCTATGAATCTGTAAATCATCTATATCAATAATATGATTTTTTGACAGTGCAATAGCACGTTCCAGAATATTCTCCAATTCACGGAAATTACCGGGATAACTATATTGCAACAGTGCTTTTTTTGCTTCTGGTGTTAATGTCATGGTTTCATCATGCAAAATTCGTTGCAGTAAAACCCGAATTAACTGCGGCAAATCATCACGTAATTCACGTAATGGCGGCATGGTAATAGATACAACATTCAAACGATAAAACAAGTCCTGACGAAACTGACCTGATTCAACCAGAGCATTTAAATCTTTATGGGTTGCACAGATAATACGGACATCAACCTGTTTTTCTTCCATTTCGCCAATCCGGCGTACAGCACGTTCCTGAATGGCTCGCAATAATTTAACCTGCATTGATAGTGGTAAATCAGCTACCTCATCTAGAAATAATGTTCCGCCGTCCGCATGCTGGAAAAAACCGACCCTATCTGATTCAGCTCCGGTAAAACTGCCTTTTTTATAACCAAAAAACTCACTTTCCATCAATGCCTCAGGTATGGCACCACAATTTACAGCAACAAATGCCTTGTCTCTGCGTTCTGACTGTTCATGAATACTGCGTGCTGCCTGCTCTTTACCACTGCCTGATTCTCCGGCAATGTATACCGGTACATTACTTTTAGCCAGTCTGCTGATCAGCTGACGTACTTCAGTTATTAACGGAGAATTACCCAGTAGACGCTCACGTACTGGCTGTTCATTAACCGTTGCGGAAGTATCTTCATTTTTTTGTTTATTTTCAGACTGTTTAAATGCGGTTACCATTTTATTATCTATTTCGGTTTCAACAGTATTATTGATTGTAATAACAGATTTAACCAGGGTACGCAGTTGTGCCAGAGTAATGGGTTTTTGTAAATAATCAAAAGCACCGTTTTTCAGTGCCTGTACAGCCTGTGCTGCATTTCCGTAAGCAGTAATAACTGCAATCGGAATATCCAGATTATGGGCAGTGATATAATCAACAATCTCCAGACCGGAACCATCTGGCATACGCATATCCGTCAGCACCAGTGAAAAAGCATGCGTACGTAAAGCTTTTTTTGCCTCAGTCACGCCTGAAGCAGTTTTTACAGATAAACCCATTTTAATCAGGGTTAACTCCATTAAATCACGTATATCGGCTTCATCATCTATCACCAGTACCGGCTTCTTTAAATCTATTTGATTATTATTATTCATCAACCATCCTTGGCAATGTTAATTCAAATCCATTCACTTCAGGGCGATATATTAACTGACCATGATTAGCCTGAGCCAGTTCGCGCGCCACATATAATCCAAGACCGGTACCGCTGGATTCAGTCGTGAAAAACGGTTCAAACAAATGCAACTGATTTTCCGCATTGACTCCAGCACCATTATCAATTACGGTAATGGAAATTTCATTCTGTTCTTTTTTGTAAAAGATAATACGAATAGCATTTTTATTCTGCAAACTATGACGCCAGGCGTTATTCATCAGATTCCATATAATTTGTTGTAAGTGGACGGAATCACACCAGACGACTAAGTCTCCCTTATCGGCTTGTAGCTGTATACAATCCTTAGCTTTTTGTTTAATCAGTATAAATTCCTGCAAAAAGGCTGTCCAGAATACCTGCAAATCAATTGCCTGTTTATTTTTTTTGTCTCGCTTATTCAGCATACTGATGTCTTCAAGCATTTTATCAATACGACTGATATTGTTTTCAATAATATTAAACAGGTGCCGCCGCATCGGGTCTTGTTCTTCTTCCTGTAACAATTCATTGGCCTGTCTTACTGCAGACATCGGATTACGAATTTCATGAGCCAGATTAGCTGTTAACTGGCCTAATGAGGCCAGTTTAATAGCCATAGCCTCCTTATCAATTTCAGTACGCGAACGCATTGATAACATTAGTAAAGGCGTATTTGCTTCCTGTAACAAGCGTGCATGTATCCGCATCGGCCAACCATCCAGCGTACAATTCATTTCAAAAATATTTTTCTGCTCAGTATGCCAGTAATGCATAACCTGACGAAATAAAGTAGTCTGGGTATCAACCACTAACATCGGAAAATAATTCTGCGCCTTCCGGTTAATCAGCCATACCAGACCACTTTCATCCAGTACAACCACACCTTCCTGCACATAATTAAAGGCACGATCAAGTAAATGCCGGTAACTGTCGAGCATTTTTGACTGTTGATATTGCAAATTTTGTGAGCGTACCAGCAAGGTTGCAGCATAGGCAGTCAGACCGGCCACAAGATAGACAGCAGCAATCAGTATGATGGCAACAGTGCATACTCGCATACTGATATTTTCAAAACCATTACGGCTTAGCTGCGTCCAGGTGATGATGGCAATCAGTAAAGTTACATAGCCGGCATAAAGCATCGGATACCGGCCACGGCTGAACAGACAAGCCGAGCCGACAAATGGCAGCAACAAAATACCAAAGCCACTATCTATCCCCCCCCCCATGCTCATCAGCCAGGCTATCATGGTGATATCTACAACAGAGTTGACATTAGGCAATGCATCAGGCTGATTCTGCCAGCGTGGTACCAGCATGGAAAAGACAATCAAAACCCCATAAAGCGTCGCCCAGCTATACAGTTCAATTTTATTGAATATGGGTACAGCCAGACCGGGTTCATCCACGCTGCGGGTCAGTACATAGAAGGTCATAATTGAAAACAGCAAACTCATTCGCGCAATATTGAGCAAAGCAGAAAGCCTGTCCAGATATTGCGGCCAGCTATTTGTGCGTGTTTTCATACAGGTTTAGTTTCCGTTATCCAGATCACCATAGATGGCAACGATTTCACCCGAAACGCTTAATTCCTTACCTTTATGTCCGCGTTTATTAAGAATATCCTGAACGCGTAAGGTTTCCTGATAGCGTCCGCCACGTTTTCCCTGAGTCTCCAGTTTAAATTCCGATTTATTTGTCAGAGTAAGATAAAGCAGTTTCTCATTAGCCGGTAAACTCATAATTTGCAGACCGCGGCCTTTAGCCATCACTTTCAATTCATGTAATGGAAAGGCCAGCAGGCGATTGGCACTGGAAATGGCAATAAGTTGAGTCTGCCCGTTTACAGACAGGCAGGCAGACGGTACAGGAAGCGGCGGCAGCAATGTCTCATCACTATTAACTGTCATAACAACTTTACCGTTTTTAGTACGGCTGACCATATCTTTAAATGCAACCACAAATCCATATCCGCCACTGTTACTCAGTACATAATGCTGTTGCGGCAAGGCACTGAGCATAGCTACAATTCTGGCACCTTTATCTAAATCAACCAATGAACCTGCAGGCACACCATCACCACGTCCGCCCGGAATACTGGCAGCATCCACACTATATGCTCGCCCGTGCGAATCGAGTAAAACTACCGGCCAAACTGTACGTCCCTCTACTGCCTGAAGCAGACCGTCACCTTCCTTAAAAGTAGTCTGGCTTAAATCCAGATTGTGTCCGACACGCGTTTTCAGCCAGCCCTTCTGTGACAATACCAGCGTAACTGGTTCATCTGCAGTAGTTCGGGTAAGCGAAGCCCGCTCTGCCGGCTGTATCAGTGTACGCCGGTCATCTCCATAGATTTTGGTATCAGACTCAATTTCTTTGATAATTAGTCGTTTTTTAGCTTTATCATCTTCCAGAAGGGTGGTTAACTGATCACGTTCCTGCTGTAGTTTATTCAGTTCTGTTTCCAGTTTAATCCATTCCAGTCTGGCCAGCTGACGTAAACGGATTTCAAGAATATCATCCGCCTGTATCTCACTTAAACCGAATGCAGACATCAATTCATTTTTGGGTTCATCTGATTCACGGATAACCCTGATGACTTCATCAATATGAAGAAATGCCGTTTGCCGCCCATGTAAAATATGAATACGTTTTTCCACCTGTTCCAGACGGTATTGCAAACGCCGGGTTACAGTCAGTATCCGAAAATCCAACCATTCACGCAGAATCTGATATAAATTCTTTTGTGCCGGTTTATTATCCCGCCCCATCATAACCAGATTGACCGGCACATTCCCTTCCAAACTGGTTTGTGCCAGCAAAGTATTCATAAATTCTTCAGGTTGAAGACGACTGGATTTCGGTTCAAACACCAGACGCACTGGTTCCTGACTATCTGATTCATCACGCACCCGCTCAAGCAGTGATAGCATTAATGTGCGCGTATTCTGCTGTTCCTGAGTGAGATTTTTTTTACCGGTTTTCGGTTTGGGATTAGTCTGTTCTTCTATCTCAGCCAGAATTTTTTGCGCAGAAGTACCGGGAGGTAACTCCGTGACAATAGCCCGCCAGTGTCCGCGTGCCAGTTTTTCAATTTCATAACGGGCACGTACACGTATACTGCCTTTACCCTGTGCATAAATTGCCTGAATATCCTCTGGTGCAGTAATAATCTGACCACCACCGGCAAAATCAGGACCGGGTAAATACTGCATTAAGGCTGCCGAATTCAGCTCAGGCTGTTTCAACAGAGCCACAACAGCTGCACTGACTTCGCGCAAGTTATGTGAAGGAATTTCAGTTGCCAGACCTACTGCAATACCTGAGGCGCCATTAAGCAATATCATTGGCAGGCGTGCCGGTAATACAGAGGGTTCAGCAGAGCTGGCATCATAATTGGGCACAAAATCCACAGTACCCATATCGATTTCCGATAGCAGCAATTCAGCAATTGGTGCTAAACGAGCTTCGGTATAGCGCATAGCTGCTGCGCTGTCACCATCACGTGAACCAAAATTGCCAATACCGGTAATCAGAGGGTAACGCAAGGTAAAATCCTGCGCCATCCGAACCATAGCATCATAAGCAGATAAATCACCATGCGGATGATATTTACCTAGTATCTCACCAACCACGCGGGCAGATTTTACCGGTTTGGCACCATGAGCCAGCCCCATATCTTTCATAGCATACAAAATGCGTCTCTGAACCGGCTTCTGCCCGTCAGCCACATCCGGTAATGCCCGCCCTTTTACCACACTCATGGCATACGCAAGGTAAGCACGTTCTGCATACTGACCAAGTAACAGATGATCATCACTGCGGTCTGATTGTTGAATAGATTCACTCATACTTATTCTGACTTAATTAAATTCTTCTGTGGAACAGATTATCTAAGCTACCTATTGTAAAGGATTTTGCTTTTATACCCAAAACTACTGCTTTTGGTTTGATGAAATAACAAAACAGAAATTCATGTTATAAAAACCATTATCATTTCAGTAAAATATTGTTGGTTTTTATACAACACAACTTTTCAGAAATTGCATTTTTTCTAAAGAATAAACTTTTTTATCTAACTTTTTAAAAAAATTTTCTTATGCCGGCAATATATCGTATTTAAATTATATATATTGATTTTAAAAATAAAAAAGCTGTCCGGAGCTTAGCCCGGACAGCTTTAATAACTTTAATCAATTAATCAGCTTGTCGGCGAATGACTGCCGGAATTTCGAAGTCATCCAGCACAGACTGATTTGAGAAATCAGCAGCAGCCAGATTCATCCCGCGTGCACTGCGTCCTGAACGTACCACACTTCCGATATCCGGATAGGCATCTTCTGTACCAGTGGCTTGTACGGTTTGCAAAACACGCAAACTGCTCGGCTGCTGGTGATGTAAAACTTTCTGTTCCTGCAATCCGGTTGCAATAATGGTTACGCGGATTTCGCCTTCTTCCATACTGGCATCTTCAGAAGTACCGTATTTCAGGGCGGCATCATCATGTGCATATTCATCAATCATGCACATAATTTCTTTGTATTCAGACATTTTCAGGCAGCCTGGTGCGGTAGTAATATTAACCAGCACACCCTGTGCGCCATCCAGAGTCACATCATCCAGAAGCGGGCTGGCAATAGCCTGTTCTGTAGCAATACGGGCACGGTCAACACCATGTGCACTGCCTGACCCCATCATGGCCATACCCATAATACTCATGACATTTTTCACATCGGCAAAATCCAGATTAATGATACCCGGATTAGTAATGACCTCAGCAATTCCGGCTACTGCATTACGCAATACATTGTCTGCCGCACGAAAAGCCTCACGCATACTTACATCTTCACCCAGTGCTGACATTAATTTGTCATTTGGAATCACAATGAGTGAATCAACGGTATTTTTAAGAATCTCAATCCCGTTATTAGCAACGTGAATACGTTTACCTTCATATTCAAACGGACGGGTAACAACAGCAACAGTCAGAATACCCATCTCTTTTGCCAGTTCTGCAACTACCGGAGCCGCACCTGTACCTGTACCCCCCCCCATACCAGTGGTGATAAACAGCATATTCGCTCCGCGAATAGCATCAGATAATGCTTCGCGGTCTTCCATTGCGGCGTTACGGCCAATTTCCGGATCGGCTCCTGCGCCGAGACCACGGGTGAGATTATTGCCCAGCTGAATGCGTTTAGATGCTTTACTGTTTTGTAAAGACTGTGCATCAGTATTGGCACTGATAAACTCAATACCGGCAACCGCATTTTCCACCATATTGTTAATAGCATTACAGCCACCACCGCCGATACCAATGACTTTGATAACTGCAGCACCGACTACCGTCTCCACAACATCATATACCAATTGCATTTATGTCTCCTGACAAAACCTATGCATAAACGTCATCTGCCCTTGTATAGCTATCATTATATAGACAGTTATATACAATGCGCAAAAGTTCTGTCATTTAATGTTTGAGTTTAGTTAAAAATTGTTCTTAAACCAAGTCTGTAATTTTTTAAGCCATGAATCTTTCGGTTCAGAAGCTGCTGCCACAGGCATGTCTGTTTTGTTTTCTTCTTCACAGGCAGACTGTAACAGACCAATAGCAGTAGCATAACGCGGATTGCGAATCCGTTCTGAGACACCACCCATTTCCTGCGGCACACCAATTCGGGCTGGCAGATTAAATACATCCTCTGCCAGCTCGACCATTCCGGGTAATAATGATGCTCCGCCGGTAAGAACTATGCCTGAAGTCAGCACATCCTCAGGAAAACCGGAACGGCGCAATTCATTCAGTGTCAGTTCCAGAATCTCTTCCACGCGCGGACCAATTACACTTGCCAGTGTCCGACGCGAAATCTGGCGCGGATTACGGTCGCCCACACTGGGCACTTCAATCATATCATCAAGACCGTCCATGGTTGCCAGTGCCACTCCATGATTGATTTTGATGTATTCAGCTGCACTGTGGGGTGTACGCAACGCTTGTGCCAGATCTTTGGTAATCAAATCCCCTGCCACCGGAATAACGGCTGTATGCCTGATAGCTCCATTAGTATATACGGCAATATCTGTCGTGCCGCCGCCGATATCAATAACACAGACACCCAGATCTTTTTCATCTTCAGTCAGTACTGCCTGACCACTGGCCAGTGGCTGTAATATCATTTTATTGATTTGCAAACCACAGCGATTGACACACTTCTGGATATTCTGCATCGCTGTTACAGCACCGGTAATAATATGTATGCGCGTGTCTAGACGAACCCCGCTCATGCCAATGGGTTCACGCACACCCGGCTGATTATCAATAATAAATTCCTGCACTACTGTATGTAAAATATCGTGATCCGGCGGGATATTGACAGCTTTGGCTGTTTCAATTGCACGATCAATATCAGCCTGACTCACCTCTCCGTCCTTGATTTTAACCACACCTTGTGAATTGAAACTGCGAATATGATTACCTGCAATACCGGTTGTTACACAGTCTACCTGTACATCAGCCATCATCTGCGCTTCTTCCATGGCCTGCTTGATTGCTTGTGCAGTGGTTTCAATGTTGGTCACCATACCTGCTTTCAAACCGCGCGACGGGGCCTGTCCTAAACCAACAATGTGGATTTCATTATCTTCCTGAACCTCACCAATAAGAGCGATTACTTTTGAAGTGCCGATATCCAGTGCACTGATGTATTTTTTACCTTTAACCATGGTCATCACTTTAAAATCAAATAATCAATCGGTCTGTCCGGATCAATCCAGATTTGCTTCATACTGATCCGCCACTTCAGATGCATTTACTGTTCTGGTACTTGCAGCTGAATTAGCCTTATTTTTGTACCGTAACGCAAAACCATCCGGATAACGCAAATCTATATAATCGATATTACTGGCCTGTTTCTGTAAAACCTGTGGCCATGCCCAGACAAAATGAGCCAAACGCTGTTCTACCTTTTCCCGCCCCAGTTTCAGGGTAATTCCGTTGCTTAAGGTCAGCTGCCAGGCAGAACGATTACTTAACTGCAACTGCTGAATATGCAGACCTGTTGATTGCAACAAATTTTCGAATGTTAACAAATGTACGGTCATGTAGCGAGCAGAACCGCTGCTTCCAACAAATACCGGCAGCTGCTCATGAACTACTGCATTAAATATCTGTCCGTCAGTATCCACCAGCTGCTGGTCATTCCAGCGTGCAACAGGGTCCCGTTCCCTGATGTCTAACTGTACCGTATCCGGCCAGATTCGTTTTACCTGTACTTTATATACCCAGGGTAGTTTAGCCAATGCAGATTGTGCTGCACTTACATCCACAGTAAAAATATTACCCTGCAAATACTGTCTGCTGATTTGTTCAATTTCGGCCGACTGCAAATGCTTCAACGGATGTATTACCTGAATTTGCCGGACCGGAAAATATGGTGAATGCACCAGCCAGGATCCGCCTGCTGCCAGCAGGCAGAACAATACACATACATATAACCACCGGTAAAGCCGTTTTAAGGCCTGTGCATTATCCCAAAGTCGCATGACTTAAAATTTCAACACACAAATCTTCAAAACTCAAGCCAATTTCACGTGCAGCTTTAGGCACCAGACTGTGTCCGGTCATACCGGGTACAGTATTAACTTCCAGAATATAGATTGTACCGTCCGCATCACGCAGAAAATCTACTCGCCCCCAGCCCCGACCACCCAATGCTTTAAAAGCACGGGCTGTCAAATCACGCATATACTGCTCATCCGCCGGTGTCAGATCAGCCGGACACAGATACTCGGTATCATCGCGATGGTATTTAGCTTCATAATCATAAAACTCCGTTGCCGGTACGATGCGAATACTGGGCAATACCTGTTCACCAAGAATACCACACGTATACTCACCACCTTCGATTGCACGTTCAGCCAGAATTTCACCATGGTACTGTTTCAGTTGCTGATAAACTCGTGCCAGCTCACCAATCTGCCTGATTTTCACCACACCCACACTACTGCCTTCTGCTGCCGGCTTAACAAATAAAGGTAAACCCAGTTCTTCTTCTACCGCAGCAAAATCACTATCGTCATGCAACACAATAAATGGTACGCAAGGCAAACCAACTCCCTGCCAGACCAGACGACTACGGAATTTATCCATACCCAGCGCACTGGCTGCAACTCCGCAACCGGTGTAAGGAATACCAAATGCTTCCAATGCCCCCTGTACAACTCCGTCTTCTCCATAAGAGCCATGCAGAATATTAAAAGCCCGGTCAAAGCCGGCACTGACCAGTTCAGACAATGGCCGCTCAGACGGATCAAATGCATGTGCATCTATACCTCGGCTTTTCAATGCAGTAAGAATTGATGCACCACTAGCCAGTGAGACTTTACGCTCACTGGAGAAACCGCCCATCAGTACGGCAACTTTACCAAAATCACTCATTGTTTGTCATTAATCCTGTTTTTCTTTTAATAAGAACAGTATGTGAAATAATTAAACTGTAGTCATTATACTGCAGCAGACATTCCGGTAAGCATAGCAGGTACTTTGTTAATACTGCCGGCACCCATATTGAGCAAAACATCACCATCTTGCAAGACATTTAATAACGTGGGCGCCATTTCGTCTACGTTTGCCACATAAATCGGCTCAACTTTGCCTAGCACCCTGATCGCACGCATTAATGCCTTACTGTCAGCCGCCACAATCGGGTCTTCACCTGCTGAATACACTTCTGTTAAAACCACGCCATCAGCTTTACTCAAAACCTGAACAAAATCTTCAAATAAGTCCCGTGTCCGTGTATAGCGATGTGGCTGGAATGCTACGACCAGACGATGCTGAGGATATGCACCTCGTGCAGCAGCTATGGTTGCAGACATTTCAACAGGATGATGACCATAGTCATCAATCAGTAACGCTTCGCCACCATTCGGTAATGCAATCTCACCGTACTGCTGAAAACGGCGACCCACACCTGCAAAACTTTCCAGCCCAAGCTGAATTGCCGATACTGAGACACCAATCTCCAGTGCAATCCCGATGACAGCCAGTGCATTCAGAACATTATGTCGCCCCGGCATATTGACCGTCACACTAAAAGGTTTTATGCCTTTTTTACGCGTATGAACATCAAAATGCATTTGTGCACCATCGGCAACAATATTAGTTGCATATAAATCAGCACTTTCATCCAAACCATAGGTAACAAAAGGTTTCTGAATCAACGGTAAAATCTGGCGCACATGCTCACTGTCAATACATAGAAAGGCTTTGCCGTAAAACGGCATGCGATGCACAAAATCCACAAACGCCTGATGTAGTTTTTCTACATCATGATCATATGTATCCATATGATCGGTATCAATATTGGTAACGACCGTAAATAATGGTGTTAGATACAGAAACGAAGCATCTGATTCATCTGCTTCAGCAACAATATATTCACCTTTACCCAGCTTGGCATTGGTTCCGGCCGCAGTTAACCGACCACCAATAACAAAAGTCGGATCTAACTCTGCTGCTGCCAGTACTGAAGCAGCTAAACTGGTAGTTGTGGTTTTACCATGTGTACCGGCAATGGCAATACCGCGACCAAAACGCATGATTTCAGCCAGCATCATGGCTCGCGGAATTACCGGAATTTTTTGTTCTTGCGCCGCTACCACTTCCGGATTATCTTTTTTAACGGCTGTTGATGTCACTACTACATCTGCACCAGTAATATTTTCAGCATTGTGTCCAGAACAGATACGCACCCCGATTGTCCGTAAATGCCGGGTGGCGGCATTATCAGCCAAATCAGAACCACTTATCTGATAACCTTCATTATGTAAAACTTCTGCAATACCGCACATACCGGTTCCGCCAATCCCTACAAAATGAATATGGCGGATACGGTCTTTCATGTTTTCTTTCATACTTTATAACTTTTCCGGCCAGTCTGAATTGCGATTGACAGCTCGAGTCTGCAACAATTCATCCGGCTCAATCAAAATTTAACGGATACTCGCCAGGGCTGCTGCCGCAACCTTAGCCGCACTGTCAGGCTGAGCCAGCGCACGTGCTTTAATCGCCATGTCTAAACAGCGTTCGCGCGATAAATCGGCCAGCGTAGCCATTAATGTCTCTGCATTCAGATTCGTCTGCGGTAATAATATTGCCGCACCATCTTTAACCATAAACTGTGCATTAGCTGTCTGATGGTCATCTACCGCATGCGGATAAGGCACCAGAATTGCCCCTACTCCGGCGGCGGTTAATTCAGCAATTGTCAGTGCACCTGCCCGGCAAATCACCAAATCGGCATCACGATAGGCTGATACCATATCTGTGATAAATTCAACACATTGTGCCTTTACTGCACACTGAGCATAATTCTGCTGTAACTGTGCCAGTTTATTTCGTCCGGACTGATGCAGCAGTCGCGGACGCTGTTCAGCCGGTAACAAAGCCACAGCCTGCGGCACAATCTGATTCAATACATCAGCACCCAGACTTCCACCAACTACCAGAATATTCAGCTCACCATTTCTACCGTTAAAGCGCTGTTGCGGTAGTGGTAATGCAGCAATATCAGCACGTACCGGATTACCTACCAGTCCGTTTTCATTTGCGAATACTTGTGGAAATGCATACATTACCTGATTGGCAAAATGAGCCAGCACTTTATTAGATAAACCAGCAATCGCATTCTGTTCATGGACAATCAAGGGTAAACCGCATAGCTTTGCGGCTATACCGCCCGGAAAAGTAACAAAACCACCAAAACCGATGACTGCATCTACTTGATGCCTGCGAATAATTTGACGTGCTGCCGCAATGGTATTTAATAAGGTAAAAGGTAGCATTAGCTTACGCTTTAGCCCGTTACCGCGTATTCCTTTGATTGCCAGGGTTTCCAGTGGTATGTCGTACTGCGGAACCAGACGGGTTTCCATTGCCCCGTCACTACCCAGCCAGATAATACGATGACCCTGTGCCTGTAATGCCTGAGCAACTGCAAGCGCAGGAAAAATATGTCCGCCCGTTCCGCCGGCCATGACCATGAAAGTTTTTACACTCATTATTTTCCCGTCAAAACTATCAGAGTTCTGTGATTATTTATACTTTGAATCCACGCATCACACGCCGGTTCTCATAATCCACTCGCAACAGCAAACCCACACTGATTAAAATAATCATAACAGCTGAACCACCATATGACAGTAAAGGCAGAGTCAGCCCTTTAGTCGGTAACAGGCCAATATTCACACCAATATTAAAAAAGCTTTGAATACCCAGCCAGATACCAATACCCTTGGCGACGAAAGATCCATAAAACAACTCTAAATCTCGAGCCTGTTTACCAATGGAAAAAGCACGGACTACCAGCCAGATATAACAAAACATTAATACCAGAATACCGACAAAACCGAATTCTTCTCCAATGACCGCAAGAATGAAATCCGTATGAGCCTCAGGTAAATAAAAACGTTTTTCCAGACTGGCTCCCAGTCCGACACCAAACCAGCCGCCGCGCCCGATTGCCATTAATGAATGCGTAAGCTGATAACCTTTACCCAGGGGATCTGCCCACGGATCAAGAAAACCGGCTACACGTGCCATACGGTAAGGCTCAAACAGCACCAGCATAACCATGGCCAGCAAACCAAAACCTACTACAGCCATAAACCAGCGAAACGGTAAACCAGCCAGAAAAAGCAAGCCTACCGCAATAACAGAAACCACTACAAATGAACCAAAATCCGGTTCCAGCATAATCAGCCCGAGACCAAGTCCTACCGGAATACCTGCAAACCAGACTTTTTTGAATTCTTTCAAGATTTCAGCACGTCTGGTAAAAAAACTGGATAAATACAAAATTATCGCCAGTTTAAAAACTTCGGTAGGCTGGATATTAACCATTCCTACATTAATCCAACGTTTGGCACCGTTAATTTCTCTACCCATTACCAGCACCAGAATCAGCAGCACGATACTGAGCAGCAACACCAGTGGTGTCAGCTTTTTCCATGTTCGCAAAGGAATACGTGCAGCCACACAACCAAGTACGCCGCCGCACAATAGAAAAATAGCCTGACGAATCAGATAAAAATAAGTACTGCCGCCATCATGCTTTGCATACGCAACTGAGGCCGAGTAAACCATGATCAGACTGAAGCTGGCCATCAATACCACCATCCATAACAGTGACTGATCAAAAGTATATCCGCGTCGCAATAGCTTGCGATCCAGCAGACGTGATTCAGTAATCATGCTGCGCTACCCTGCAATTGACGGACGCTGGCAATAAATACCTCACTGCGATGTGCATAACCCTTAAACATATCATAGCTGGCACAAGCCGGACTAAGCAGCACAATATCTCCCGGATGAGCCAGTTCAAAAGCACGTTCAGTAGCGTGCGGCAAATCGTCATAGTACTCTATCGGATAGGAGGCTTGTCCGAGAACTGCACCAAGCTGATGACCATCCACACCAATCAGTAAAACTGCACGTGCCTTATCCTGTAATGCAGCCTGCAACGGAGTAAAATCCTGACCTTTACCCTGTCCGCCCGCAATCAGCACAATAGGTTTATCCAACCCGAGCAATGCAGCACAGGTAGCACCAACATTAGTACCTTTGGAATCATCAATAAATGTCACACCTTTCACTTCGGCTACTTTTTCCACACGATGCGGTAAACCTTTGAAAGTGGGCACATATTGAAGCAATTGTGCACGCGGCAAGCCAATGGCTTCACATAAAGCAAATGCAGCCAAAACATTGGCCGCATTATGTGTACCCTGTAAAGACAGAGCATCACAAGCCAGCAATGGTTCATTACCGGCACACAGCATATCTTTATTCAACCAGAAATCAGTATTATGCTGTAAAGAAAACCATTTCACCGGCCGGTTATTCCGTACCATAGCACGACAAAAAACATCATCGGCATTTAACACTTGTATGGCCTGGCCACGAAAAATCCGGTCTTTGCTATGCGCATAATCCAGAAAATCATCATAGCGATCCAGGTGGTCTTCTGATAGATTCAGCACTGTGGCAGCAGTCGCATTCAGGCAGGGGGTAGTCTCCAGCTGAAAACTCGATAATTCCAGAACCCAGACATCTGCTGCTTTACCTGCGCGCTCCAGATAGGCTTCCAGTACTGGGGTACCAATATTACCTGCCACCACTGTATCAAGTCCGCATCGCGCACATAAAAAACCCACCAGACTGGTAGTAGTGGTTTTACCGTTTGAACCGGTAATTGCAATAATTTTACTGTTACTGCTTTCAAGTAAATCAGCCAGAATAGCCACATCACCCAGTACGACACCGCCGGCACGTTTAAAATCAACAATAGCAGGCTGACGCTGACTGATTCCCGGGCTTAAAGCCAGAATATCAAACTGGTGCTGTTCAAACACTGTTGCCAGCTCTCCGGTATATACGGCAACCAGATGACGCTCAGTTAAAGACTGCAATTGTTCTGCATCAGGCCGGGCATCATAAATAGCTACATCAGCACCTGCCTGAGTTAAAAACTCCAGCATTGAAATTCCGGTACGCCCCAGCCCTGCAACTAAAACCTTTTGATTACGCCAGTCAATCATGGTTAAGTCCTACACTAAATTTAACCCAAATGTATATCGTCTGATCCTGCTTATCTGACTACTAACGGATTTTCAGGGAAGCTAAACCAACCAGTACCAGAATCATGGTAATAATCCAGAAACGTACTACAACCTGAGTTTCTTTCCAGCCTTTTTGTTCAAAATGATGATGAATCGGTGCCATCAAAAAAATACGTTTACGCCGTAATTTATATGAACCTACCTGCAGCATGACAGACATTGCCTCAACAACAAATAAGCCGCCCATAATTACCAGCACAATTTCCTGACGCACAATCACAGCTATCGTACCCAAAGCTGCACCTAAAGCCAGTGCACCGACATCTCCCATAAATACCTGTGCCGGATAAGCATTAAACCACAGGAATCCTAGACAAGAACCACAAATAGCAGCGCAGAAAATCATAACTTCATTCGCACCGGGGACATGCGGCAGCTGCAGATAATGAGCAAATTCAGCATGACCGCTGACATAAGCAAAAATTGACAGACCGGCAGCAACCAGCACAATAGGAAAAGCAGCCAGCCCGTCCAGTCCGTCAGTCAGATTTACTGCATTAGAAGTACCGACAATGACAAAATAAGTCAGAATAACAAAACCAATGCCACCCAGCGGGTAAGTAATTTCCTTGAAAAAAGGAACAATAAAAGTATTTGTAGAGCTTAAGTGTGCCACATAAAACAGCACCAGACCGGCTACCAGAGCCACTACAGACTGCCAGATCATTTTAAATCTGGCTGAAACCCCGTGCGGATCTTTGTAAACTACCTTTTTCCAGTCATCATAAAAACCCAGAGCACCGGTACTCAGCATAACCAGCAAAAGTATCCAGATATAAATGTTGGCCAGATTAGCCCATAATAATGTGGTAACAGTGATAGCCAGTAAAATAAGTGTACCGCCCATAGTTGGTGTACCGGTTTTCACCAGATGGGTTTTGGGACCGTCATCGCGAACAGCCTGCCCTACTTTGAGCTGAGTTAATTTGCGAATCATCCACGGACCGAATGCCAGACTCAGCCCCATGGAAGTCAGTGCCGCCATTACGGCACGAAAGGTAGTATATTGAAATAAATGGAAACCATTTATCCAATAGTGAAAAATTTCTGCTAACCACAACAGCATGGTTGTTTTCCCTTGTCACAGCCAAAGCCATAACCGTTATTAAATAATTTATTGCTATATGAATGATGCATAATCATCCAGATAGCCTGAGCCGGATAAAAACGGCTATTTTAAGTCGTTCAGCACTACTTGACGAGAGTTAGCAATAATTTATTTCTGTGTTATTGCTTGTACTACATCTTCCATATGCATAAACCTTGAACCTTTTACCAGAATGGTAGCTGTCTGCTGATCCCATGCACGTAAATCATCAATTAGTTTGTTTCGATTCGTATAAAATGCATCCGGTACACCATAAGCTTCTGCTGCAAACCGCGCTTCGTCACCAATAAAAAATGCCGCATCAATACCGCGTGCCCGTATATAAGCACCTACCTCTGCATGCAGAGCAGAAGCATTATTGCCTAGCTCACCAATAGCACCCATCACAATAATTCGTGGCGCAGGAAAAGCCGCCAAAACATCGACAGCTGCCTTAAATGCATCCGGGTTAGCATTATAAGTGTCATCAATTACCAGAGCGCCATGCACACTGTGCTTTTGTTGCAATCTGCCTTTAGCATTTTCAAATGATTTCAGTCCCTGTAATGCCGCTAAGGGCAAACCGGCACCCAGAGCAAGTGCACAGGCGGCCACAGCATTATGTACCATATGCAATCCCGGAACCGGTATTTGTAAATTAACCACCCCTTGCGGACTGCACAAATCAAAACAGACACTTAATGGCTGCAGTACAATATTGCCGGCATATACATCACCCTGTTCTGTACCAAAGCGGACACATTGCTTACCTTGCAAAGCTGAAATATAAATATCTGACTGACCATCATCAGTAGGAACAAAACCGGTTCCATTCGCATTCAGCCCCTGATAAATTTCACTTTTAGCACGGGCAATATCAGCAACATTTGAGAAACCGCAGCCGATATGAGCACGCAGTGCGTTGTTAACCAGAGCATAGTCCGGTTTGGTCAGACCAGTTAAATAACTCAGTTCTCCGGTATGATTCATACCCATTTCAATCACAGCATAGCGATGCTGCGGCTTTAACTGTAATAATGTCAGCGGTAAACCAATATGATTATTAAAGTTACCGGCAGTAGCCAGAACCGCACTAGTACCTGCATGATGCCGCAAAATTGTAGCCAGCATTTCTTTTACCGTGGTTTTACCTGCTGAACCGGTAATACCAAACACTTGCAATGCCGGATTAACCTGCATTCGCCATGCCTGTGCCAGCTCTCCCAACGCTTTTTCTGTGTCTGCAACTACCAGACATTTCGCCTTATTTTGCCAGTCTGAGCGACTGACAATACACAACTGAGCTCCCTGAGCGAGCACTTCATCAACAAAATCATGACCATCAAAGCGTTCACCCTTAATGGCTACAAATACATCACCCGGCTGAATCTGACGACTATCAATAACTACCCGTGTGACCGGCTGATTATTATCAGGTAACACTTGTCCAAAAGTCTGATAAATAAAATTAAGATCTAAATTTGACATATTATTAAGCAATTACAAAACTTTAGACTCGCTGTTGCAAAGCTGACCGTGCTATTTCAAAGTCTGAAAAATGCTGCTTCTGACCACCGATATCCTGATAGGTTTCATGACCTTTTCCTGCAATAAGAACAATATCGTCAACTGCTGCATGATTTACAGCATAATTAATCGCAGATTTGCGGTCTGCTTCTACCAGCACCGGTTCAGCAACAGCGGGCAAAATATCGTTAATAATTGCCTGCGGATTTTCTGTACGCGGATTATCGCTGGTTACGACAACATAATCCGCTCCTGCAGCGGCTGCGGCTCCCATTAATGGTCTTTTACCTGCATCACGGTCTCCGCCACAGCCAAAAACACACCACAAATGCGCTCCGTCAGGTTTAATTTCCTGCAAAGTCGATAATGCTTTTTCCAGTGCATCCGGTGTATGAGCATAATCAACCACCACTAGCGGCTGATTACTTCCCATCAGACAATCCATACGTCCGGTAGCAGGATTAATCTGCGGCCAGACAGCAATTACCTCATTAAAAGTAAAACCATTAGCACACAATACACCTATACAGGCTGCCAGATTCTGAGCATTAAACCGACCCAGTAAACGTGTATGTACTACTTCGTTTCCCCACGGCGTACGCAAATGCACCTGCATACCACTTGCTGAAGCGTGAAATTGACTAATATGAATATCTGCATCAGCATGAAAACCATAAGCCAGTACAGTTAACTGCGGACAATCACGGCATAAATCCTGCCATAACCGATAGCCGAACTCATCATCAATATTAATAATGGCGTGTTTCAGCCCCTGCCAGTAAAACAATGAAGCCTTGCAATCACCGTAACTTTGCATGCTATGATGATAATCCAGATGATCCCGGGTCAGATTGGTAAAAACAGCACTGGTAAAAGGGACACCAACGACACGGCTCTGATCCAGACCATGGCTGGACACTTCCATGGCAACGGCTGCAGCATTATTTTCAGCAAAATCACGTAACCATGTCTGATTGGATACCGCATCCATAGTAGTATTGGCAGTATCATGCAGCTGTTGCCAGTATCCATTCCCTACCGTACCCATAATGGCACATTTTTTGCCAAGAATATCTGAAGCCTGCGCCAGCCATTGTGACACTGACGTTTTACCATTAGTTCCGGTCACTCCCCAGACACTCAGCTTTCTGCCCGGATAGTCATAACAGGCAGCAGCCACCAGTCCGGCACGCTGACGTAAATCTTTTACAGCCTCATTCGCTACTTTCCAGCCGGTCTGCCATACAAACTGACCATCATCATCCCAGAAAATAAATTCTGCACCATTATCAATAGCAGCCTGTATAAAATCACGGCCATCACTATACTCACCCTGACAGGCTACAAATACATCTCCGGGCTGTACCTTTCTGCTATCCACCCGCAATGTACGGCCGGCAATCAGCCGGCTTGTTTCAGCACTTAAATGATATTCAGGCAAAATTTTTTTCAGGGAAAACATAATACTGTCGATTCAAACATTTTTATCGGGTACAAACAGACAGACAATCTGTGCAAACACACAGATTGTCCTCAGATTAATGCGTTTCAGAATGTGACCCGGATTTTACCGGTCTGCTCGGAGAAACACCAAGTACATTCAGAGTACCTACCATTACATCATGGAATACCGGACCGGCAACCGGCCCCCCGTAATAACCATTAGTAGTAGGATTCTGAATATTGACTGCTACAATAACTCGCGGATTGTCTGCCGGTGCAAAGCCGATAAATGTAGCCATATGCTTGGAATCAGAATAGTGTCCGTCTACCAGCATTCGCGCAGTACCTGTTTTAGCGGCTACATCATACCCGTCAATTGCCCCCTGCAAACCGGTACCACCGGGCTGAGTTACAGCAATCATCATATGGCGTACTGCCTTTGCAGTCTTTGGCTGGATAATCTGCTCACCCTGCGGGGCACTGTTCAGCTTAAGAAAACTCACTGGCAGTAACGCACCGTCATTGGTAAAGATAGTATATGCCCGTGCCAGCTGGAGCAGACTCATCTGTATACCATAACCAAAAGACATAGTAGCCTGCTCAATCGGTCGCCAGTTATGCCAGTCACGTACTACTCCCGGTGTTTCACCCGGAAAACCGGAATGCATCCGGTGTCCGAAACCGACAGAAGTATACATGTTGTACATTTCTTCGGGCGTAAACATTGCAGAAATTTTACTTGTACCGACATTAGATGATTTCTGAATAATGCCGCCCACATCCAGATAAGGATAATTATGCGTGTCCCGTACTGTTGCCGGTCCGATTTTATACGGTAAAGTATTAAAACCGCTGCCTGGTTTGATTTTTCCGCTATCCAGTCCTTTTGCAATGGTAAACGGTTTCATCGCACTACCCGGTTCAATCATATCAGTTACCGCACGGTTACGGCGTGCATCACTATCGGTGGCACCCGGATTATTAGGGTCATATCCCGGTGAATTTACCAGAGCAAGAATTTCACCGGTTTTACCATCCAGAACCACAACTGAACCGGCTGATGCAGTGTGATACTGCATTGCTTTATTTAACGATTCATATGCAATTGACTGAATCCGCTGATCCAGAGACAGCACCATATCCGTACCATTCTGAGGAAGACGGTTACGCGGAGAATCCAGACTATCAACAATATTACCTTTATTGTCGCGCAAAACAACTTTAGCACCATCAATACCATGCAGACTGTCTTCACGCGATAATTCCAGTCCTTCCTGCCCCTTACCGTCAATATTAGTAAAACCGATAATATGGGAAAAAATCGGTCCCATCGGATAATGGCGTTTACTTTCATGCTGAAAGGCAAGACCTTTAATATTCAGTGCAGCAACCTTTTCAGCAACCTCCGGCGATAATTGCCTTTTCAGATAAATGAAGTCTTTATTACGGCTAAGGCGGCTTTTAATGGTTGCCGCCGGTACATCAATTAATGCAGATAACTGTTGAATCTGAGTATCTGTCGGCATCTGCTCCATGGCAGAGGGCACAGCATATAAAGAATCTGCGGGTGCACTGATGGCCAGTGCGGCTCCGTTGCGGTCAGTAATTGTGCCACGGGTAGCAGTAAGCGGAAGAGTACGGACAAAACGCTGATCACCCTGCTCTTTCAGAAATTCATGTTTCTCAGTCTGCAAGTAGATACCACGTCCGATTAGCATAGCAAAAGCTATAGCCAGAGCACCTAATACCAATACAATCCGCCCGTTAGTGGTTACAGGCTTAGCCTGTTTTACCTCACGGGGCAGCATGCGTGGCTTATAATCGTTTTTAATTAACATAGTAGTTTGTTCCACTGCCGGAAATACTGCCTGAAGCAGTACTCCATTAATCCCTGACCCTTCACTTCATTACTTAACCGGGCGCGGCGCAGCCAGCATCTGCGTTTCAGCCAATGACGGCGAATGCAGATTCTGCCGGGCTGAAGCATCCTGAATCAACTGATGATTAGATAGCTTTGCCTGCGCTAACTTTAAGCGACTAAAGTCTTCGTTCAAAAGACTTTCCCCTTTTTGCGCTTTATCCAGCGCAATAAAAAACTGACGCGAACGATCCTGTACTGTTACAACAGCAAAAGCTGAAGCCAGTACCAATATAAGCAAAATAATGTTGATTTTATTCATAATTAATCAACTATTAGTCTTTATTTAATAACTGCGTTCTGCTACCCGTAATACCGCTGAACGGGCTCGCGGATTAACTTCAATTTCTGCCGGAGCAGGTTTTTGCGCCTTGCCTATCAGGCGCAACGGCGGCTGCTCACGTTCTGCTTCTTTAACTACTGCCCAGCGTGGTAAAGGAGCCGGCTTGCTGTGCTGCTGCATAAATCTTTTTACAATCCGGTCTTCCAGTGAATGAAATGAAATCACCGCCATCCGTCCGCCGGCAACCAGACATTCCATCACTTGCGGCAGTACTACAGTTATTTCTTCCAGTTCACGGTTAATAAAGATGCGAATGGCCTGGAAGGTACGTGTGGCCGGATCCTGTCCGCGTTCACGAGTACGGACGACCTGTGCGACGAGGCACGCCAGCTGGCCGGTTGTGGTAATCGGGCTTTGTTCCCGCTGCGCCACAATTGTCCGTGCAATCTGGCGACTAAACCGCTCTTCACCATAATTTTTAATTACCTCGTGTATATCCTGCTCTTCTGCCACAGCCAGCCATTGGGCTGCTGACTGTCCGCGCGTAGTATCCATACGCATATCCAGCGGTGCATCAAAGCGGAAGCTGAAACCGCGACCTGCATCATCAATCTGAGGAGAGGAAATACCCAGATCAAATAAGGCGCCATTTATCCGGCTGATACCCAGCTGTTGTAACGACCGCTTTAATGCAGAAAAACCTTCATGTACAACCTGTACCCGTGCATCCTGCCTTGCCAGTTCCTGTGCTACAGCAATCGCCTGCGGATCCTTATCAAAAACAACCAGCCGCCCGTCTTTCCCGAGCTGAGACAGAATCAAACGCGAATGGCCGCCACGGCCAAAAGTTCCGTCAACATACACGCCAGCCGGCTGTACCTGTAAACCGGCAACTGCTTCATTCAGTAAAACGGTAACATGACCGCCATTATTTATCTGTTCACTCATAATTGCAGTTGAGTCTTACCCAACTCTGCCGCCAGCATATCTTCATCCATATCCAGTGCAGCATTATTCTGTTCTTCCCATAGCGCCCTGCCCCACACTTCAATGCGGTTGGCACGACCCACAACATAAACTTCACGCTCAAAATTCACCAGACGGCGCAAATGTGCCGGTAGCAATACTCTGCCGGCACTGTCTAAATCCAAAGTATCCGCATTATGCAACAGTAAATTCTGATAGGCCTGCAATACTCTGTTGCCTGCCACAGGAAGCTGTAACAGCTGAGCTTCCACACTGCGCCATGATGACTCGGGATACAGTAACAAATGTGTGCGCTTTTCCAGTGTAGCAACCAGTACCGGAGTGAAATGACGCGCCAGCAAATCACGAAACTTGGCCGGAATCGCCAGTCGTCCTTTACTGTCTATACTTAATTCATACGCGCCGCCAAACACTGTTCAGCTCCTATTCAATATAACGGGATTATCCCCCACTTCGCCACACCTTTACACACTTATTCACACTATAAGGCAATTTTGCATACAGGGTCAATGTAATCCAGTCAAATTCCGAAGCCGAATAAAAGCAATCTAAAATACAAAAATATATTTAAATCAAATCATTATTTTACTAATCATCCAATCCAGTCCCTATGTGCCTTTTCAGATACTTGACCAGGGTCAACATAAGCCAAAATCAGCGTTTATAATGACCATCTTCTTTACAATTTCCATCATCTATCCTATGGATAATTTACCCACTCCTGAAAAAGCCGCATTAATCAGTTCGCAGAAATTATCTGAACTTATTCAGCAGAAAATCCGGCAGCAAAATAACTGGCTTTCTTTTGCCGACTACATGCAAATGGCACTGTATACGCCTGAGTATGGTTATTACACCGGCGGAGCACAAAAATTCGGTCGTGATGGCGACTTTATTACTGCACCTGTTCTGACTCCTTTGTTCGGGCAGACGCTGGCACATCAATTAGATGCACTATTGCCACAAACAGCAGGCAATATTTATGAATTCGGTGCCGGAACCGGTCATCTGGCAGCATCTGTATTACCAGCTCTGCACAGCCAACACTTTCAGCACTATTACATTATTGAACTTTCTGCAGAACTGGCGCAGCGTCAGAGAGAATATATTCAGACTCATGCACCTGATCAGATACATAAAGTTACACACCTGACTCAGTTGCCTGAACAGTTTGACGGTATCCTGATAGGCAACGAAGTTCTGGATGCCATGCCTGTTCCGGTCTATCGCCGTCAGGCAAATCAGATAACAGAAATGGGCGTTAGCTGGCTGAATAACCAGTTTGTCTGGCAGGATAAACCTGCTACCAGCGCAGCAATACAACAGGTCATGGAAACTTTCCCTGATACAGCAGAATCTTATCAGTCTGAGCTGCATCCGCAACAATATGCCTTTGTAGCAACACTGGCACAAAAGCTGAAACGCGGAGCAATGATATGGATTGATTATGGTTTTGACGCAGCACAGTATTATCATGTTCAGCGCCGTCAGGGTACGTTAATCGGCCACTACCGGCATCATACCGTCCATGATCCGTTCTTTTATCCCGGACTCACTGACTTAACCGCTCATATTAATTTCACCCGTATTGCTGATGCCGGCATTGATAATCATCTGGACTTAATTGGTTATACCAATCAGGCAACCTTTCTGCTTAATCTGGGTATAACCGAATTACTCGCAAAAACCGGCAAACCGGAAGAAAATGCATACATTCAGACTGCTTCGTCCTGTCATACTCTGCTGGATGCACATGAAATGGGCGAGTTATTTAAAGTCATCGCATTTGGAAAAAATATTGACGTAGACTGGCAGGCATTCATGTGTGGGGATTTGTGTCACAAATTATAGATAATTTAAATTACAAATAAGTTTTATTTGTAAGTAAATAATAATTAATTATGTTTATCAAACAAGATATTATTATATGATGAACTTAATGAAATATCTGCTGATAGCAGGCTGTATCTGCCTGTCAGATATCATTCAGAGAACTGGATAAGAAGTAATAAATCAATAAAAATAATCTGAATATTGTTTTTATACATTACTTACTGCACCCAATCAGGAATCAGATAATCAAAAGGAACAATCAATGTCATTATTATTATCTCCTATAACCATTGGTAATTTAAATCTGAAAAACCGGGTAGTTATGGCACCAATGTGCATGTATGAAGTAAAAAAGGAAAACGGCATCGTTACACCTTTTCATTTTGCACATTATGGCGCACGTGCCATTGCCAATGTCGGTCTGATTATTATAGAAGCCACTGCCGTACAGCCGGACGGACGAATTACCAAACACGATTTAGGTTTATGGGATGATAGTCAGACAGAAAAATTCGCTCAGCTGGTTGATTCACTACATTATCTGAACAGCAAAGTAGGTGTGCAACTGGCACATGCCGGACGCAAAGCTTCAGATGCATTACAGCCAGTTGCACCCAGTGCTATTCCTTTTAATAGCAGCTCGAAAACGCCAAAAGCATTGAGTAAACCGGAAATCACACAAATCAAAGAAGATTTTATTGCTGCAGCCAGACGAGCCCGGCAAGCCGGTGTGGATGTAATTGAAATCCATGCTGCACATGGTTATCTAATCAGTGAATTTCTTTCACCGCTGAGCAATCAGCGTACCGATGAATATGGCGGTTCTTTAGTGAATCGTTATCGTTTGCTGCACGAAATTACTCTCGAAATGCGTGCAGTATTTTCCGGTTCATTATGGGTACGCATGTCTTTATCCGACTATGATAAAACCGGTCAGCAAAACAGTATTGCCGACTGGCAGGAAATATGTCAGTGGCTAGAACGTGACGGCATAGATGTTATCGATGTTTCCACTGGCGGTGTTATGGATTACGCTCCGGATATCCCGGTGCATGGCGGTTATCAGACACCTTTTGCGACTGCCATGAAGCAAGTAGTCAATATTCCGGTAGCAACCGTTGGCCTGCTGGACAGCCCTGATCTGGCTGAATATATTCTACAAACGGGTCAGGCAGATTTGATTATGGAAGGAAGGGTGTTATTACGTAATACCAACTGGTTAACCGAAGCAGCCCAGCAGCTGCATGATCATAATTATCAGCCTTTTAATAACTCTTATCAGCGCGGATTAATTAAATAAAAATTTTTATTAACCGGCAAACAAACAGGCCAGACTTTCACGTCCGGCCTGTGTTTATTAGCTAATATTATTCCGTCTCTGTTGCCACCTGCACTGATTGCGGCTGCAGGCAGGCCAGATATTCTGGCTGCATCTGTACCAAAAATCCACGCTTACCTCCATTAATATAAATCAGTGGTAAAGAATAAATACTTTTTTCAACATACACCGGTAATCCGGCCTTGTTGCCAAAAGGACTGGTTCCACCAACCAGATAACCAGTCCATTTATTAGCCTGCTGCGGGCTGGCTGGTTCTATATGCTTCATACCCAGTTCACGTGCCAGCTGGCGGGTAGATATATGCCGGTCGCCATGCATCAGCACAATCAGACCTTGCTTATGCTCATTTTGCAGCACAATGGTTTTAATCACTGCATGCTCGTCTACGCCCAGCGCTAATGCTGATTGTGCTGTTCCGCCATGCTCAACATAAGCATACTCATGCGGTTCAAACGGTATCTGGTGAGCACGCAAAAAACGGATAGCAGGAGTAACCGGAAATTTACTTTTACTCATCAATTATTCTCATCAACTCAGGCAAAGATAACGGATTATTATTTTACTACTTAGTGAAAAATGATGGTTATCATATAGCAATATCTCGATAGATTCAGAAGATAGTATTGATATGAAAAGGCATTGCTTATATTCTTTTGCTGTCTGTTTTTTCTTTTCAGTCCAGCATTGCCCGGCCACAAAATAAATTCTTGCATTAACAGATAACATTGTAGCTCAGGCTATTTTCACAAGAACCAGTATATGGGTATAGAATTTTATGAGTATTAAATTTTACGAGAGCGGTAACCGCCTGGCAGAAGCCACCATTGTTAACGGCCTGATATTTCTTGCAGGACAAGTTCCAACTAATGAAGATGCCGACATCACTGCGCAAACTGCCAATGTTCTGGCACAGATAGATACTATTCTGGAAGCATGTGGCAGTGACAAGCAACATATTTGTGAAGCTGTAATTTACCTGAGCAATATGCAGGAATATGAAGGCATGAATCAGGCATGGGATAACTGGGTTACACCGGGAAGAGCGCCGGCACGAGCCTGTATACAAGCTGCGCTTGCTAACCCTGACTGGAAAGTAGAAATCAAACTAACAGCTGTACAAAAAGAAATCCTTTAAAGCACTAAACCCGCGTTAAACGCGGGTTCAGTAATTGCTGATTCAGTACAGATTAGCTGCGATAATCGGCATTAATCGTCACATACTCTCTGGATAAATCACAGGTGTAAATCTTTGCCCGTGCTTCCGCACGTGCTAAATCAATGGTTACTGTAATTTCATTCTGTGCCATTACCTGCTGACCAGCCTCTTCTGTATAGCTGGCAGCCCGGCCTCCATTTTCTGCCACCAGCACTTCACCCAGATATACCTTAATTGCTGCCACATCCAAATCAGCAATACCTGCATAACCGATTGCGCACAAAATACGCCCCAGATTCGGGTCACTGGCATAAAAAGCTGTTTTTACCAATGGTGAACGGGCAACAGCATAACCTACCTGTCTGGCCTCTGCTTCAGTCAGAGCATTGCGTACATCAATAGTAATAAACTTGGTTGCGCCTTCACCGTCACGTACAATCGCCTGTGCCAGTTCCAGTGCCAGGTCAGCCAGTACAGTTTTGACTGCTAAGTAATCCTTTCCGGCTACTGACTCTATCCGCCCCAGCTGAGACTTACCTGTGGCTACCACCACAAAACTGTCATTGGTAGAAGTATCTCCGTCAACAGTAATCGCATTAAAAGATGTAGCCACCACTTCAGCTACCATTTGCTGCAACAATGGCTGGGCTATAGCCGCATCAGTAAACACAAATCCGAGCATAGTAGCCATATTTGGATGAATCATGCCGGAACCTTTGGCAATACCGGTGAAACGTACTTTATGCCCATCAATATAAACTGTACGACTGGCCATTTTAGGAACAGTATCCGTAGTCATAATGGCAGCAGCAGCCCGCGGCCAGTGTACAACTTTCACTTTCGGCAAAGCAGCCACAATTTTATCTACCGGCAAAGGTTCGAGAATCACACCGGTAGAAAACGGTAAAACCTCTGATGCACTGCAACCAATCTGCTGTGCTACCTTGTCACATATCAACTGCGCATCATCCAGCCCTTGTTTGCCTGTACCGGCATTGGCATTACCTGTATTGATTACCAGTGCACGCACTCCGGCGTCTGTAGCCAGATGCTGTTTAGCAATCTGTACCGGTGCAGCACAAAAACGGTTTTGGGTAAATACAGCGCCGATGCTGTTTATCCCGTTAAGCACGATAAGCGTTAAATCATCGTGTTCCGGTTTTTTGATTCCGGCCTGTCCGACAAATACCTGCACGCCGTCAATGGCTAAAATCTGCTCATCACCAGGCACGGACAAATTAACTGCCATTACTATTCTCCTTTAATCAATATATCAGCTTATTTTTTCAGCAATAGAAATGCTCATCATTATTCTGGCTGAAATTTGCGTTTAGTCAGCACGCGCCAGATAAACATCACATAACCGGACAAACTATAGAGCAGGAAAAAGGCAAACAGTACTACTGATGGTTCCCATGTCACTACCAGTAAGCCAATAACAGCCAGAATCATTACAAAAAAAGGTACTTTACGATAAGCATTGATTTCCTTGAATGACCAGAACGGTATCTGAACCACCATGGATAAACCGCCAAACAGAGTAATAATCAGGCATAGCCAGTCTACATGAGGTAAACCCTGAAAAGTATGGCTTACCCAGATTAAGCCGATTACCAGTGCAGCTGCCGTCGGGCTGGGAATTCCGATAAACCATTTCTTACTTACTTTACCAATCAGAGTATTGAACAATGCCAGCCGCAAGGCCGCACAGGCACAATAAATAAATGCTACCGAGTAACCGATTTTACCAAAATGAAATAACTGCCATTTATACGCAATCAAGGCAGGAGCCACCCCGAAACTTACCATATCAGCCAGACTGTCGAGCTGTTCACCAAAAGCACTCTGACTGTTAGTCAGACGGGCAACCCGTCCGTCCATACCATCCAGCAGCATAGAAATAAATACCGCAATCGCTGCAACTTCATAATGACCATGCATCGACTGTGTAATGGCATAAAAAGCGGCAAACAGCGCCGCCAGCGTAAATGCATTAGGCAGCAAGTAAATACTGTTATCTCGCAGCCGGCGGCGCCGGTTCGGACGATGGGGGCGATTTGGTTTAATTACATCATTTTTTTCTTGAGTCATATTCAGCTAAATCCTCAACAGGCAATATTAATACTCATCCTGTTTATTATGTTGTGCATATTTCATACCTGCCATTTCTATCATAGCTGTACGTAAATCATCCAGTCCGCTGCCATCCTGTACCGATATATAAACAGCCTGCGGACGACCATGTATATCACGCACAATCCCCTGCATTTTTTGTTCAGCAGGCAATTTATCAATTTTATTATAAATAATCAGCTGCGGTATGTTTTCTGCATCAATTTCCTGTAATACCGTATTCACAGCATCTATTTGCCGCTCAAATTCCGGATGGGTAATATCTACCACATGCAGCAGCACATCAGCCAGCGCAGTTTCCTCCAGTGTCGCCGCAAAAGCAGCTACCAGTCCGTGCGGTAAATCGCGAATAAAACCCACTGTATCGGATAATAAAACACTGGTCTGGTCATTCAGATACAAACGGCGCACTGTATTATCCAGGGTGGCAAACAGCTGGTCTTCTGCCATGACCTGAGCTTTGGTTAAACGGTTAAACAGACTGGATTTGCCTACATTGGTATAGCCCACCAGCGCAAAGGCCGGCAGTGTACCCTGATACCGGCTTTTACGCTGAGTTGCCCGCTGCCGGCGCACCTGCTGCAATTGCTGACGCAGACGGGTAATTTTCTGCCTGATCAGACGGCGGTCAGTCTCCAGACGTGTCTCACCCGGGCCGCGTAAACCAATACCGCCTCTCTGGCTCTGCAAATGACCATAACCACGCACCAGCCGGCTGGATAAATGAACCAGCTGAGCCAGCTCCACCTGCAAGCGCCCCTCCTGACTTTGTGCACGACGGGCAAATATAGCGAGAATCAAGCCAACCCGATCCAATACCCGGCACTGGAGCAGCCTTTCAAGATTACGCTCCTGCGTAGGCGTCAGCGCATGGTTAAAGACTACCAGATCAATTCCGGCTTCAGCTACTGTTTGTGCCAGTTCTTCTGCTTTGCCTTTACCCACAAACAATGCACTGTCCGGCTGCTGACGTTTACACGGAACAACTTCCACTAAATCTGCTCCGGTAGCACGTACCAGCTCCTCTGCTTCAGCCAGTGCCGACTCAAACAATACTGTCCGGCGCTCGGCAGCAACCGGAAAATCCTTATCCAGCAATACCCCTACCAGCAGCACCCGCTCTGGCTGCTGCTCAGATAAATTGGTCTTATCGAATCTGCTCATCATTTACCGGTTTGAACGACAACAGGCTGCCTGACCTTATAAAGGACAAACAGCCTGTATAACAATTAATAGCCTTTATTCCTGAGACAGTACATGCCGTGCGGCAGCTGCTGCCCGATTAGCAGCTTCTGTGACCAGATCTGCATGTTCTTCAGTATTACTTTGCGGTTCAGCACTGATGTCAGGAGCCTGCAATGGCAAAGTTGCCAGTACTGTACTGCTGGCACTGACCTTATCACCAATAGCCACCAGCGCAGTAGCATCTTCCGGCAAATAAACATCTACCCGCGAACCAAAGCGGATAAAACCATAGCGGTCACCGCGATGTAATAAATCATGCGCATTTACGTAGCACAGAATACGCCGTGCTACCAGACCTGCAACCTGTACAAATGTTACCGGCCGGCCGGTTTTGGTTACCGCAAGAACTGCATTACGTTCATTTTGTGCACTGGCTTTATCCAGTGCAGCGTTCAGAAAGCTGCCTTTAAAATAATCTACACGCTCCACTTTGCCATCAATAGGGCTGCGGTTAGAATGCACATTGAATACATTCATAAATACACTGATTTTAAGAGCATTCACACCACGGTACGGATCGGTAGTTTTTTCCACAACCACAATACGTCCGTCTGCCGGACTCAGCACATCTTCGGGATTTGCAGGAATATCACGGGCAGGATCACGAAAAAACTGCACCACAAATGCTGTCAGCACCCATAAAGGCAGCGACCACCATCCGCACCAGAAAAAAGTTAATATGCTCAGCACCAGACTGCCAATAATAAACGGCCAGCCTTCCTTAGCAATCAAAGGATAAGGATACACACGCGACACAAGGCTACTCCTTTACAGATGAGATACTGCGGATGAACCGCGAGCTAAAACAATGACAAAATTATAACCCGAAATCCGTACCTTAAAGCACCGCATATAACTATAAGCAGATTTCAGCATAAGAACAATATAAAAACAGTACAATTATTAACCAAAGACCAGCTAAACCATAACGGCTACCATCTCAGCATCGCAAGCTGATATCCGATAACTTCACATTGAAAACACAGTAAAATTTTATTTAAAGAGAAAAACTGCCAGCATCACCAGAGCAATTACTGCCAGCCAGAAATTCTGCTGCCGCTGTGTACGCAGCAAATGAATATAGGCATCACGCCATTCAAGCTGACGCTTTTCATCTACAAGGGCATTAAGCTTACGCGGCAGTGCAGGCAGCATTTGCGCCCAGTCCGGTGCTTCCTGCTTTAGCGTTTTCCATAGCGCTTTCAGACCAATCTGGTTATGCATCCAGCGGGTGAGAAACGGTTTGGCAGTTGCCCATAAATCCAGCTGAGGATCCAGCTGTCTTCCCAACCCCTCTATATTAAGTAATGTTTTTTGCAGCAGCACCAGCTGCGGCTGAATTTCCACATTAAAACGACGACTGGTTTCAAACAACCGCATCAGCACCATTCCAAAAGAAATTTCTGCCAGCGGTTTATTGAAAATCGGTTCACATACAGCACGCACTGCTGCTTCCAGCTCCTCCACCCGCGTATCTGCCGGTACCCAGCCGGATTCCACATGCGCAGTAGCCACCCGATGATAATCACGATTGAAAAACGCCAGAAAATTAATTGCCAGATAGCGCTTATCATAATCTGTTAACGTGCCGACAATACCAAAATCCAGTGCAATATACCTGCCGTCATCTGCGACCATAATATTGCCCGGATGCATATCCGCATGGAAAAAACCGTTGTCAAATACCTGAGTAAAGAATATTTCTACCCCATAGCGTGCCAGCTGGTGCAAATCTATATTCTTTTCACGCAACTTATCGGTATTGGCAACTGGAGTACCGTCCATCCATTCAATTGTCAGCACCCGACGCGCACAATAATTATAGTAAACAGCCGGAATAATCAGCATAGTGCTTTTACTGAACTGCCGCCCGAGCAGGCTGGCATTAGCGGCTTCCCGCATCAGATCAAGCTCATCATGCAGATAATTCTTAAACTCTGCGACTACTTCGCGTGGTTTTAAGCGTTTACCATCTGCAAACAGCCATTCTACCCAGCGCGCTCCTACAGCCATCAGAGCTAAATCCTGATCAATTACCGGCGCGATGTCAGGACGGAGAACTTTCACTGCAACCTTTTGACCGATACCACCGGTCTCATTGAATAAATAGGCTTCATGAACCTGAGCGATAGACGCACTGGCTACCGGCTGTGGATTAAAGCGGGCGTAAATTTCCGCCAGCGGCCTGCCCAGCTCAGTTTCAATCACCCGGATTGCCACATCACTGGCAAACGGCGGTACCCTGTCCTGCAGTAAGGCCAGCTCACGCGCGTAATCAGCAGGGATTATATCCGGCCGGGTGGATAATACCTGACCAAATTTAACAAAAATCGGACCCAGACTTTCCAAAGCCAGACGCAACCGTACCGCTGCATCCAGCTGCCGGTATTTGCGTCCGCGCGGCAGTAAACGTATCAGCCTTTGCAGCCATGACGGATGTGCATGCTGCTGAACCAGATCCAGCAGACCATATACATATACCGTATGGATAATTACCCAAATTCGTTTAGGCCAACACCACATGCACGCAGCTCCGGTTTGTCCGAATAAAACAACTATTGTACGGGATTTTAACCACCTTTACCGAGCAATCGCTGCGCACAGCGGTATCACACTGTTTTAGCATTCTTTTCAGTAAGCTGTATTGCTCCATCAACCTTACCCGGCATAAAGACATAAGCGCGGCCGAAGCCAGTTACAAGGCGAGCTTTTTCCAGTTGCAGACGAAACAGCATGAAATCCGGCAATTCAGACAGCACATCTACTGTATTGCCCAGTTTTGTTTTCATTGCCTGTAAAGCGGCAATGCCATCAGCTGTGTTTTTTTCAATTACCGTAACCGATACCGTATAATTCAACCGGGCACGGGCAAAAATATTGCGTGCCGAAGTTTCATCTTCAATCAGCATCACACTGGCCTGCTCCTGTTGCTGCAAATTCTGTGTATGTGGAGCCAGACCGGATAATAAGATATACAGACAACCATCATATTCAGCAAAAGGCGCATAGCTTGCCTGAGGGGTACCATCCTGTGCTACCGTAGCCAGAACTAGAGAATTTAATTGCTGTAAACGTGTTACAGCAGCCTGAAGCTCAGCGACATTCTGTTGCTCACTCATACACTCATTCCTGTATCAGATTAACAATAACCAAAATTAATGATAATAATTTCCATCTGAAAATTCAAATTCCATTTGACCGTCATACCATTATTTATCATCGGCGAGGCATCATTATCAAACATACCGGGCACGGAAAAAAAGATGAACACAAATAAATCATCAAATCAGAATGCCATTAAAATCAATAAAATCGGTAATTATTTACCCGTATCAGAGTATTAATAACAATATAATAAGCTTTCACAGGCCAAAAATTAGGTAAAATTACCTTTCAGACATTATTCAGACTGAATTTAATCAATCAGCAGTGGTTAGTTACATGAGTACTCAGCATAATCCGGCAGCCAGTCAGCCTCAGAAGCGTTCCGGTCAGTTTAAACAGCGACTGCTTAAACTGATTTTATTTTGCGGCTTCTTTATTTTATTTATTTTCCTGCTTGCCGGTCAGGACAGCAGAACTGCGGCCAATCACAAACCATGGCACCGCGATCTGACTATTGCAGCCTTTGAACCGGACGGCTCCTTTCTTGCCCTGCCCTATTCTTACGTTCAACAGTACACACTGGCCAATACCACTTTTCTGGCTAAAAAGCCTGACGGCAGCAAACAGAAAAATGATAACGATACCTTTAGTTATAAAGTTATTGAACAAAACGCACAACAACAGCTGATACGAACCAGCCTGCGTACATCACGCAGCATTACCATTGCCACCTATCAGGCTACCGCCGGCACAGTCACACCGATAAAATCAACGGTATATACAATAGATCAGATATCAATGGCTGCCGTTCTGGCATTAGTCAGCGTCTTGCTCCTGCAATTGATATATCGTTTTATCCGCCGCCGTTCTTTCAGAAATAAGACAAACTAATTTTTCAGTACCATCAATTTTCTGATTCATTCCAATACAAAAAAGCCACCTGTAACAGGTGGCTGTATCTGTTATCCGGATAGCAGAATTATTCCGGCTGTATCAACCCGTTTGTAGTCGGCACTTCCGCCACAACAGGTTGTTCAGCCTGCTGTTTTGCCAGTAATTCATGCTTCACATCCAAATAACGCTGTATGGTCTGCACCAGCTCCTGCGTACCCTCACGTGCCAGTGCACTGATTTGAAATACCCGCGGGGTTGTCAGATCAAATTCAAACTGATCATCCGGCTGCGGGTAATCCCAGCCAATATCTGCCAGAAACTGAGCCACACGTTCGACACGCTCATCATCAGCCAGCATATCAATTTTATTCAACACCAGCCAACGCGGTTTATCATGCAAAGCCTCATCATAACGGCGTAACTCTTCAATAATCGCCAGCGCCTCTGCTGCCGGTTCCACACCTTCATCGAAAGGAGCCAGATCCACCACATGCAGCAGCAAACCGGTACGCGACAAATGTTTCAGAAACCGGTGCCCCAAACCGGCACCTTCAGCAGCTCCTTCAATCAAACCGGGGATATCAGCCATAACAAAACTGTGATTGTCATCACTGCGTACTACCCCCAGATTAGGATGCAGCGTTGTAAACGGATAATCAGCCACTTTTGGCCGTGCAGCCGAAACTGCACTAATCAGCGTAGATTTCCCTGCATTCGGCATACCGAGCAAACCCACATCCGCCAGTACTTTCAGCTCCAGCAACAAGCTGCGCGCTTCACCTTCTTCACCGGGTGTGGCCTGCTTAGGAGCGCGGTTTACTGATGATTTAAAATGAATATTACCTAAGCCGCCCTTACCGCCTTTAGCCAGACATACTCTCTGACCATGATGAGTTAAATCCGCCACAACCTGTTCCGTATCAACATCACGAATCAGCGTACCTACCGGCATTCTCAACTCAATATCATCAGCCCCGCGACCATAACGGTCTGAACCATGACCTTTTTCACCGTTTTTGGCCTGATAGCGTTTAACAAAACGATATTCCACCAGAGTATTAATATTTTCATCGGCTACAGCCCAAACACTGCCGCCTCTGCCGCCATCACCGCCATCGGGGCCGCCCTTAGGCACAAATTTTTCGCGGCGGAAGCTGGCCGCACCATTGCCGCCGCGGCCGGCAACTACCTCGATTTTTGCTTCATCAATAAACTTCATATCATTCTCAGTTTGCAATATTTATGCCGGGCAACCAGTCTCAGTAATACCCTTGTGAACACCTCATAGCATGATTATAGCCAAAGTACAGAATATCTGTGCTGCCTCTTCACACCAGCTGACCTGATAACAAAAAAGCCCTGCCAGACAAGGCAGGGCTTAACATCAGTAAAAACTTACTCGTCTGCGCCGGTATACGGACGCACACTTACGGTTTTACGGTTCAGCGCGCCCTTAACGGCAAATTCCACATAACCATCCACTTTAGCGAACAGAGTGTGGTCTTTACCCATACCTACATTTTCACCTGCGTGAAAACGGGTACCGCGCTGACGAACAATAATTGAACCAGCCGGAATCAGCTCATTACCAAAGGCTTTAACGCCCAGGCGTTTGGCTTCTGAATCACGACCGTTGCGGGAGCTACCGCCTGCTTTTTTGTGTGCCATTCTGTTATTCCTTCACTCAATTAGGCAATCGCCACGATTTCAATCTGGGTAAAATTCTGGCGGTGACCCTGACGTTTCTGATAGTGTTTACGACGACGCATTTTGAAAATACGTACTTTATCGTGACGGCCATGTGCAACCACTTTAGCGGTTACTTTAGCGCCCTCAATAAAAGGCGTGCCCACTTTCACCGCTTCACCGTCAGCAATCATCAAAACTTCATTCAGTTCGATCTGGCTGTCGAGTTCTGCTGGTATCTGTTCTACTTTTAATTTTTCGCCAACGGCAACTTTATATTGTTTACCGCCGGTTTTTACGACCGCGTACATACTCAACTCCAATAGGAATTCAATTAAAAAACAAAAATTAAATTTCCGCAAAAAACGGAATTCGCGATTATATCAACGCATGATTTTACTGTCAAAACAATAATAAATATCTCATGATATATATAGCTCAGGCTAGTTAAGTCAATTAAAAATTAAGTCCTACCGAAAGCTATTTATAGTGTTGTCGGGTATGTGCGGAACTGACTAAATTTGCAGACAGGCTGTTATCAAGGCAAACTCACTCAAATTATTTATTTCCACATAAATATTATCTATTACCATAATAAATATGCTGTTATTACTTTGCATCATCTGTTAACCCATAGTGCAGGATTAAAATACCGTTTTTGACAACTCTATGGTGAAGGTATTTATAATACATTACAGATTTCAGATGGCTTTGATCAATTAGCAATTGATTTACTTTCCTCGTGTGGGTTATTACGATCCGAATACTGGCCTGTTTACAGCGACCAGCCAAACAGATAATACACCAACTATATCAACTCATTTCCTGAAACTTGGGAAAACCTGGCAAAACTTCCTTGTTTTTCAGTGCCTAATTAGTGAGAGAAATTAAATGCCAAATAAAAAGAGTCATATTATTCAGTTAATAAAAAAGGGGTATAGACTGCCACATGATATTGAAGTGGTAGCTTATGAAATATATTATTCATCAGAATACAATAAGTTAATATGTAAAAATATAGTTAACGATTTTATCAATAGTGTGGTTACCTCCAAGTACAGTAATATTATTGAAATTACTTATAACTATATGATTAGATTAATTTACTCTGATGGAAATTTACTCTATGAAGAATTTTTAAAAGTCCTCCATTTATTTGACTCAATAAATATTTACTTTTATTTGGGAATGAATGAATCTCTTGATGTCATAGAAAAATCTGATGTGGCTATGATGTTTTTCTTAAAAAAATATGCAAAATGGAGAGGGGACATTATATCAAGTCATATTGAAAATAAACCATGGTGGCAGCGGGCTATTAATTAAAAGACATCTAAATAAAGCCAGAGAGATCTCTTCCGATTATTTTTTATCTGCTAATTAATAGGGAAGAGAATGGAAAATGGAATGAAATTCCCTAAGGCACAGTGAATGAAAAATAAGAAATAGTGAATGAAAAACATAAAATATTATCTAATTGACATATTTAATGAATACAAAAGTAAATATCCAGAGTTGAAAATTTGGTTAAGCGATAATGCTGTCAGCCAATCATGGGGAATGGGAGTATTGCCAGCTTACTCTTTAGAACCATATAACTGTGAGTTATTGGGGTATAAACCTGGAAGGATGCTTAAAAAAAGGACTGCTCTCCAGCAAAGCATAGACATAGATATTTTATGGATATTAATAATAATATTATCGGAGAGATACGCTACACTAAATTCTCAAATTTCAAAAAAGAATGGCTTGTATACAGGAATTTTTACTTTAGACAAGACAATGAGATAATTGGATTAATATTTGGAGCTACTCTTGAAAGTAAAGATGATGCCAATCTAAATCATGTGATTTTAGTGAAATTAGATGGCACTATAATAACTGATTCTTATTTTTACTCAGATGATAATAGGTTTTCAGCAAGGAGATATTTTTACAAAGATAATGTTATCACGAACATAGAAGAACGTCTGTGGTTGGGTGCATATATTGAACACTATTATAATATAGAAACTGAACCAACGCTAAAAATCACTGAAAATACGCCGAAAGGTCTTATTCAGATATATCCAAGTAATTAATTTTATCTAAAAAAACCAGAAGATCACCTTTTGCTCCTTCCGGCTATTTTTTATCTGCTATCTTTGCACATAACCTGCTTACACGCCGAAAGTCTTTTATTTGCAGAAAAATAGTTTTCAAATATTCAATCTAATCCGGAACAATGAATTATTGATAATACATACTACCCTGCTCTGTACCTTTTGAAAAAACAAAACCGAATTATCGAATTAAATGAAAATATAATTCTTTTTTAGCGAAAAATAATCCTGATGATGAGCTTATTTTCTTTTATAAGTATTTAACTGAATCGTAAAAGCTAAGTGAAACAGGAAGTTTCGACTCAAGTAAGACAATGAATTATTGGGTGCTTTTCATTGTCGTCAATTATTAAAAAAATGCATCTTCTACTATGAAAAATGACTATAATGAATAAAACACCAAAAGGCGAAGTTATATCCGATATAGATATAGCAAAAGTAATAAAATATGACAATTATAGTTGGCATATAAACGATTCTTTTCCTCCAGATTTATCTAAAGAAGCAGCATTAACTCATATGGGATGGAGGAGGTAGCTTTGTATCGGGCGCTCAAGCGCAAGAAGAAAGCTTGGCCAGGGCATCGTCACTGTACTCTGCGAAATGAAATTCTATCATGAAATATATGAATATAATAAAAATAGAGACACTTTTCTTTATTCTGACCGTATGATTTATAGTCCTGCCGTATGTTTTTTAAGGATGATATTGATACCCTATTATCAAAACCTTAATGTATGGATATATTGACAAGTCTCGCCGTGAATATCGTGCAATGATTCAATATAATAGATCGGACAAATTGTCTAAAATAAAGAATATGATGCTGAATAGAATAGATAAATATTAGCCGTATTTTAATAAATGGTGTGTAGAACTTGATTCTGGGAGCATGGGGATGTGGCGTTTTCTGTAACAATCTGAACGATATTGCCAACTATTTTGCTCATTTCCTGATTAATGAAGGGAAATATAGTAAATGCTTTGACAATATTATCTTTGCCGTATATAGTACAGAAAAAAAACGGGAAATATCTCATACTTTGAAACTATATTCAGATAAATGTAGTTTATCATGCGCATTTCGAAGAGTATTTTATTTCAAAAAAAAGATAATAAAATATATACAAGTTAATTGAAATAAATGAAAGAAATAAATTACCTGAAGGGTGATGCTACTTCGCCACAGGCAAAAGGCATAAAAATTATAGCTCACATTTGTAACGATCTTGGAGGTTGGGGCAAAGGCTTTGTCATAGCAATATCAAAGCGTTGGGCAGAGCCTGAAAAAGCGTATAGAGAATGGCATCGCAATAGAGCCAAAAATGATTTTAAGTTAGGAAGTATTCAAATAATACAAGTAGAAACTTATATATATGTTGCCAACATGATAGGACAACGAGGAACAAAAGTTGGAAGTAAAGGCGTCCCGGTTCGCTATGAAGCTATTAAATCATGTTTGGAAAAATTGGCGGTAGAAGCTGAAATCCTGAATGCTAGTGTGCATATGCCTCGTATTGGTTGCGGACTTGCAGGAGGAAAATGGGAAAAGATAGAACCTCTCATAATAAAAATATTATCGGAAAATGATATACAAGTGTATATTTATGATTTTTAATAGATATGACCGTAAAAGAATTTGAAATGAGAGCTATGTATCAGGGTGGGTATGATCGTGAAATTGATAAAATGTTCATAGGCTGGGTTATTGATAAAGGATTTGAAAGTGAGCTTTTAAAAGAAGATTATAGTAATGCTCTTTATAAATTTAGAGAAAGATAAAAAATAACTGACAAACTGAAACGGTCATTATCCAATGGTTACCACTACGATTATGATGGTTTTGGTCGACTGATTAAACGGCAACGACCAGCTGAAAATATCACGCAGTGGTTCAGTTATAACCATGAACATCAACTTATAGAAGCGAGGGTTGAGAGTTTACAACATCGTTCAATCACCCCAAATCCAAGTCATGCTGCTGATGTTCATATTCTAATAAAGCCAACTAGATCTCCTTATGACTGATGAAATTAAGATGAGCTTACTTTCTTCTATTTTTAACTAAATCGTAAAAGCTAAGCGAAACAGGGAGTTTCTCTGTTGAAGAAGTGGATGCACTGGGTAATCACGCTTACCAGCTGCCAATCGCCTTATCTGAATTAGAACGTGTGTTAGCCATAGTAACGAAAAACTAAAGAAGCGTTTGAAGCAGGTTTAGCCGCCATTAAAAATTCGCTTGAAAATGGTAAGACATTACCCAAGGTACGGTGAACTAAAAATATAAAATATTATCTAATTGACATATTTAATGAATATAAAAGCAAATATCCAGAGTTGAAAATTTGGTTAAGCGATATAATAACCGCAAGTTTATTAGGGTCAATAATAGGTAAAGTGATAATGGTGTGCTTGTTGTTTAACATTTTAACTTGAATTGAATAATTAACTTACCGTTCTAAACAGTAATAACCTGACCGGAAAAGAAGCCTAACTTTTCCACCTAATACCAATATGATGCTCTGAGTCGACGAATTAATAAGACGACGGAGCATTACGATAAATATAGTCAGCGGTATACCACAACAGGCTGCCGGACATACTGCCACTTCTGACGAACGCACCGCTTTGAGCTTGAAATTTATGCTCCGGCCTGTGTATACATCAGCATAATTTATCTAACCGATTCACAATTACATCTTTATTAACCCAAGCTAACTTTTCTCATTTCCTAAATGAATTTCAAGTATAATAATACACAAAAGTGTCCGGCAGTTTCGGGGACACATGGCTAAAACACATCATCATTACCAGTTGCAGAAACACTAAACACATGCTTGAGAACCTGCCTTATTTCCAGAAACACCTGCCTGAAGACTTAAACCGTGTTAATGCGGTAATCAACCGTGCTGTTGAATCCGAAGTTGTCCTGATTTCACAAATAGGCCAGTATATTATCAGTGCCGGCGGTAAACGCCTGCGCCCGATAATTACCATCCTTGCCGGCAAAGCTCTGGGCTATACAGAAGACCCTCTTTTTTCACTGGCCGCCATGGTGGAATTTATCCATACCTCTACATTGCTGCACGACGATGTAGTGGATGAAAGCGACCTGCGCCGCGGCCGGAAAACTGCGAACAATCTGTTTGGCAATGCCGCTGCTGTATTGGTGGGCGATTTTCTCTACACACGAGCCTTCCAGCTGATGGTTGGCTCCGGCAGCCTCCGTATTCTCAAAGTGATGGCAGAAGCCACCAATATCATTGCTGAAGGTGAAGTCATGCAGCTGATGAATATTGGTAATATTGATGTCACTGAAGAACAGTATTTACAGGTAATCGAATACAAAACCGCCAAACTCTTTCAGGCAGCGGCACAAGTAGGTGCCATACTTGCCAAGGCTACAGAACAACAGGAACTGGCTTTAAAATATTACGGTACATATCTGGGCTCAGCTTTCCAGATTATCGATGATGTACTGGATTATGCCGGTGATGTAGAAACCATTGGTAAAAATGTCGGCGACGATCTGGCTGAGGGCAAACCTACCCTGCCGCTAATTTACCTGCTTAATCAGGGCAGTGCTGCGGCCAAAGCCGATGTACGCCATGCTTTGGAACACGCCGACCGCAGCTATTTCAACAAAATTCACGATCACGTAATCAACTCTGATGCACTGGCTTATTGCACTATGCAGGCAAAAAAAGCCGTAGATGCCGCAATTAACTGCCTGAATGAGTTACCGGTTAATGAAACCACCCAGGCTATGCGAGATTTAGCCTTGGCATCTTTAGCCCGAATCTCTTAAAATAGCGGGCTATGGCAGATTTCAGCCATAGCCCTGTTTTTAAAAAGTCTCGCCGTAGTTCAACGGATAGAACACATGCCTCCTAAGCGTGCGATACAGGTTCGATTCCTGTCGGCGGGACCACTTATCAGACTTAACCGCGCAAGCTTTTAATCATCAATTTTCTTCCTGATAATAAATCTTATAAAACTTACGCCCGTCTTCATCCCGTCCTTTTTCAATCATATCTTTACCACCGTGGATATAGATATGAAAATTTTTATCCAGCTTCACCACGCTTTTAAAATACTTCTCCTGCTTTTTTACCGCTTTGGGAGAAATAGCAAAGCTTTTAACCGGTTCTAATTGATTTTCCTGCGCATAATTCTGGCTGAAATCCTGATATTGCTGAATCAGATCATCATTCGCAAAAACCCGCTGCTCAAACTCCTGCAAATCAAACTGCTCATTATTTTTAAAGTAATCAACAGACCTGTTCAGCAAACCGATTTTTTCTGATTTACTCTCCTCATCATCAGCGTCCATGGTCTGAGCAATAAATTGCTTGGCTGTTTCCATAATCTGAGTAGTCTGATGATATTCATTATTAACAGGTCTGATACTTAAAAAATCCTCAGTCCAGTATTTGGCCTCTGCATGTTTGTTGGTATTATCCACAACAGCAACCAGATAGCCCTGCTCTGAATGCAGATTAAAAATCAGACAGCCTTTATCCAGCTTCTGAATGCTTAATCCTTCAATATCAGCTAAATCATAACCATTCTGCCGGTCTTCAACTTTCAGAATTTTCTGCTTGTTTTCTGATTTAAAGATGCCAATACAATCCACTACTTCATCATCTACCTTACAGTCGGCAAGATAAAATACGCCCAATTCTCCAGGCTTAATTTGCGGATGATTACTTTTATCATACAGATAACGCCCCATGTTTTTAGACTGATTAATAAAATCATCAATATCTGTATGCTCAAACATGGCTTTGATAATGGTATAAACCGGATTGAGCTCTAAATCAGGAAAAAAATGAAACTGATACAACTCATCAAATTTAAAATTGGAAGTAATTAATTTATTAAGTGTTTCTTCCACATTTTCATAATTACTTAATTTATCACACAGCCGCACACCATCCGCAGTACTTTTGTTGCCAACACTGTGTATGATCAATCTACTAATCTTTCCAAGAACAAATTTCGGCATAGATTCAAACATTCTTATAATCAATAAACAAAATTAATAAGCGCTGGTTATACCTGCGCTTATTTGCTTTTTACCAAGCTTTTCTGGATAACAAGAAAAAAAGTATTAACGCAAGGAGAACAAAAATAGCACCAACCAACCCAATATAATGAGTTGACAGTTTCACTAATACCTGGCTGCCGACAAAGGCACCTCCACCAATACCTATATTATAAATGCCTGAATAAACAGACGTGGCAATGTCAGTCGCATCAGGCGCTGCATCGATCACTTTACTTTGCATTACCATACCAATAATGGTAATGGCTAATCCCCATATCACCCCTTGTATCATCGCGGTGTAGAGACTAAATGAGCTAAAATAGAGTGATAATAAGCACGCCATCAATAATATCACGGGGACAACTAATATCGCTGTTGGATATTTACTTGCGTATCGAGTAAAAATAACACTACCAATCATGCCCGAAAATCCAATAACCAATAAAAGATGGACAACAATTTCCTGACTGAATCCGCCCACTTTCATCATAAATGGTGTGATGTAAGTATAGGCAGTAAAATGTCCTGTGATAATAATAGCTGTTAATAAGTAAATATTGAGTAAGGCCGGGCGTTTTAACACTTTTGGTAGATTTTTGATTGAAATGGTATTAATACTGGGGACTTTAGGAAGTAAGTAAATCAATAAAACTAAAATACCAAAGGCAATGCCACCAATACATAAAAACGTCACACGCCAACCGACTAATTCCCCTATTTTGGTACCAATAGGAATACCGAGCACCGTTGCCATTGATGTGCCAACTACAATAAAACTCATTGCTTTGGCTTTTTTGCCATTCGGTGCCAATTGAACAGCCAAAGGCGTGGTAATAGCCCAAAATACAGCATGTGCACAAGCGATACCAATACGAGCTGTCATTAAGCTATAAAAATTCCAGGCAAAGCCAGCTAATATATGACTGCCAATAAATAAACAAAACAGCAAAATAAGGAGTTTGCGACGCTCCATTTTGGATGTTAATACGGTTAAAGGTAAAGATAGTAATGATACTGCCCATGCATATATCGTTAATAATAACCCTGCATGAGCGACATCCATCGAAAAGCTTTCTGCAATATTAGGCAGTAAACCAACCGGTACAAATTCGGTAGTATTGAAAATAAATCCGGCAAAAGCTAAACAAAGAATCGACGACCATATCTGAGAGCGCTTTTTAGCATTGTTCATGATTTTACTTAACGACGGGATAAATTAATTGTTGGTAATTATAACTGGAGATTATCCATTAACAGCTCAATTGGTATGCTAGCATTAACGCCAGCAATAAACTTATCAATCAATTAAAATTCAGTAATTTATCCTTGTCACTTAGTAATACATAATTTTTAAAATTGTTTGAAACAAATTTTGTTGTCAAAAACTATTAAATCAATAAAAGAATTAATCAGATTAAATATTATTTTTTAACATTTCTTAATTTTTTTATAAGTTTTATAGATTAACCTTGATGTTATTCATTTTATGTAATTATAATACCGATGAGTTCACGAGCAATGATCACAGGGTCTCTTGCTGCTTCTGATAAATTCGATTTTGAGGTTAAGAAATCAAATCTTGAGCTATCTGAGATTGCATCAACCTAAATATTTAAATGACTTGAGAGATGATTTTGAAATGGACCTTGCGAATTCGCCACAAAAGAGAGATTGAAAAATATCTTAAGCTAAAAAATTGATAATATAGATTTTGGAAGTTCTTTTTTTAATTAATGAAAAACGACAATGAAATTTAAACTAATATTAATTACCTTGTGCATTATTTTTTTCGGAACTTCATCTGCTGAAAAATTAAATTTTGATATTGATCATAAAGTCATTAACAGTGCAAAATTTGATAATGGATTTGGTGCTCAAAACGACAGAAATTTCATTCAAAACGACAGAAATTTCATTGAACTTTATCAAGATAATAATCTTATTACCAAAATTCCAAGTTTTGATGAAGATGGAGGAAATCGTTTTGAGAAGATATTAACCCGCTACGATGGGAATAATATCATCAGGGTAATTACTTATTTCCCTGATAGAGGTCATTTTAGAATATATTACGATATAGGATTTAATAAAAATAGAAATTTATTTATGCTAAATAAAGTAAGTTTCGAAATACAAGAATGGTTATCTGAGACAGATGCTAGAACTATTTATTGTTACCATCAAATCAATCAAGAGGTAAATGAGTTAATGAACAGTGATGATTGGTTTCATAAAATACGACCTTCCGCTGATGGATGGGAAGATGGTACAGTAAAAGGGAATTGTATTGTGAGCAATAAAGTCGTTGAATACGAAAATGCTTATATTGTAGTTAAAAAATCCCATTTATTGAGTAAACCAGATATAAATCATCGTACAAAAATGTATTTAGTTAAAGGAGATATAGTTAATTTATTAAAACAGGATCATGATTTTTATTATGTGGAATATATTAATTCGAAAAATAAAGCCACAAAAAAATGGCTTCATTGTTCTGCTCTAGAGGCTTGTAATAAATATTAGTTACAATATAATTTTTATTTATTTAATTGATTTTAAATCACTGTTTTTATTAAATTGAAAATTTAGATACGATTTTTAAGATAGGGTTTATCTTGTAAAACAGACTATAGACTTTCTAGTTGGCTAATATAATCGGGTGGAAAGTCACATACCTGCCCCTTTGTGCTATTAAGATATCAATTGACTACGCGCATATGCAATCATATCTTTAGGATAATAAATAAAGCGGTGCAAAGTGCTATCGTCAATATTTTTTAGATATGCTACCGCTGCAGCTTCAAAACACCAGTAGCCAACAAAAGAACAACAATCTCGAGAATCGCCTTGTTGATTTAAATGACTATCTATGTATTCATATCCAGTTTCACGTAATCCATCGTACCAAAAGCGTAAATATTCGTCTAAAAATTTTAATGTGTCTTTCGGTTTTTCGGCATGAATGGCTTTATAAAGTGGATTACGAAAAGATAATTCACTCGGTGTTTCTTCTTCAGTAATAGGATAATCTGGAATTTTCATTGTAATTAGACTATCTATCGATTTTTCTCTATTTTCTTGATCATAATCGACGGCTTTTACTATGGTTTCAAACCAATCAATACGTTCATATAAAATACATAAACCTAATAAATTTGACAGAGTTTCAGTTTCAAAATATTCCGTTAATATAATTATCATCATTTTATCATCTGGATTGGCAATATTATATCTGTCTACATAATCATTTGAGTTCTTTATAAGTTTTATAATGTATTCCATTTTATTAAATAATTCATTACAACTCTTTCCTACGGTATAATCTAAACAAAATTGTTGATATTGCAGTTCTACCATAAACTCAGCATAACCATCTTTTTCTCTTTTCATATCGCTATCAACTCTACTAATTAGTTTGTTGAGCCTTTTTTGAAAATAATGGTAAAAATCTTCATCTAATAGTTTTTGACGACGTTGTTGTTCAAATTCTGACATAATTATTTCATCTCCAAGACTGATTTTTTGCTTGTTTGTGTCATTTTATTTTCAAGATTTCGATATTTTTAAAATAATATTTCGAATGGTTGATTTATCAAATTTAAAATTAAAAATAATTAACTTATTAATTAATTCTTCTACATTTTCATAATTACTTAACTCATCACACAATCTAACACCATCTGCAATACTTTGATTTCCCTTACCGTATATCATTAATTTATTAATAATACAAAGATAAATTTCAGTATAGATTCAAACATTCTGCTATAAAATTTCAGGATATTAATCTAGATGTATACTTATCGATAGATTTATTAATTAATATAAATTTTTTGGATACATTTTAATTAACAGTATATTTATGTATATTAACATATATTACTTTAACCAGTATACAATCTTTTAAAACAATATTTTATTTAACCAATCAAACACAATTATTCTAAGTTTATAAAATAAGTTCAATTTCTGCCAAATATACTGAGAAAATTTTATCCTATATATAATTTATATTCATAATAAATATAGAATAAAAAATGATTTTTAGTTTATAATGAATTCTCAACAAAATAAATTTTTAATGTATTTAATAAACCCAAATAAACCAATTCATTTCATTTACTATGAATTCAATTATCCGCCCTAAAAACACAAAATTCTTTAAGATTTTTAGATTAAAAAACTGGTTTAGAAAACAATTAATTAAAATTCATTCAGATTTATATTTAATTGAAGATAAAATATCTGAATTAAAGACTATAGACGAATTTAGCCACCCTCGGTCATATAAATTATTTGCTTGCGATACATTAGATACTTTGCATTATTATGTTATGGCACTAGAGGATCGAAGATTCTTACATCATTGTGGGGTTGATACCAAAGCTTTTATTAGAGAATTATGTCAATTTAGAAGAAAAAGATATGGTGCTAGTACTATAGATATGCAACTAGTAAGAACAATAACTAATTTTCGAGAAAGGACTATTAAAAGAAAATTATATGAATCTATCTTAGCATTCTTAATAAATATAAAATATAATAAACGCCAAATAATTGACTGTTATTTAAATACTGCTTTTTTCGGAAGTACAATTTATGGAATTGAAAGACTTCTAAAAATTATTAGAATTGATAATTTTGATATGCTAAATGATGAAAAAAAGGCTGAAATAGCATCAATGCTAAAATATCCAAGGCCTTTACATATAGATAAGAATAAAGATAAATTAGTTAAGTGGAAGATTAATTTACAACTTAGGATTCTTTATGCGCAAAAAACTAGGTTTTTGGTAAAATAAAGCAATAAATAACTCCCAAGTTGATGCTCTTTTATAGTTGTCTTTTGAAAAAGGTTCAGTGAAATTATAACTCAATAAATTCCATTTTTCATTTGATATTAAAATCAATTTTCTTGATAAATTTCTAATTTCATTATCAATTATTTTTAATATTTCTGAAATATAATCAAGTATTTCTTGATTTTTATTTTTTGAATTAATGTATTCATTGATAAATAAATGTACTTTAAAAAAGTCAGCATGTAACCCACAAGAGGTATAATATTCAGTTAAATTCATATTATAATCACACATCCCTTCTAATTCATAAATTGCGGTATTACTCAAACCAATATTGTATAAATCAATATTTATTATAGTTAATTCTTTATTCCATTTTTTTACCTCTTTACGATAATTATCTCTTAATTCTTTTTGTTTTTTCGACTCTTTATTGAACTCCGTCATATTATTACTATTAAGAAAAAATAAACTTTTAGATAGACTGTCTACTAATACTACTGCAGCATCCCTTCTAGCTATTGCAGATTCTGTAATTTTTTTACTAATGTCTAAAATCGATTGTGCATCTTTTTCAACTTTTTTTGTTTTATTAATGAAAATTGCTTTCTAGATTGATAGTAATCAGCTATAAATTGACCAATTATTCCTGCACAAAAAACTTGTATGATTATTTTAAAAATAAAAGCAAATGCAGAACCTAACATTAAATATCCTTATTTTATATTTATAAAAATTAGTCTTATTAATTTTAATAAACATATATTATACTAACAAGAATAATTGAATTTTTCATTAGTATTCAATCTATATATTTATTCAATCATTTAAATTGATACATATTTTTAAATAAAAGATTCAATTTTATTATTTTTTTTCAAATATATACTTATTCTTTTTTTGAAAACAAACTAGTTTATTGGAGTTTACATGTCTTTTAAGACCATTAACTTACTCCCCATCACCGAAATTGCCCGCAACAGCAGCATTCCCGAACAATACCTTATCCCTTACGGCCATGAAGTAGCCAAAGTAGATTTAAAGGTGATTCAGCCGGATAGCAAACAGGGCAAGCTGGTGCTGGTGTCGGCCATTACGCCGACACCGCTGGGAGAAGGTAAAACAGTAACCACCATTGGGCTGAGTCAGGGGCTGAATTTTATCGGCAAGAAAGCGATTGCCTGTATCCGCCAGCCCAGTCTGGGGCCGGTATTCGGGGTAAAAGGCGGGGCAGCCGGCGGCGGTAAAGCACAGGTTTTGCCGATGGAAAAGCTGAATCTGCATTTAACCGGTGATATTCACGCTATTACAGCGGCTCATGATCTCGCCTCTGCGGCTCTAGATGCACGCTTATACCATGAAGAACATCTGGGCGAGGAGTTTACGGCACAAACCAAGCTGCCGCGGCTGAATATTGATAAAAACCGGATTGTCTGGAAACGGGTAATCGACCACAACGACCGTGCATTGCGCCGGATTAAAGTAGGTGTGGGCGGTGGTGTTAATGGTGTGGAGCGTGAAGACGGGTTTGAGATTTCTGCTGCTTCCGAATTAATGGCGATTCTGGCTCTGGCGACGGATTTACAGGATATGCGCCAGCGTATCGGGCGGATTATTCTGGCTTATGATACTCAGGGCAATCCGGTTACGGCAGAAAAACTTCAGGTAGCCGGTGCGATGACAGTGTTACTGAAAGATGCGATTAATCCGAATCTGATGCAGACAGCAGAACAGACCCCAGTACTAATTCATGCAGGACCGTTTGCCAATATTGCCCATGGTAATTCTTCGGTGCTGGCGGATATGGTCGGTCTGCAAGTGGCGGATTATGTGGTAACAGAAGCTGGTTTCGGCTCTGATATGGGCATGGAGAAATTCTTTAATATTAAATATCGCCAGACAGGTGGGGCGCCTTCATGCGTTGTATTGGTAGCCACGGTACGCAGTCTGAAATCGAATAGCGGCCGGTTTAATATTAAGCCGGGTCAGCCATTACCGGCAGAAGTTACTCAGTGTAATGTTGAGCTGCTGGCTGAAGGCAGTGCTAATCTGGGCTGGCACATTCAGAATGCGAAAAGCTATGGCCTGCCTGTGATTGTGGCTATTAATCGCTTCCCGTACGACCATCAGGAAGAGTTGGATTTTGTACGCCAGTATGCGCTGGAACACGGTGCCTATGCATGTGAAATCAGTGATGCGTTTACTCAGGGTGGTGCGGGTACTCAGGCTCTGGCTCAGCATGTGGTCGCTGCCTGCAATCAAGAAAATTCGGTTACTCTGCCCTATGCTGACAATATGCCGCTGCCGGAAAAAATTCAGACCATGGTGAAGAAATACGGCGCGCGTCAGGCTAACCTGTCGGCACAGGCTTTGCAGAATATTGAAGAAATCAAGCAGCTTAAGCTTGATCATTTACCGTTATGCATGGTGAAAACACCATTATCTATCAGTGCAGACCCGAATCTGAAAAATGTTCCGACAGATTTTGATGTTGAAATTGCCCGTTTACAAGTATCGGCCGGTGCGGGCTTTATCCGTGTATATGCGGGTAATGTGATGACTATGCCAGGGCTGGGTACTCTGCCTGCTTATCAACAGATTGATATAGATGCTGAGGGCAATATTGTCGGTTTACATTAAAATTAAACAGAGTCGCCGGCCGGTTGCCGTCTGAGTGACAATTCATGCTTATGCCACAAGAGTTTTATGCTTTTGTGGCATTTTTATGTATATTAGTCTGAATTCAGCAGCCATGAACATCTGAGCCTTGGATAAAGATTATGGGTTATGGCCAAAAGCTGGCTGCAATACCGATTATAAGGTTAAGATTAATTCAGCGCGGCTTATATGGTATTGTTCTGATTATTATTTACGTTTAGATTATAAACTATAGATGTTATTATTAATTTTAAAGTTTAAAATCATTAAATATAAATTTAAAAGTTAATTAATTTATCTATACTTTAAAATATTAAGTGTGATTTATCATTTAAATTAATATTTTTTAAGTTTTATATTACAAATGTATTTTCAATGTGCTTTTTTTAATCTAAAATTATAAAAAGCTTACCGATTATTCTGATAAGTCTAACCGGTAAGCCACAATTCAGATTTCCGTATGTCTGTTGTGTTTTATTTATTCCGTTTAAGCCAGAGGTTGCAGTAATGCATCGAATGCATCCACAAACTGTTGTAAGCCTTCTTGCTGTAAGCGCACTGCGAGGGATTCAAGATTAATACCCAGCTTCTGAATTTCAATCAGTACGTTTTTAGCCTGCTGTACATCCTGTGTCAGTGTAGCATCGGCATGTCCATGATCGATAAAGGCATTAAGCGTGTTGGTGGGTACGGTATTAATGGTGTCAGCACCAATAATATTTTCTACATAGCAAACATCGGAATACGCCGGATTTTTAGTCCCCGTAGATGCCCAGAGCAAACGCAGTGGCGCTGCCTGCTGTGCAGCCAGATCGGTAAATTCACGGCTCAGGATAAATTCCTGCCATTCAGCATAAGCTGTTTTGGCCAGTGCAATGGAGGTTTTACCCTGCAAAGATTCCGGCAGAGTAATGTCCAGAGCGCTGTCAATGCGGGACAGGAAAAAGCTGGCGACTACCTGAATATGGTTAACCGGCAGATTTTGTGCCAGACGCTGGCGAATGCCGGCAGCGTGTGCCTGCCATGCTTTGCTAAGCTGGGTTTTAGAAAACAACAGGGTCAGGTTAACATTAATGCCCTGTGCAACCAGTGTGGTTAATGCCTGTATTCCGCTGTCTGTGGCTGGTACTTTTATCATGACATTGGGTCGGTTAAGAACTTCCCATAGTCGCTGGGCTTCGGTAATGGTAGCCTGAGCATCATCGGCCAGATCTGGTGCCACTTCAAGGCTGACAAATCCGGCTTTACCCTGACTGCGTTCATACAAGGGCAGACAGACATCACATGCAGCCTGTACATCGGCTACTGCCAGTTGTTCATAACGCTGTTTGGGGGACAGCGGCTGCTGTTTTAGCTGGTTAATATCATTCTGGTAAAGTGTATCGCTGGCAAAGGCTTTTTGAAAAATGGCCGGATTGGAAGTCACGCCACTGATACCCGCCTCAAGCATGTGTGCCAGTTCACCCGACTGAATCAGATTCCTGGAAAGATTATCCAGCCAGATTTGCTGTCCCAGTGTATTGACTTGTGCTAATACGGCCATATTATTTCCTTATGGTAAATATATGCAAGATATGTTTTGTTAAGGTTAATCAATCGATTAAACCGGTTATTCATGAGTTATAGATTACTCTAACGAGGATGGCGTAATTTGACAAGTTCCGAAGCAAACAAAATAACCGGTATCAGGTTATAATCAGGTTAAATTTATTGTGTCTTCGTTTGCTTGTTATTGCTGCTGATGGTGTTATGAATTTACAGGATAAATATTTAGACTGGGGCAAAGAAGTTTTTGCTATTGAAGAGCAGTCGATACGTGAAGTTGCCAATAGTTTGGATGAGCATTTTGCTGAGGCAGTAACGACTATTCTCGACTGCCGCGGACGGGTGATTATCACTGGTATGGGCAAAAGCGGCCATATCGGGCGTAAGATTGCCGCTTCAATGGCATCTACCGGCACACCGGCTTATTTTGTGCATCCGGCTGAAGCAGGACACGGCGATCTAGGTATGATTGTTGATGGCGATGTGCTGATAGCATTATCCAATTCCGGTGAAAGCGAAGAAATTCTGGCACTGATACCGGCCATCAAACGTAAGCATGTGCAGCTGATCTGCATAACCGGTAAAACCAGTTCAAGCATGGCGAAACATGCGGATATCCATTTATGCGCTCATGTATCACAGGAGGCCTGTCCGTTAGGGCTGGCTCCAACATCCAGCACGACGGCGGTAATGGTATTGGGTGATGCACTGACGGTGGCACTGCTGCGTGCGCGCCAGTTTACCCCTGAAGATTTTGCGCTGAGCCATCCTGCCGGCAGTCTGGGTAAACGTCTGTTGTTAACGGTAGCTGATGTTATGCATGGCGGCAAAGATATGCCTCTGGTACAGGAAAATACCCCTTTGCGTGAAGCCATTGTTACTATGAGTGAAAAAGGTCTGGGAATGCTGCTGGTAGTCAATACTGCCGGAGAGCTGTGCGGTTTATTTACAGACGGTGATTTACGCCGTTTATTTCAGGATAACCGGGAATTAAAAGAATGGCTAATGGTCGATGTAATGGGACGTGCACCTAAAACCATCACTGCCGACCGGCTGGCAACGGAAGCCCTGAAAATCATGCAGGCGAATAAGGTGAATGGGCTGGCTGTAATTGATGCAAATAACCATCCGGTTGGTGCGCTGAATATGCATGATTTATTACAGGCACGGATTGTTTAAATGCGCAAGAATGTTATGACTGAGGAATGCCGATGAATACGATGATGTCTGCCAGTGCGGTGGTTGAAGCTGCCCGGAAAATCAGGCTGTTTATTATGGATGTAGACGGCGTACTGACTGACGGTCGTATTTTTATCCGTGATAACGGCGAGGAAATCAAAGCGTTCCATACACTTGACGGCCACGGATTAAAGATGCTGCACCGCCACGGCATTCAAACGGCAATTATTACCGGACGCGATGCACCCTCTGTCGGTATCCGGGTACAGCAGCTTGGCATCGGACATTATTTCAAAGGTATTTCGGATAAACGCAGCTGTTATCGGCAATTATTGCAGCAGCTTGGTTTAGATGAGCAGCAATGTGCTTACATCGGCGATGATGTCGTAGACTTACCAGTTATGAAACATTGCGGGCTGGCAGCAGCAGTACCCGGTTCTCATCATCTGGTATTACAGCATGCTGATTATATTACCCGTGCGCCCGGCGGAGCCGGTGCAGTACGTGAAATCTGTGATTTATTACTGGATGCACAGGGCTTTCTGGCTCAGGATATGGCGGAGTATCTTGCATGAATGTGATTCGCAGCCGCAGTAACTGGGCATTTCCGCTGATTCTGGCAGTAGCCCTTGGCGGCATAAGCTTCTGGCTGGACCGGATTACTGAGATCAAGACAGTGGAAATTCCCCTGAATCCGAAAGAGCCTAAGTATGTGATTAATTCGATTGACGGTGAACGGTTTGATGAGCACGGTCAGTTAAGTGAAACCATTCACGCCACAGCTGCCCGGCAGTTTCCGCAGCAAACTGTTATTTATGTCGATAATCCCAATATGGGATTATATACAAACGGCGCAGAGCTCTATCGTATTAAGGCCAATACCGGACAGTACTATACCGACAGCCGCAAAGTAGATTTACTGGGACAGGTAATCTGGCATAAAAATCCGGTAGGAAATGAACCGGCAGGACAGCTGGAAACCAGCGTATTGCATGTTGATACACAAACTCAGGTAATCAAAACCGATGCGCAGGTTTCTTATCAGTATGGTATATCCCGCGGTACATCACAAGGTTTCGAATACGACAAACAACGCGGTTTTCTGAATTTACCCGCACGCGTAAAGGCTATTATTTATGATCCGCACTCTCATTAACAGCAAAGCTTTAGCAGCCTTATGTCTGCTTACCGGCAGTATGCATGCATGGGCGCTGGCAAGTGACCGGCATCAACCTATTCAGATTGAGGCTGATCAAGGTTCTCTGGACAAACAGAATCAGACAACCGTATTTAGCGGTAATGTTCAAATGCGGCAGGGCAGTATGTATATGAATGCAGCCCGTGTCACTGCACATAAGGATAATTCCGGTAATCAGACAATTATTGCAGATGGCAAACCTGCCAAGTTTGGTCAGAAACTGGATAAAGACGGCATGGTAACCGGCCAGGGAAATAATGTACACTATGAAAGCCAGAGCGGCATTGTTACGATTACCGGTAATGCTCAGATAAACCGCGGTGGTGATATGGCTCGCGGCGGCGTGATTGTTTATAACACCAATACCGAAGTTTATACTGTTAAAAGTGCGCCTAAAGAGCGGGTACACATTATCATCCAACCGCAACAGAAAAAGAAATAAACCAAGCTCATGAATGTAATGCCTACTGTACCGCCAAGTCAGCTTCATGTCAGCGGTCTGCAAAAAAGTTTTAAACAGCGTCAGGTAGTTAATGATGTGTCACTGAAAGTGAACAGTGGAGAAGTAGTCGGTCTGCTTGGACCGAATGGTGCCGGTAAAACCACCAGCTTCTATATGATTGTAGGCTTAATAGCGGCTGATAGCGGCAATATCATGCTAGACGGACAGGAAATTACTCATCGTCCGGTTTATGAGCGGGCACGTCTGGGTTTAGGATATCTGCCACAACAACAATCAATCTTCCGTAAAATGACAGTAGCCCAGAATATCAATGCTATTCTGGAAATTAATTATCCGCCGGAAAAGCGTGCCGAGCAATTGGAACTGCTGCTGGCTGACCTGCATATTGAACATTTGCACAACAATGTTGCGCGTTCCCTGTCTGGCGGCGAACAGCGTCGAGTTGAAATTGCTCGGGCACTAGCTATCAATCCACGATTTATTCTGCTTGATGAACCGTTTGCCGGCGTTGATCCGATTGCATTGATAGACATTCAGAATCTGATTTCTTTCCTGAAACAGCGTGGTATCGGCACACTGATTACTGACCATAATGTCCGTGAAACTCTGCGTATCTGTGACCGGGCATACATTATTAATCAGGGCAGTGTACTGGCTTCCGGTGTCCCGGAAGAGCTGGTTAATAATGAACAGGTACGCGCTGTTTATCTGGGTGAGCATTTCGAGTATTAACTGCATATGCAAAAGCCAGCTACTCATCTCCGACTCAGTCTTACCACCCGCCTTAGTCCTAAACTGCAACAATCGTTACAGGTGTTGCAGCTGTCTACGCTGGAATTACAGGAACTGGTTGCCGGCTGGCTGGAGGATAATCCTTTTCTTGAGGAAGTAGAAAATACACCTGAAGACAGCTTTTCCGATACTCAGTATGTACAGCCGCCACAGCTGGGTATTATGCAAGCTGAAAGTGATGTCTGGGACACGCTGGCCGACAATCCTGATATGTATGAATTGCTGCGCCGGCAAGTATGTGAATACGATCTGGACAAAGTGACAGCAGCACGGGTTTATTTTCTGATTGAGAATCTGAATGAACAGGGTTATCTGGACAGCAGTTTAACTGATCTGGTAGAAAACGCACCGCTGGAATGGCAACTGGATGAAACAGAGCTGGAACAGGCGCTGACGATTCTGCAGCAGTTTGAACCTACTGGTGTTGGCGCTCGGAATTTACAGGAATCGCTGTTGTTGCAAATGGATAATTTGTCAGCCGAATCAGCCGATGTCAATGAAATCCATACTTGCGCGCGCTTACTGATTAACAAACATTTTGGTCAGTGGCTGAGTACCCATCAGTTCAGACAACTTTGCCGGCAACTGCCTCAGTTTTCTGTGAACACACTTGAAGCGGCCTGTAAACTGATTGGTACGCTGAATCCTTATCCCTGTTACGGATTACCTGATCGTAATGGTATTCTGTCTGTCCGCCCTGATATGGAAGTTTATATCAATAAAAGTGGTAATTGGCAGATACGCCTTTTGCATGATACTTTTCCTCAGCTGAGAATAGAACCCGGTGTTGAAGAATGGTTAGAGCAAAAAAACACTGAGATGGATGCCATGTGTAAAAACAAATGGCAGGAAGCACAAACCTGTCTTCACAGCTTGCAGATGCGTAAAACCACTTTGCAACGTCTGGGCGAATGGATTTTGCAGCAACAGCAGGATTTTTTCAGTTTTGGTTCTCTGGCGCTAACGCCCTTAACCATTAAAGAAACAGCTCAGGCTCTCGAACTGGCAGAAAGTACTGTTTCACGGGCAATCAATCAGAAATACCTGACCTGCTCACAAGGTGTTTTTCCTCTGCGCTATTTTTTCAGTCAGTCTGTTGCAGCAACGGATGATGGAACAGGTAACAGTCAGACAGCAATTAAAACACTGCTGCAAAGTATGATTAACGAAGAAGACCCGAAACACCCCTACTCTGATACACATTTGGTAAATCAGCTGGCTAAGCAAGGTATTAATCTGGCCCGGCGCACAGTCGCAAAATATCGTGAGGCCTTGAAAATTCCTCCGGCGCACCAACGTAAAGTACAATACAGTAATCATTAATTTTCAGTTAACTTCCATAAAATTTATTCTGTTTTTCCCTAAACCCTTTAAAAAGGATCAGGCTATGAATCTGAAATTTATCGGACAGAATCTTGATGTTACCGCAGCGCTGAAAGACTACACACTGAACAAGCTGGAACGTATTAGCCGTCATGCTGATCAGATTATCAGCGCAACTGTTACTTTCTCTGTATTTAAAGTTCAGAAAAAAGCTGAAATTGATTTGCATCTTTCCGGTAAAGATATCCATATTGAATGCCTGGATAATGATATGTATGCTGCTATTGATTGTCTGATGGATAAACTGGACAGAGCTGTGATTAAATATAAAGAAAAAAAGCAGCCTTCACGTCAGACACCTGAAATATGTGCTGATCCGGCCACCGAAATTGAATAACCGGCAGACATTTTAATAACATTAATAAATTGTATTTATGATTCCAGCACAGTTTTTTGCTAATCTGGTTTGCTAAAGGTATATAATCAACTTTGAAATAATATTTTTGCTGTTAAATAGTTTATAAGTAATATCAACTTTAACTGACACGCAATTCTTTATTCTGAATAGAAAGAGGTATTAACATGAAATTAAATTTAAAAACACTGGCATTAGTTGCCGCAGTAGCTGCCTCCCTTTCTGCCTGTGAAAATATGACTCCGGCTCAGCGGCATACTGCAACAGGTGTTGTAGTGGGTGGTGTAGCAGGTAATCTGTTAGGTAAAGACACTGGTGCTACTTTAGGCGGAGCAGCTCTGGGTGGCGTTATCGGCAGCCAAATTAAATAAGCAAACTATTTTAATGTCAAAAGCCTGCTGTTCTCAGCAGGCTTTTTTATGGCTATTAACCGGGTTATTCAGATTCCGGCTGTTCAATTTTGCTGATACGTACCCGTTCCAGACGGTGTCCGTCTTTGTTCAATACTTCAAAACGGTAACCGGCATAATCAATGGTATCTCCGACATCCGGAATATCTTGCATTTCTTCCATAATTAATCCGGCTACAGTATGGTACTCAGCGTCTTCCGGTAAGGTAGGCAAATGCAGGTGCTGAGCCATAATGGCATATTCAAGACTGCCGTCTACAGTAACGCTATGATCGGCATTTTGCTGGATACTGGGTGCATCAGCACGCTCATACTCTTCTGGAAAATCACCGGCAATCGTTTCCATTAAATCTTTCATGCTAACCAGTCCGAGTACAGCACCAAATTCATCAACTACCAACGCAATATCAGCACTTCGCGAACGAAACAGCTCCATAGCATCAAGTACAGTGCTGCTGTCCGGTAAGACCAGCGGCTGTCGTAACGCAGCCTGAATATTTAATTGCTCTCCGCTCAATAACTGGTTAAGTAAATCTTTTTTATTCACAAATCCCAGCGGCTCATCAATTCCGGCCTTTCCTACTACTACCAGCCGTGAAAATGGTGTGCTTTGTAATTGTTGGCACTGCTGCTCACGCGGCTGAGATAGATCCAAACGTTCAATATCACTGCGCGGTGTCATGACACCCATTATCGGACGCTCGGCCAGAGTAAGCACGCTGCGAATCATGGATTTTTCATTTTCTTCAAAATGTTCATCATCATCAGTTTGCATACCATTTTTAGCCAGCTCTTTTTCACGCAGTCCCATCATACCAAGCACGCTGTCTGCGGTTCGGTAACGCCAAGAGCGGCCAATCATATCGTTACGGCGAGTATTCCGAGTAGAAATCTGATTAAATATCTCAATCAGAATAGAGAAAGCAATAGCGGCATACAGATAACCTTTCGGTATTTCAAAGTGTAAGCCTTCAGCAATCAGGCTGAACCCTATCATGAGTAAAAAGCCCAGACACAGCATCACTACTGTAGGATGGCGATTTACAAACTCTGTTAATGGTCCGCTTGCCCAAATCATCATTGCCATAGCAATAATCACGGCCAGCATTGCCACTGTAATGTGTTGCACCATGGCGACAGCAGTAATTACTGAATCAAGTGAAAATACCGCGTCAAGCACGACAATTTGTAATACCACACTCCAGAAACTGGCATAAACGGAGACATTGGTAATTGACGCCATAGCAGTATGCCCTTCCAGCCGTTCATGTAACTCAGTTGTTGCCTTATAGAGCAGGAAGAGTCCGCCACCGAACATAATCAGATCTTTAACTGAAATGGCAAAACCGCTGATATGTACAAAGGGCTTGGTCAGGGTAATGATAAAAGACATCAGTGCCAGCATCAGAATGCGGATCAGCACTGCCAGAGACAAACCAGCTATACGGGCATGGTCGCGCTTTTTCGGACTGGCTTTATTCGCCAGTATAGCTACAAATACAAGATTATCGATACCCAGAACGATTTCGAGAATTATCAGGGTAATCAGCCCTACCCATGTGGCCGGTTCTCCTAACCAGCTAAAATCCATTTTCTTTTCCTATGCGTTAAATACAAACAGGCAGCCTGCTACATGAGCAAGGCTGCCTGAAATCAGAGAAAAACACGTCTACATGCAACAATACAACTGCCCGAGACCCCGTCTTCCATCTGAAAGTTTCCTTAAAATAATCTTAATTGCAGTTTAGCAGTATAAAACAAAAAATCAAGTGGCCCTAAGTTAAAATCAGCGTTAACATCAGTAGCTAAATCCGGATTAAGCTTAAAAACATGGTATGCTACTACCTTACTATTTTTTTTATGTATCCATGAATCTGTTTCGTCACGCCTGCTTTTATACTACCGTTAATCATCTGAAAGACCTGCCCGCAACCAGTGCAGAAATTGCTTTTGTCGGCCGCAGCAATGCAGGTAAATCAAGCGCAATCAATACACTGACTAACCATACTCGTCTGGCCTATGTATCCAAAACTCCAGGCCGTACCCAGCACATTAATTTTTTTGAACTGACTAATGGCGGGTTTATGGTGGATTTACCCGGTTATGGTTACGCTCAGGTACCTGAGGCAATCCGCAGACATTGGGTGACACTGCTGGGCGATTACCTACAGACACGAAAGCAACTGATCGGGCTGATTCTGATTATGGATGCCCGCCATCCGCTTAAAGAGCTGGACAAACAGATGCTTGATTTTTTTGCGGTAACCCAGCGCCCTGTTCATATTCTGCTCTCCAAGGCAGATAAATTATCAAAAAATGATCAGATTAAAACCTTGGCCAGTGTTAAAAAAGCGCTACAACCTTACATTGCCCGCCAGCAAGTTACGGTACAACTGTTCTCCAGTCTGAAAAAGCAAGGTATAGATGAGGTCAGTCAAATTGCCACTGATTGGTTTACCCGGCAAACTAATCTGATAACAGACGCGGCAAAACCAGACCAGAGAACCACAGATTAATAGTTATCTGTTGCACTATGCATCTGGTCAGGCGAAAACCATATCGATATTGAAATTTAAATAGTAGCGTTTTACATACAACTACAACGTATTCTTCGGCGAGAACCTGCCAGCCGGATAAATATAAATAACTTTACCCGCTGGCTACAGGCAACTGATTTTTATTTTTCTGGCGGTTCCTGTTTCTGCCCGGCGTAAATTTAGGCAGTAAAAAATGCATACTTAAACCTTTAGGCTGTTGATTATCTGCATAAATTTTACCATGGTGGCGATCAATAATGTGTTTGGTTAACGCCAGTCCTAAACCTGTACCCGGTTTGTTAGCACTGCTGTCTGCACGATAAAAAGCAGTAAAAATATGTGGTAACTGATTTTCTGCCACACCGGGTCCATTGTCACTGATATCAACCTGCCATTGCTGTTTACCACCCTCATGCAGATAAACCTTAATTTCACTACCGTCAGGACTGTAATTAATGGCATTACGTACAACATTATCAAAAGCCCGATACAAATAGCTTTCATTGGCTTTTACCATAGCAGTTTCAGGAATCTCACACTGCCATGATAAAGTCTGCTGGTGCTGCATGGCTATGGCCTGATTGTCATCCACGATTTGTTTGATTAGCGGTACTAAAGACAGGGGTTCCAGCGTAATAGGTAAATCAGAAGTTTCCAGCCGGGACAAAGTAAGCAGTTCACCTACCAGTAAATCCATACGCCCCAGTTCACTTTCCAGACGCTGCAGGTGTTGTTCCTGTTTCTGCGGCTGTACGTGAATCAAACCAATAATTGCCTGCATGCGTGCCAGCGGAGAGCGCATTTCATGTGATACATGGTGCAGCAGGTGACGTTCTTTTTCCACAAGCTTCTGCAATTTGTCTGCCATGTTGTCAAACTGCACAGCCAGAGAATACAGTTCATCACGTCGTTCTGATAGCTGATGAGAAACACGGGTCTGCAAATTCCCGTGAGCCAGACGATCCATCCCGCGCCATAAGACACGGATTGGCTGGGTAATATTATTAGCCAGTATATAGGCTGTTAATAAACCTACAACAATAATAAAGCTGAGAATAATAAATTCGTGCCAGACTGGTGCAATGGGTAAACCGGGAATAAAAAACGGGCTTGGCGGACGAGGAGTACGTTCATGGTTCCAGCCGCGAATCATAAACAGATACTCTTCACCCAGTGAATTATAGGCAATCTGTACAAGTTTTGAGTGCGGATGTGACAAAGCGAACTCATGTGCCTTGTCAATATCCTCAGGATCAATAGGGCGTCCCAGAATGTCGTTCTTGTTATCACCGGTAATAACATACAGGTTTTCGCCACCCGGACTATTCCCCCACTCAACCAGTTGTTCGCGTATACCGGCATCACCACGTGCCTGAAACGCATTCATGGTGCTGCTCAGCAGATTTTCTTCAAAATTGCGCTGTTGTTTAAACCGTGTTTCGGCTAAAGTATTTTGTACCAGCCAGAATGAGGAACTGGCCACAAAAATGGCACAAACAATTACAGCACAAAAAGTAGCAAAGATACGAGGAAACAGTTTCATAAATCAGAACAGGCTGTTTTCCAACAGCCTGTATCCACTGGTTCAGTTTTTTACAAACAGGTAGCCAAGACCACGCACAGTCTGAATCAGACTGGCATTGCCCAGCTTATGACGGATACTAGATATATGAACGTCAATACTACGATCAAATTTAGCCAGCTTCCGGTCCAGTGCTTCCAGAGACAATGTCTCCTTACTCACCACCTGTCCGGCATGACGCATCAGAACTTCCAGCAGATTGAATTCAGTACTGGTCAGCTCCAGTGGTTCATCTTCAATAGTAACCTGACGTTTAGCCGGATAAAATACTACACCACTGGCTGCAATACTATTCGGAATGCCATTCTGGTCATTGTCATGACTCTGATGTGTGCGACGGAGGATGGCATTGATACGTGCCAGTAATTCACGCGGCTGACAAGGTTTCGGCACATAGTCATCCGCACCCATTTCCAGACCGATAATACGATCAATGTCATCACCTTTGGCGGTTAGCATAATGATCGGAATTTTGCTTTGTACCCGTACCGTTTTCAATACATCCAGACCGTTCATTTTCGGCATCATGGAATCCAGAACCACTACATCATACTGACCGGTTAAAATTTCTTTAACACCGGCTTCACCATCAGCAACACGACTGACTTCCAGACCTTCTGCTGTCAGATACTCAGTAAGCAGTTCAGTCAACAAATTATCGTCATCAATTAATAATACGCGATTCATATCATCCTCCTAAAATGGAAGTGCATTGTCTGTATTGACTACAGACGAATTTACTATATTTACACTTTGTATCTTAACATGTAGGTTGAGATTATCTTTACAATAACAAGGCTTTTGCTCATTTTTTCATTAAAAAGCACTATGTTAAATATCTGTCTGAACTCTACAAACAATTCATTTTTTGTGCGCTTTGCTGCTGATATTTCAGGCAATCTTGCTGTAATTGTGGTATTACTGCCACTGCCTGAGGCTGCTGCTTTATTTTGTTTATAAAATTGGGAACAAGGCTGGGATAATAATGACTTATATGACTGAACCACTGTTTTGCCACCTTATTCTGATGTTCCTGTTCTAAGTAAAGTCCGCGTATGAAAGTGTTGCTATAAGGACGATACCGGCCAGCCTGCAATGCTGCTTCTTTACCCCATAAAGGTAAAGAAGAATCAGTAACATTCAACTTTTCGATAATTGCCATGTCTACATAATAACGAAGAAAGTACATTTGATTACGCAAATCATGCATACGGCTTACTTGTTCAGCCTGGGGCAGATTACGTTCAGCACGCACTTTTAAAAAACGCTGATAGTTCATCATTTGCCACAGAAGCAGAACCATCGAAATCAATACCACTATGGCACAGAACTGATTTACGCGACCGGACGCCGGACGGCAAGACCGTTTCAAGTCTTCCTGTGATACAGGCGTTAGTGCCATAAACAAAACAAACACAGCAAGAAAATAGCTGTACCACAGCGGATATTCCAGCATGCTGTGGCATAAAGACACCAGAATCATACTGATCAACACAATTGATGCCGGATTAAATCCCTTACGTAAATGAGGCCAGATAACCCAAAAAAAGCAGGCACTGACAATTAGCAATCCAACTATGCCTGTTTCAGCCAGTAATTGTAGTACCAGATTATGACAATGAGTAAACAGCACGGTATTTTCATACTGACGAAAACCATTCGGATAAACATCTACAATGGCAAATCCCTGATATGAATAACTGCCCCAGCCATAACCAAACCACGGAGCACTTTGAAATATCAGCCAGGCCTTATGCCACTCCATTTGCCTACCTGACCGGGCAAATCCACCTTGTTCCAGCCTTGCTGTTCCGGATTGAAAATTAATATGCAGCAACATGTCAAATAATGGACTTAAAATCAGCTGAAACAGCAATACCAGACCTATGGCAACAGCCAGCATCAGCAACAGGCGATTCGCTGCAGAGCCGGCACGCCAGCGCCAAAAAAATAGTGACAGTCCTATTACTAGTACATAGACAACAATCGTCCGTGAACCGATCAGTCCCATGATGCCGGTAAACCAGATTAATAAAATCCATACCAGCCAGTTAGGCAGACGCCGCTGTTCCCATAAAAAGCACAGTGCCAGCACGCCCCACATCAGGTAATGCCCGAGATGGTTGCGCTGAGCCAGCTGACCATAGATGTAATGATTGCCCGGACCGCGCAATACTCCCGGTATCCAGTCAGCAATACCGGTAAACTGCATCACACACACGATTGACTGTAGTAGTACACCCAGCACAAGAGCCTTCGCCAGAATAGTGACAGCCTGAGTCTGGCCTATACGAATCACCCATGCCCGTGCAGCCCATGCGAGTAAAGCCATTACTACAAATACCAGAGCAGTCAGATCAGACTGGCTGACATAAGTAAGATGCATAATTCTTGCCTGCAGCATCAGCAAATAAGCAAGTACCAGCAGACCGATGCAGGCAGGAGGAAATGAAAACTGAGTTCTGCATATCAGTACTGTTGATCCGATCAGACATAAAGCAAAAAATAACGTCCCGGCTTCCAGATAAAAGCTTGACAGCGTACCAACCCGCCAGCTCGACATAAATGGCAAGACGCACAAGGTCAGCATCCCCAGCCACCATATCAGCGTGGACGGACGGTAAATATTCGGACACGAATCAATTTGTGACTGATTCATACAACTCTCCAACGAATAACATCATTAGCCGGCTTATATTATTTATAAACAGGCTGCCAGAAAATTTTCAGGCAGCCTGTTATTTCAGATAAAGTGACAAAAACTAATCTTTTTCAGAATGAACTGACAAAGCCGTCTCTTTTCTCTTACCACCCAGACAGCAACAAACCAGAATTCCCACTTCATAAAGAAGAATCAGCGGAATAGCGAGTAATGTTTGCGACAGCACATCCGGCGGAGTCACAATAGCAGCCACAACAAAAGCACCTACCACCACATAGGCGCGGGCTTTTTTCAATTTCTCCACCGATACTATTCCGATCCTGTTTAGTAAAATTACCAGAACAGGCACTTCAAATGTTACTCCGAATGCTACAAACATACCCAGAATAAAAGACAAATATTTATCTATATCAGTTGCCATGCTGACACCGGCCGGAGTAATACCGGTAAGAAAACGGAAAATAACCGGAAAAACCAGATAATAAGCAAATGCCATACCCAATGCAAATAATAAAACACTGGCAATCAGCAAGGGCAGAATCAGGCGTTTCTCATGTCTGTACAAACCCGGTGCCACAAAAGCCCAGATTTGATACAACGTATGCGGAAGTGTCAGAAGAAATGCCGCCATCAGTGTTACTTTTAACGGCACAAAAAACGGGGCAATCACTTCTGTGGCAATCATATGCTGACCAGCCGGCAAATTTACTATTAAAGGCTCAGCCACAAAAGTATAAATTTTTTGTGCAAACGGCACCATAATCACAAAACATAACAACAGAATTCCCAGAATCCACATCAGACGGCGACGCAATTCCAGCAAATGATCAATTAGCGTCAATTCAGTATTTTCTTCAACCTGCTTCACAATCGCTTATCCATCAATGTCGGCGTACCCGCAGTTTAGGTGTTATGCTGTGTTTTGGCCGCATATCCCGCCGGCGTTGTAAAGCCTGCCGGCGTAATGATACCCGATGCAGTAATGGTGCATCCCTTACAGGCTGATAATAATCTTGTGACAACTCAGCTAAGGCAGGCGTACTGTTCGTTTCAGTCTGCTGCTCATCTTCATAGAGCTGACGTTTAAGCGCATCTACTTCACCGCGAATACTATGCACATTGGCATTAATATCTTGTTCAAACGAACGGGCAGCCGCTTCAATGCTGTCACGTGCCTGCCTGAATTCTGCCACACCGGCCTGCTGACTTAGTTCGGTTTTAACATTATTAATGAAATTCTGAATGCGCCCGACCCACAGACCGGCACTGCGTGCTACCTTGGGCAGCCGCTCCGGTCCGAGTACGACCAGCGCCACAACAGCAATCAGTAAAATTTCACCAAACCCCAAACCAAACATAAATGCTTTCTATGCTTTGCTGTCGTCTTTATTATGTTCGATTACATCATCATTTTTTACGCTTTCCCGGTCACTCTCGTTCAGGCCTTGTTTAAAATCGTGTACAGCACCGCCAAGATCTTTACCAAGATTACGTAATTTTTTGGTACCAAAAATCAGTACAACAATCAGTAGTACCAAAGCCCAATGCCAAATTGAAAAACTGCCCATGATGTTATCCTTTACTTCAACTGCCTAAAAAAACATGCGCCTGCTGTTTACTCACAGCTGCGCATATTTAAAATTCCATTGTAATTACTGTGGCTGGCGACTGGCTTTTTCAGTCAGACCAGACACATTTTGCCGCTGCTGCAATTCCTGCAATACATCTTCAACCCGAATCTGATGATAAGTTAATAACACCATAGTATGAAACCAGACATCAGCAACTTCTTTAACTAAATGCTGTTTATCCCCGTCCTTGGATGCCATTAATACTTCACCGGCTTCCTCAATAACTTTTTTCAGGATTTTATCTTCACCGGCATGTAATAACTGAGAAACATAAGAAGTTTGCGGTGAAGCTTCACGTCTGCTGTCCAGCACATCAGCCAGTTCAGTTAATACCTTGGAAAAATCCGCTGCTTCCGGCACTTGTGTCATCCTGCTTCCTCTTTAATCAGTCTGTGTATGTCCATTGGCAGGACGTGTATATATTTCATTTTCATTTTTGATAACCGGATCAGTGCTCTGCCAGTCACCATCATGACAAACACGATAAAAACAGCTGGCGTGTCCAGTATGACAAGCAATACCTCCGGACTGCTCTACCAGCAGCACTAATGCATCACCGTCACAATCCAGCCGCATTTCATATACCTTTTGCGTATGCCCAGACTGTTCGCCTTTCATCCATTGCTGCTGGCGTGACCGGCTGTAATAATGAGCCAGACCAGTAGTTACTGTCTGACGCAAAGCTTCGGCATTCATCCATGCCACCATAAGAACGCGCTGAGTATGCCTGTCCTGCACCACCGCGCAAACTAGACCTTTATCATCCCACTTTATCGCATTCAGAAGCGTATCAAACACTGCAATTGTCCTTATTTTCAGGTAAACATACAACCACTATCAGCAGCCAGATTAGATACGCATTTCAATACCGGCCTGTTTCATGGCTATCTTGGCATCCTGAATACGTACTTCACCAAAGTGAAAAATACTGGCAGCCAGTACAGCATCAGCATGACCTTCCTGAACACCTTCTATCAAATGTTCAATATTGCCTACACCTCCCGATGCAACAACAGGAACCGACACAGCATCACTTACAGCCCGGGTTAACGGTAAATTAAACCCTGCCCGGGTACCATCACGATCCATACTGGTCAGCAAAATTTCACCGGCTCCGCGTAAGGCCATATCCTGTGCCCAGGCTACTGCATCGAGTCCGGTATGCCGGCGTCCGCCATGAGTAAAAACTTCCCAGCAGGTATTTTCGGCATTAACTGCTTTAGCATCTACCGCTACAACAATTGCCTGATTACCGAAAAATGCACTCGCTTCACTAACCAGTTCAGGGTTGGTCACTGCTGCAGTATTAATTGATACCTTATCAGCACCGGCATTAAGTAAGCGGCGCACGTCTTCAACACTGCGTACGCCGCCTCCTACTGTCAGCGGAATAAATACCCGGCTGGCTACCGCTTCAATAACATGTAAAATCGTATCACGATTATCTGAGCTGGCGGTAATATCCAGGAAAGTTAGCTCGTCAGCACCTTCATCATTATAGCGCTGAGCCACTTCAACCGGACTACCGGCATCACGTAAAGAAACAAAATTAATTCCCTTAACTACCCTTCCGTTATCAACATCCAGACAGGGAATAATACGTTTGGCTAAAGCCATAATGATATCTTTCTCTGCTACTGAGCAGAAATTATTTACTTAGCCAGTGTTCAACCAGAGTAAAAATATGGCTCTCAAAATAATAGTATCCAACACTTACCACTAATGAATAAACCACGGCACTGGTAGTACTTACAGCAATAATATCAAACAACCACAGGGCGATAAATACGAATAACCAGTGTGCAACCCATGTCAGTAACCAGGCATTGTTAACATCCGGCCAGCTTTGTTGCATCAGGCAACTGAAGCCCATCATCACCATAGTGAATATACTGGCTTCAAAAAAACTCTGCTTTTTGCGATTCATTGTGAATAATAGCCATAACACTATTATTAGTGAGCCCAAGATACTAAGCATTAAATTATCTCCTTGATTACTGCACAGTTACAGTTAAAAACTCAGATCACATACCAATATCACTCTGCCTCTAAATGATTATTATCAAACTAAAACAAAATCAGATTATTACAAGATATCTTGATATGTGTTTTAAAAAAAGCATAATTTACTATTTACACTGATCTGCCATTTGCTGCGCTGCGGCCAGATCAAGTGAGCCTTCATAAATCGCGCGTCCTACAATAGCTCCGGCAACTCCTTGCCCGGCTACAGCACATAAAGCTTCCACATCTTTCATACTGCTCACCCCGCCGGATGCAATAACCGGCACAGAAGCAGCCTGCGCCAGCTTGACTGTAGCATCAATATTCACGCCACTCATCATTCCGTCGCGACCAATATCAGTGTAGATAATACTGTTAACACCATCATCCGCAAACTGTCTGGCCAGCTCAGTAACATGAATATCTGTCACTTTCGCCCAGCCATCAATGGCAACCATACCATCTTTAGCATCTAGCCCGACAATAATTTGTCCGGGGAAAGCTGCACATGCCTGACGCACAAATTCGGGATTATTCACAGCTGCTGTACCAATAATGACAAAACTCAGTCCCAGCTGCAGATATTGTTCAATTGTATGCAAATCACGAATGCCACCGCCAAGCTGCACAGGCACATTATCCGCTACCTGTTCAAGTATCGCTTTGATGGCGGTCATGTTTTCTGGTTTTCCGGCAAAAGCACCATCTAGATCAACCAAATGCAAACGACGCGCACCCTGCTGACACCAGTGCACAGCCATCTGTGCAGGCTCATCAGAAAATACAGTGGCTTTTTCCATCAGCCCCTGTTGAAGACGTACACACTGTCCGCCTTTTAAATCAATTGCTGGAATCAATAACATATTAAATTCAAATATACTGACGAGTTAAACACCGGTACCTTTACTTCAATTAAAACGTACCATCCCACCGTAAAAAATTACCCAGCAGCTGCAAACCGGCCGCATGGCTTTTTTCAGAATGAAACTGCGTAGCAAAAACATTATCTCTGCCTACTATACAGGCAAAATCACCGGCATAATCAGCCGTACCCAGAATAATTGACGGATCCTCTGGTCGTAGATAATAACTATGAACAAAATAAAACCATTCATCCTGAGCCACACCGGCAAATAAAGGATGCTCTTGCATCTGATGTACACGATTCCAGCCCATATGCGGTATTTTCAGTGGTCTGCCATCTGTACTTAATGCAGCCTGAAAATGCGGTACTGTACCTTGAAACCAACCTAATCCGGCCGTATTGCCCTCCTCGCTACATTCAAACAGCAATTGCGCACCAACACAGATACCAAAAAACGGTTTGCGCCGCAATCCGTCTTCCAGCGCATCAGCCAATCCGCTCCGCTGCAAAGCAGCCATACAGTCCGGCATAGCCCCCTGACCAGGAAAAATAATTTTATCAGCCTGATATACTTCATCCGGTTCGGTTGTCAGAATAACTTCCACCTGCATCTGCTGTAACTGGTTTGCTGCCTGTACAGATTTCAGCACTGAATGCAGATTTCCCATACCATAATTGACAATGGCTACTTTCATCTTCATATCTTTATAAAATCAACTGAACATACCTGCAGCAAAAGTTTATCCGGAGTCCGGTTATCACTAACGGGCTGCCTGCAAAGAAACAGCTTGTTATCATACATGAACACCGGATAGCTGAAAATCTGAAACTGGCAGATTATGATACGTAGCCATAATCTTGCTAAAAAAACACATATTTATCAGAAATTATGCCGATTATTTCCATATTATCCATCAGAATTTTATTATCCGGTGACTGATTTCATTTATTTTTATCCGTTAAATTCAATAACAACTGACCGTAAAGAAATAATCCTGAAGATATAAATAACCGGTATATTTATCAGCAATTGATTGCATAAGCCGATAGAAACTGTAATCAATCACTTCAAATACAACATAACGTATATAAGACAGCCATCAATAATTGTGATTTTCAAAATAAATTATTGCAGATAGTTTCATAATTACTCGTACAGACCGACATAAATAAATTTATCCGCCAATGTATACACACCAGCGGATTAGAATCTATACAAAACCATTATGCAGTCAGCGTACCTTTCGTCGACGGCATCACCCCTGCCATTCGCTCATCCTGAGTAACAGCCATTCGCAAAGCACGACCGAACGCTTTGAAAATCGTTTCTGCCTGATGATGAGCATTCAAACCACGCAAATTATCAATGTGCAGAGTCATCATGGCATGATTCACTAAACCATGAAAAAATTCACTGAACAAATCCACATCAAACCGGCCGATTAACGCCCGGGTAAACTCTACGTTATAAACCAGACCAGGACGACCGGATAAATCCAGCACCACCCTGCTCAAAGACTCGTCCAGCGGCACATAACTGTGACCATAACGCGTAATACCGCATTTATCACCCAGTGCCTGTTTTAACGCCTGTCCCAGCGCAATACCAATATCTTCAACAGTATGATGATCATCAATATGCAGATCTCCGCGACAACGGATATCCAGATCAATCAACCCATGGCGGGCTATCTGATCAAGCATATGCTCCAGAAAAGGCACTCCGGTATCAAAATTTCCTACACCGGTGCCATCAAGATTAATACTTATTTGTATTTTTGTTTCACTGGTATTACGCGTAATTGTCGCAGTTCGCATGCAATGTTCCATTTCAAAATTATTTATATATGCAGCAGTATAAATTGCCTGCGGCATTTCTCCACTACACCTACAATCTATATCAACTCATTTCTGCCGGCAAGGTCAGCCGGTGTTTTCTTTTCAGCAAACACAAAAAACACTTTTATCAGATAAAATATTATCAAATCATCCTCTCTTGCTTTCGATCAGCCTGACTACATATTAAAATCAATATTTATCTTTTTATTTATTGTAATTATGAGTCAAACCAGCCATTATCAGTTACATCAGATAGACAACATTTCTCTGCAACGCCTGTGCGGCGTATTAGACCAGCACATTATCAGTCTGGGCAAAGCTCTGGATCTTGAAATTACCCGTCGTTTTGACCATTTTACCTTAAGCGGAGAACATATCAGTCAAGGAGTGAAAGCATTGGAGAATCTGGCCAGCATAGCGCGTGAGCGCGATATCAGCGATAGTGACATCCATTTAGCTGCGGTAGAAGCCAAAACCACCACACAGGAAAATTCAGACTACCATGAACCCAAAGTCTGGACACTGCGCACCCGCCGCGGCAACATCAGCGGGCGTACCCCGCGTCAGAACGGTTATATACAGGCATTATTAAAACATGATGTCGTATTTGGTTTGGGTCCTGCCGGTACCGGTAAAACCTATCTTGCCGTCGCTGCCGCAGTGGATGCCATTGAAAAACATCAGGTAGAACGTATCGTACTGGTTCGTCCAGCTGTAGAGGCCGGAGAAAAACTCGGATTTCTGCCGGGCGATCTGGCACAAAAAGTCGATCCGTATCTGCGCCCCCTGTATGATGCCCTTTATGACCTGATGGGCTTCGACCGTGTGACCAAACTACTGGAAAAAGGGCTGATTGAAATCGCACCTTTAGCCTATATGCGCGGACGCACACTTAACGGGGCTTATATTATTCTGGATGAAGCCCAAAATACCACACCAGAACAAATGAAAATGTTCCTGACCCGTATCGGCTTCGGAGCCAAAGCAGTGATTACCGGTGACATCAGCCAGATCGACTTACCTAAAAATATCAAAAGCGGTCTGAAAGATGCGCGTGAAAAACTCAGCAACATTGAGGGGATTTATTTTCACGTATTCACTAGCGAAGACGTAGTACGCCATCCGTTAGTACAGAAAATTGTCGACGCTTATGATGAAGCAGCTGAAAAAGAACAGTAATCTTTTGATTAATGATTAATCTGAGCACACTGATAACGCAATAAAATAATTTGATTACCGGTAGAAACTGTAGATTCCGCACAGACAGGAAAATGATATTTTCCCGCCTGCTGCCAACAGCATAACTGTCAAACAACCCGGACATATCCATTTTCCGGCATGTTAAACTACATCCGGTAAATAAATTCCAACCGACATAAATATGATGAAAACTATTCTGATCACAGGCTGTTCCAGTGGTATCGGGTATGCAACCGCTCAGCTTCTGCGACAAGACAACTGGCGCGTTTATACAAGTTGCCGTCGGGCAGAAGATGTAGAGCGCTTACGTTCAGAAGGTTTTCACAGTCTGCAACTGGATATTACCAATGATGAACAGATACAGGCAGCTATCGAAACCGTAATAGCCGAATTCGGCCACCTTGATGCTTTATTTTGCAATGCCGGTTACGGTCAGACAGGCGCAGCCGAGGATCTTTGCCGGGCAGCCTTACAGGAACAGTTTAATACCAACGTATTCGGCACATGGCAATGCATCAACGCAGCAATGAAAATTTTCCGGCGTCAGCAGCATGGCCGTATTCTGGTAAATTCCAGCATACTGGGCTATGCAGCCATGCCATGGCGCAGTGCTTATACCAGCAGTAAATTTGCACTGGAAGGACTATGTGATACATTGCGTCATGAAACTCATGCCAGTGGTATTTATATCAGCCTGCTTGAGCCCGGACCGATCACCAGTCGCTTTCGTCCCAATGCACTGATTAAATTCAAACAATATATAGATGTTGAAAACAGCGTGCATCGTGCCGCCTATCAGGCTCAGCTCAACCGCCTTCAGGCTGCCGGTTCTGTCGCACCGTTTACACTGACTGCCGAACAATGCGCCCGGGTCTGCGCCCGTGCACTCAATGCCAGCAAACCTAAAGCACGTTACCCGGTTACCGTACCGGCACACCTCTTCTGGTATCTGAAAAAATTCCTGCCCATCAGCTGTCTGGACTGGCTATGTCGCACTGCCGTCAGAAAACAGGGAAAATCAAACTGACCCCTGCCACAGCCATTTGTCCCAACCAGCCCGCAAAAATCTTATAACAATGACAGAATTATTCAGTACACCCTCATTATCCCGCAAAGGTAATAACACCAGAATCGCCCTTATCCGCAGCGGCGTAGCAGCCATGACCACACACGGCTACATCAGTGCCAATATTGAAAGCATACTGAAACAGGTAGGCGTACCCAAAGGTTCTTTTTATCACTATTTCAAGAGTAAAGAAGAGTTTGGCACAGCTATACTCCAATACTACGACCACTTTTTTACTGAAAAACTGGAACAACATTTATTAAACCAGAATATCTCTTCCGCACTGGCCAGAATTAATGCATTCTGCACAGATGCCAAAACCAGCATGACCAAATATCATTTCAACAGAGGTTGTCTGGTAGGTGAGCTAATGCAGGATGAATCGCTTCTGCCACAAAATTATCCTGCTTTACTCAATAATATCCTGCACAACTGGCAGGAAAAAATAGCCTGCTGTTTGCAGCTGGCACAACAACAGCAAGAAATCAGTTCACAAACAGACTGCACAAAACTGGCTTGCTTCTTCTGGCTTGGCTGGGAAGGTGCAGTCAGCCGTGCCAAACTGCTCAAAAATGCAACGCCGCTGGATATCTTTACCGAACAGTTTTTTAATCTGATAAAAAACCATTAGTCAGCTTCCAATATCTGTTACCAGCCATAATTAATAACACTCTACTTAACTGAAATTTAATCAAAACCCCTTATACTTGGATAGATCCGGCAATAATTGCTTACAACTAGACAACCGGTCTATAATAAAAACAGACCATTCGTCTAGTTAACAACAACAGGAATATCATCATGCTATCCAAAGCCATACTCTTAGAAAAAAATCAGACTGAATTTTCCTGCAACATCCAAAATATTAGTGAAGACACCCTGTTGCAACAACCAGGTGATACCCTGATTGAGGTGCAGTATTCAAGTTTGAATTATAAAGATGCTTTGGCTATTACCAACAGCAGACCTGTAGTACGGCAGTGGCCGATGATTCCCGGTATAGATGGTGTCGGAACCGTTATTAGCACCAGCAGTAAGCATTTCAAAGCCGGAGATAAAGTGATTTTAAATGGCTGGGGCTGTGGAGAAACCCACTGGGGCTGCATGAGCCAGCGTGTTTTTCTCAATGCAGACTGGCTTATCCCCCTACCAGCAGGCATAACTGCCCGACAGTCCATGATTATCGGAACCGCCGGATATACAGCAGCCTTGTGTGTACAACGTATACTCGAACACGGCATTACTCCCGAACAGGGTAATATTCTGATTACCGGAGCCACCGGCGGTGTCGGATCAGTGGCAATTATGTTACTCACCCAGCTGGGCTATACCATTACCGCAGCTACCAGCAAAATCAACGATACAGATTATCTGCAGCAACTAGGTGTGCAGCATATTATCGACAGCAAAACCTTGTCGGATACAGGCAAACCATTACAAAAGGAACAATGGTCGGCAACTATTGACGTGCTTGGTTCTCATAGCCTGGCTAATATCTGCGCACAAATCCGGTATGGTGGTATTGTTACCGCCTGTGGACTGGCGCAGGGTATGGATTTTCCGGCCACAGTTGCACCATTTATTTTGCGAGGTATTACCCTGGCAGGTATTGATAGCGTCATGGCATCACGGGTAAAACGTATTGCAGCCTGGGATTTTCTTGCCAGACATCTAGACATTCAGCAATTAGAAAATATCGCGCATACCATATCGCTGAATCAGTGTCGCGACATTGCAGAAGATATCATTAGTGGTAAAATCCGAGGACGATTTATTGTCGATGTAAACCATTAAACCGATAATAGTAAACCTAATCTGCTACCGGATATGACTTGCAGCTAACAAATATCCGGCATAATCTTTTATTATATTGTTAACAAGCAACATGCTAACTTAAAGCAATACTAAAATAACCGTAGTCAATTTCAACCATACATAATCATCCTGTATCAATGAATCCGCTAACCGTCTATCTTGCATCAGGCAGCCCGCGCCGGCATGAAATCCTCATTAATCTTGGCTACCATGTATTGCGGCTAAATGCAGAGATTGATGAAACTCCCTATCCAGATGAAAACGCTACAGATTATGTCCGGCGCATGGCAAGCATGAAAAACAGTGCAGCACTCAATGCCTGGCAGCAAAACAAACAGCAGCCACCAGAGTTTCCCCTTATCAGTGCCGATACCACCGTCAGCCTGAATAACCTGATTCTCGGCAAACCGGAAAATATCAACGACGCAACTCGTATGCTTAAACTGCTGTCAGGACAACAACATCATGTCCATACAGCAGTCTGCATCTATTGGCAAAACCAAACCTTTCAGACCCTGCAAACCAGTACCGTCAGTTTTGCCGCCTTAAATGATGAACAGATTGCCGCTTATATTGCCACCGGTGAGCCATTGGATAAAGCCGGGGCTTACGGTATTCAAGGGCTGGGCGGAATGCTGGTCGAGCATATCAGCGGCAGCTTCACCGGCATCATGGGTTTGCCTGTATACGAAACTACTCAGCTGCTCACCCAATGTGGCTGTACACCACTTACCCGATCATAATAAGCAGAATTAAATCAGCATCCGTACAACTATCATGAAAATTTCTCTTCCACTATTCACTCTTACACTTATCTGCCTGACAGCCTGTTCACATAATGAGAGCACACACAGCGTCAGTGAAGCCGCAGCTATCACCGCTTCGGATATCCAAAGTACCCATCTGGAAACCACCACTACCCTGGACCGGATTGCGGATGAAATAAACTCAGCCAGTAACGCTTCAGGCTCAAACAGCCATCCGGCCCGTTCTGCCTCCCTGCCTGCACAACATCAGTAAACCTATTGTCTGCCATCACAATTTATCTGCATTCGATAGCATCAATACAAACCAATTCAAAACTATAAAATAAGTTAGCTTTGATTAGTATGGGTAATATCCGACAGCATAACAGCTAAAAAACAAACCATTACCAGCCATCCGCAGCAAGCATAATTGACGCAGAAAAATCAAAAATCTACCATTCTTGATTAAATAACTTAATCAAGATGAGCACAATTGTGGTTGATACAGCAGCAAAACACAATCAGCATGGCGGCGTAAGAGCCGGCGCCGGACGCAAAGCCAGAATTGCCGGACCCAAAATAGTCAAACGCATTCCCGTCAGCCTGATACCGGCAGTAGAACACCTGATGAATCAGCTGGCTGTTACCCCGCTGCGACCGGCACAGCATTTGCCTGCTGACTGCTGGAAAATAGCCGACAACCTCACGCGGCTCAACATTCCCTTAGCTACCGAAACCATTCCCGCCGGCTTTCCCAGCCCGGCAGAACCCTATATCAGCGATTATCTGGATTTCAACCAGTACCTGATAAAAAATCAGGCTGCCACCATTGCCGTACGCTGCGGTGGTGATTCTATGCAGGATGCCGGCATCAGCCGCAACGATTTGCTTATCATCGACCGTTCCCTCACACCCAAACACCGTGATATCGTCATGGCCGATTTAGGTAATGAATTTACCATCAAACGACTGCACAAACTGGATAACAGCCGCATCGAACTACACTCCGAAAACAGCAGCCAGTCTTATCCCAATTTCAACTTAAAAGAAGGCGACACCCTTGCCATCGTCGGCGTCGTAACCTACGTTATCAAACATATCCGCTAACCCAGAAACCATGTTTTCAGATCAGCAACTTGCCTTTGTCGATATCGAAACTACCGGCGGACGCACCACCAGCGACCGTATTACCGAAATCGCAGTTATTTACACAGAAGCCGGACAGCAGCAGCCACAAACTTTTCATACCCTGCTTAATCCCGATACCAGCATTCCGCCTTTTATTCAGTCTCTTACCGGTATCAGCAATAAAATGGTAGAAAAAGCACCTTATTTCGATAATGAAATTGCCGACCGGCTGGCAGCCATCTTCAAAGAGCGAATCTTTATAGCGCACAATGTACGTTTTGATTACGGCTTCATCAAAGCGGCTTTTAAACGGCTGGGCAGAACATTCAACCCGCAGCAACTGTGCACCGTTAAACTGTCGCGTCTGCTTTATCCCGAACACAAACATCACGGACTGGACAAAATTATTGCCCGCCACAACCTCGACATGCAAAACCGTCACCGGGCCTTTGCCGATGCCCGGGCTATCTACGACTTCTGGCAGCAGCTCAGACACAACTTTTCCGCAGACATCCTGCATCAAGCCTGTAAAACCATCATGCAGCGCCCCAGCCTGCCCGCTCACCTGCACAGCGATGTTCTAGACAACATCAGCGACGATTACGGCGTGTACCTTATTTATGGTGACAACGACATTCCTCTGTATATTGGCAAAAGCAAACAAGTTAAAACCCGCCTGATGAGCCATTTCAGTCAGGATGTACACAACAGCAAAGAAATGAGCCTGTCACAGCAAGCCAGAAAAATCGACATTATCCCCTGTAGCGGCGAACTGGACGCCCTGCTCACCGAATCAGCCCAGATTAAGCAGCGCCAGCCCATCCTCAACCGCCGCCTGCGCCGTCAGAAAGACCTGTTCAGCTTCCGGCTGCATACCAATACTAACGGATACAACACCCTGAGCATTGTTCCCATGCGCCACGTTCAGCTTAACCGCGAACAGCACTATTACGGCCTGTTTCACAGCAAAAGCGATGCACAGAAAAGCATTAAAAACATCATCAGCAACACCGATCTGTGCCTGCAAACTCTGGGGATCGAAAAAGGCAGCAATAACCGCCCCTGCTTCCGCCATCAGCTGCATCAGTGCAGTGGTGCCTGCATCAACAAAATTACCGCCGACATGCACAACCTCAAACTTGCACTGGCCTTACAGAAACTTAAACTGGCTGCATGGCCGTTTAGTGGTTACGCCTATATAAAAGAACAGCACAAATACCACATCTTTCACCACTGGATTTATCTAGGCAGTGCCGGTAATACCGACGAACTGCAAACCCTGCTCAATCAGCCGCAAGGACAGCTTGATCGCGACATCTATCAAATCATCCATCAGCATAAACATCTGCTGCAAGCCTTGAATCCTGCCCATGTTTGCCCTGATTGACGGTAATAACTTCTATTGCTCCTGTGAAAGAGTCTATCGCCCCGAACTCAGGCAGCAACCCGTTATCGTACTGAGCAATAACGACGGCTGCGTCATTTCCCGCTCCAATGAAGCCAAAGACATGGGCATCAGAATGGGCATACCTTACTTTCAGATTCAGCACCTCGTGCGGCAAGGCAAGCTAATCGTTTTCTCGTCCAACTACGAGCTGTATGCCGACCTGTCGCGACGCATGATGAGTACCATTGCCTCACTGGTACCAGCCATTGAAATCTACTCAATCGACGAATGCTTTGCCAGCCTGCACGGTCTGAACAACCTGCATCAGCTCGGCCACAATATTCGTTCCCGTATCCAGCAGTGGGTAGGTATACCGACATGTGTCGGCATTGCCCCTACCCGTACACTAGCTAAATTTTGTAACCATCTGGCCAAACGCCACCGCCATCATTTCAATGGCGTTATTGTCTGGACAGACTGGAATCAGAATATCAGACAACGAGCCCTTGCCAGCGAACCGGTTACGGAAATCTGGGGTATCGGCCGCAGAACCGGCCACAAACTCGCCGCCCAAGGCATTCACACCGCTCTGGATTTCATCAATGCCCATACCCCAACCTTAAGAAAACAATTTGGTGTTGTACTCGAACGTACCCAGCGGGAAATGCAGGGAATTCCCTGTAGCGAACTCATCACAGAAGAAGCCGGTCGCCAGAATATCGTCCGTAGCCGCAGCTTCGGCAACATGGTCACCAATCTTGACGGTTTACAGGCGGCCATCAGCCATCACATTACCGCCGGAGCAGCCAAACTGCGCGAACAAAACAGTCAGGCACATATCATTGGTGTATTTATCTACACCAACCGCTTTCGCCACGACCTGCCACAATACAACGGCTACCGGATTACCAAACTGCCTCAGGCCAGTAACGATACACTCACCCTTAACCACATTGCCTGGCACCTGTTAAACAGCATCTACCGTCCCGGCTACGAATATAAAAAATGTGGAATTGAACTGAGTGGCATCGAACCAGTGCACATATTCCGGCAGTTAGATTTACTCTGCCATAGCCAGCACAATCATCGCCCTGAACTAATGAGAGCATGGGACAACATTACCAGCCGCTACGGCCGCAGCAGCATCCGGCTTGGCAGCGAACTGCAATCCGGCGACTGGCTTATGACCCGAACTCATCTAAGCAACTGTATTACAACCAAATTTACAGAAATATTAACTATATAAATACTTTACACAGACTATCCATAACCAAGATCGTCTTTTAGAGGATAGGTTTTCAGTGCAGATTAGGATTTACAGATGGTTAAATCAGTTAACAATGTCATATTCGATACACCGTTATTTTTTGTCAGAATGAAAGATACGTTATATCGAGACGAAAAAACTAATTCACTATTACATACAAAGTGTATTTTTAGGTAGTTCTATTTGTATCTTATACTATCTCGCAACAATAACTGAATGTAAGGTATTAACATATTTTGAAATAAAGGCTACATTATCGCCAAACACTTCCTGCCAGTCATAGCTGTCAAAAGGTGACTCATTGATCAATACATCAGTAGTGATATCACCATTTTCATTCACATAATTTATAATGGTTTTTAAATATTCTTGCTGTTGTGAATTAAGCTGATTATCGGATAAAAATTGACTAAAACGTTTTTCAGCGGCTTGTTTGTCCAAACCAACAATAGAGCGTATAAAGGCAGCTACATTGCCACCTGCTAGGGTATTAGAAGTAAATTTATTATATTCCCTTTTTGTTCCAAGTTCGTTCCATAATACATTTTCAAGTTCAACAGTATCAGCACGAGTAATAGGCTCAAGATTACGTATTTTTGAATAACGGGATTCCAGGAGTTTTCAATTAAATAATCGATAACACGTTGTTTGTAAGTTTTCACAGAAAATAAGCTTTCTGTTTCACCTACATATTCAATAAAGTCTTCAATATCTACATTAAATGTTTGACCATTAGCATCGTCCTTTAAATGCTTAATTAAATCACGCAACTCAACACGCACATACTCAAGTTTATCCAATTCTGGTGTTTGCCAGAAACTATCCATTAAAACCTCTTTAATAATTGCTATTTTCTCTTTTATCTCTTTAATAGTACCTTCCTCATAGAGTGCCTGTACTAAATTAACAACACTCTTTTGGCTTTTACTTGCTTTTTTAGATTTACTCAATAAACTCAGTTAAATATTAAATAGTAATAAATTAAATTTCTTGGCGCTTTCATCTTAATCTTCGATGATGTCTTTTTATAAGTAACTAAGTATTAAAAAGTTATTTATTTTAATAATGAATACAAAGATATAGCGTTCATTGGTATGCCAAACATTAACCATGGGAATGCCTCAACATGCTTATCCAAGCAAAGTGATTGTTCATGGTGATAGTTGTGGTCAATATTATTGTGATGATTGCCAAGTCATATTAACTGCTTAAGGTTTGAAATGCAGCATTAGTCATAAAGGCATTTGTTATGATAATGTGGTGATTAAAACTTCTTTAATAATCTTAAAACAGAATAGATCTATTGACATAAGTTAGATGATATAACACAGGCTAATTCAATGATTTTATAGCATATTGAGGTACTATAACCATGTAAAAAAATATTTACATTTAAATTATTTATCATCTGTTCAATTTGGAAATAAATGGACAGAATAATTTAATAAATCTGTCCATTAAAATGGGAGCAGATAAAACTTATTAAATAGAATTAATTTTCCAACCAGCTTAAAACCATAACTTCGACTTATCATTTATTTTCATCAAGTATGTATGGCTAAGAAATAAAATAATTAGGTAATACATGAACACTTATACAGAAACACTTTTTTCAGAAGTTGAAACCGCAAATAGTAAACAACTTGCTGTTTTAAAAGCCAACTTCCCTCAATGCTTTGATAAAAACGGGGCTTTCATTCAAGAAAAATTTCTTGAGATCGTCAAATCATCGGATGTTGAACTCTCTAAAGAGTCATACAGTTTAAACTGGCTTGGCAAATCCTATGCCCGTCTGTTGGCTAACCTACCACCAAAAACGTTGCTAACCGAAGATAAAGACCATAACCAACGTGAAGAGAACAAAAACAGTCAGAATCTGTTAATCAAAGGGGATAACCTCGAAGTATTGAAGCATATGGTTAATGCTTATGCTGAAAAGGTGAAGATGATTTACATTGACCCGCCATATAATACAGGTTCGGATGGGTTCGCTTATAACGATGATCGTAAGTTCACGCCTGAACAGCTTTCCGAACTGGCAGGTATCGATCTTGATGAAGCTACACGTATCCTCGATTTTACTGTAAAAGGTTCAAGCAGTCATAGCGCATGGCTGACATTTATGTACCCGAGATTATATATTGCAAAAGAATTTTTATCAGAAAATGGTGCTATATTCATATCAATTGATGACAACGAAGCTTCGGAATTAAAGATTCTTTGTAATGAAGTATTTGGCTCGTATAATTTTTTAGCGAACATAGTTTGGGAAAAGGTTCATACGAGAAAAAACTCAGCGAAACATTTCTCAACTAGCCATGAACATATAATTGTTTTTGCTAAAGATAAAACAAAATGGGATCGTGTTCTCCTACCCAGAGATGATCTATCGGCATACAACAATCCAGATAATCATCCTAAAGGTCCTTGGAAGTTAGATCCTATAACAGCACATAATGAGTATAAAGCTGATTATAAAATAAAAAAACCTAATGGTATTGTATTATCTAGACCTAAAGACAGATACTGGGCTTTTAGTGAGGAAACTATAAACCAAAAAATAGCAGACAATGAAATATCATGGGGGGAAGGTGATAGCTACCCTATGGTTAAAAGATTCCTTTCTGAAGTGCAGGATGGACTTGTTCCTACAACATTATTTACTAGAGTTTTTGCTGGAGATACTTCACTATCTAAAAAAGAAATCGATAATCTTCTGGGATTTAAAGGAGGTTTTGATTATTCAAAACCCACAAAGTTAATAAAAAAACTATTACAGATATCCAGTAGAAAGAATGATATTATAATGGATTTTTTTGCTGGTTCAGGAACTACAGCCAACGCTGTATTTGATATAAATACAGAAGAAAATTCCAATAGAAAATTCATTTCTATTCAAATACCTGAAAAATGCAAATTGGATAGTGAAGCATTTATTAATGGATTCAAAACTATTTTTGATATAACTAAGGTCAGGATTATTAAATCTGCAGAAAAAATAAAATCTGAACACCCTAATTATAAGGGAGATTTAGGATTTAAAATATTTAAAACAATCGATGACTTTCGAGCAAAAAATAATTCTGAACTAACGCTTTCTAACCATACTTTTTTTGATGATGTTGTACTGACCTCTGAACAGTATGACACCCTATTGACGACATGGTGTGTATATGATGGTAGCTTGTTAACAACGCCAATTGAAGATGTTGATCTTGATGGCTACAAAGCGCACTTATGCGATGGTCGTTTGTATCTGATTGCGCCTAACTTCACCAGTGAAGCACTGAAGGCTTTACTTCAAAAGCTGGATTCAGATAAAGACTTTGCCCCTAACAAAGTTGTATTTTATGGCAGCAACTTCGAAAGTGCGAAACAGATGGAACTTAATGAAGCACTAAAAAATTATGCGAATAAAAAATCTATTGATTTAGATTTGGTGGTAAGGAACTAATCATGTCTAAAGGGTTCATATTCGAAAAAAATTTACCACATCAAAAGGCCGGCGTAGATGCGGTGATGAATGTCTTTGTATCCGCCATACCTCAGCAGACGGATCACGTTGCTATTCGCCTGTTAGCTAATCCAGAACTGAATCTATCTGAACAACAATACTACAACAACTTAAAAAAAGTCCAGGAGTTCAATGGTATTGAACATTCAAAAGATAATTACGATGCTAAAAGTAATGTGATTGATGTTTCTATGGAGACAGGTACAGGTAAAACTTATACTTACACCAAAACAATTTTTGACTTGAACAAATCATTTGGCATTAACAAATTTATCATCATTGTTCCTACCTTATCAATCAAAGCCGGAACAGTAAACTTTTTAAAAAGTGATGCTCTAAAAGAACACTTTCGAGATGATTACGAGCGTGAACTAAAGACTTACGTTGTTGAAAGTCAGAAAAATTCAGGTAAAAATGCAAAATCATACATGCCTCAAGCTATCCATGATTTTGTTGAAGCAAGTAATTTTAATAAGAAATACATACACGTTCTTGTGATCAACTCAGGGATGATTAACTCAAAGTCTTTAACTGACACTTATGATGTTAGTTTGTTTGATAACCTTTTTGATACTCCATTTTCTGCACTTAGTGCGATAAAACCATTCATTATCATTGATGAGCCTCATAAATTTCCTACGGCTAAAAAGACATGGGAAAATATTGAAAAATTTAATGCACAATATATCATCCGCTATGGCGCAACCTTTAGTGAAGGCTATAAGAACTTAGTTTATCGTCTTACAGCCGTGGATGCATTCAATGAAGATCTTGTTAAAGGTATTGATGCATACATTGAGGATATTGTCGGTGAGGATAATGCCAATCTCAAGTTCGTCAAATCTGACGGAAAAGAAGCTACATTTGAACTGAATGAAAATAGCAATAAAAAAACGTTTAAATTAGCCAAAGGTGAATCACTATCTAAAACGCATAGTGCGATCCATGATTTAACTCTTGATGCTTTAAACAAGACTACAGCAGTGTTGAGTAATGGTATTGAGCTAAAAATTGGTAACTCGATAAACCCCTATTCTTACGCTCAGACACTTGCGGATAACATGATGCGTAAAGCTGTCAAAGAACACTTTAAATTAGAAAAAGAGTATCTGACACAAAGGCCACGCATAAAGCCTCTTACTCTTTTCTTCATTGATGATATTGAAGGCTATCGTGATGGTAATGATATTGCCGGAAGTCTGAAAACTAAGTTCGAAGAATATGTTTTGGCAGAAGCTAATGAATTGTTAAAAATAGAGAAAGATGAGTTTTATAGAAACTACCTTGAAAAAACTGTTAAGGATATATCTTCTGTTCATGGTGGTTATTTTTCAAAAGATAATAATGATAAAGATGAAAAAATTGAGCAGGAGATCAATGAAATCCTTCATGACAAAGAGCTTCTATTGTCTTTAGAAAATCCTCGCCGTTTCATTTTCTCTAAATGGACGTTGCGTGAGGGGTGGGATAACCCAAATGTCTTTCAGATTTGTAAACTCCGTTCGAGTGGTAGCACCACATCTAAACTTCAAGAGGTAGGGCGTGGTTTACGTCTTCCAGTGAATGAATATATGTGTCGTGTGAAAGACCGCAATTTTACTCTCAACTATTATGTTGATTTTACAGAAAAAGATTTTGTCGATTCTCTTGTCAAAGAGGTCAATGATAGCTCTTTCAAAGAAACCGTTCCGAGTAAGTTTACTCAGGAGCTTAAGGATAAAATCCTATCTCAGTATCCTGAGCTTTCATCCAGAACACTCATGAATGAAATTTTTGATGGAGAGATCATTGATGATAATGACAACTTCAAAGATTCCAATGCCTATAGTCGCTTAAAAGCCAAATATCCGGCTGCATTCCCTGCCGGATTGAAACCAAGCAAAATCAAAAAAGCCACCGATGGAAAAAGACGCACTAAAATGCGTATTGGCAAGTTCAGTGAACTGAAAGAGCTTTGGGATTTGATCAATCAAAAAGCAGTAATTGAGTATAAAATAAATAGCGAAAACGAATTCTTATCTATTTTCAAGTCATTCATGCTCGAAGAAACAGAAAGATTTACTAAATCAGGTGTTCATACTCGCATTGATAGAATTTATATTCATAATGATACGGCAATGTCGAAAAGTATCGTCAGTGACGATGATAACTTTGCTAAACTAAACACAATGAGCTATCGGGAATTTCTTGATAACTTATCACAAACTATTTTTGCTAAACACGATACCTTGCATAAGGTATTTTGTGAAATAAAAGACATTATCAATATCACTGACTACCTGAACATTCAAACAATCAGAAAAATTAAATCTGGTTTTAGCAAATATCTGTTGAACAATTCATTTAACAAATTCAGCCTTGGATATAATGTGATTTCAGGTTCAATTCATCCTACAAAATTCACTAATGCAGACGGCGTGCCTGTGAGTAAGGTATTATCAAGTGATCTTGGTATATTGAATGACAACACAAAACCACCGTTGGATTCTTATCTTTTTGAAGAAGTCTTTTATGACTCAGAGCTTGAAAGGCTCAACATAACAGATGGAGAGATTCAGTCTGTAGCTGTTTTTACAAAGATACCGAAGAACTCCATTAAGATCCCGGTAGCAGGTGGATACACGTACTCTCCAGACTTTGCATATATTGTCAAAACGACAAAAGATGATTATTTAAACTTTATTATCGAAACAAAAAATGTAGATGGGAAGGATAGTTTAAGACTTGAAGAAGAACGTAAGATAAAACATGCACAAGCACTATTCAGTCAAATAAGTAAATCTATTAAAGTTGAGTTTAAAACACAATTTGCTAATGATACTATTTATAATTTGATTCGAAATATTTAGGTGAAGGAGCTTTTATCTGTACCCTACGCTACTTCAGAATGGGATATGACCAGTATCCATAATTAAAAAAGCAAGGGATAGAACGTAAACCGCACAAACTTCTATAACTTAAAGAAACAGCACGGTGTAATCACTAAATACTCACCCAACCTAAAACAACGACGAAATAGAAAAGAAAGTAAAATACCCAGTTATACTGCTGTCTAAGATCAGTATAGCGGTGAACTTATCACCACTTGCCGATAGACTTATCGGTGGACTTAAATGTACTTACTTTAAGCGAATGATAATGGTCTTTAACGGAAGATAAATTTACAGTTAATACTTTAATTTCAAAAGTTATGTACTTTAATGAAAGTCTTTGGAAGAAGAGTTAAGGCGAAACACGAAATTCGAATTCGCGAATTTAACCTTGACTAAAATATAAAATTATACAAACACCAATAGACACAATAAAATAAAATTAGTTTAACTTATAATTTATAATTTACAGAACTCAGACAACAACAATTTGATAATAGACATATGAAAGCACTTATTTCAATCGACTATACCAACGACTTTATTGCCACAGACGGAGCACTGACAACCGGTCTGGCAGGACAAGCCATAGAAAACGAAATGGTAAATCTGACCAGAACGTTTATTGAGCAGAAAGATTTTGTGGTATTTGCAATTGATGCGCACGAACCTGATGATAAATACCATCCGGAAAATAAATTATTTCCGCCGCACAATATCATAGGTACCCACGGTCAGAATCTCTATGGTTCATTAAAACAGTTGTACACAGCCAATCAAACCAATCCGCAAGTTTACTGGATGAATAAACGCCACTACTCTGCATTCAGCGGAACAGATCTGGATTTACGCCTGCGTGAAAGAAATATTACCGAAATACATTTAACCGGCGTATGTACTGATATCTGCGTATTACATACAGCAGTTGATGCATATAACCTTAATTATCAGATTGTCGTTCATCAGCATGCTGTTGCCAGCTTTGACCCGGTAGGACATTCCTGGGCATTAAAGCACTTTCAGAATACTTTAGGAGCTACCATAATCTGAGCATTTACCTCCCCTGCTTCTGTTTAAACTGTCCTGAAATCACAAAATGTATAAAAATAAATCAGAACTGACTTTATTCACAAAGTCTTAATTTCGACAGTATTATTATGTCTTTTAAATATATTTACCATTTTAAGCATATAATCTATAGTCAAACCATAATCAAAATTTTTGAATGAATATTCCGAAAGGAATAACAGCAGTAATCTGTATAGCTATACAGATTACTAAACATACATATTCATGTTAAAAAATCTGATTTAAATCTTTAATGCTAAATAATATAAATATATTTTATATTAAACAATAATATATCAACCCGAATTTCAGTTATTCTTAATCTGATAAATTACTTTGGTATCGGGATAATTAACAAATGCTTGAGGAAACAGATATTCACCCTCAAAAAATGGCACCGATATATAATTCCATTCAGGTTTAAATGACGGATGAAATTGAGCAATTGAGTCAAATAGTAATGTTGTGCAATATAAATGAGATTCGTTTTTGTTATCTAAGACAAAAGGTTTTCCGCGCTGGTTCAAAATTTGTGCAGCAATCCGTTGCTTTTCTTGCTTATTCAAAAATAAAGGTCTTATAACAGCACCTTTCTGAGCCAATACCGGACTAAAAAAATGCTCTAATTCGGAAATCATCACCTGATTTGAAACTGATTCTCCGTCATCTGTTGTAGCATGGATAACTAAAACCTTAGGCTGTAATTGCACAATCATCCCAATGTGTGAATACTCACTTTTTCCCAAATAACGAATCCATCGACTGTCATTCGTAGTACCTAAACGCACAACCCAGTCACCAACTTCGAGTAGGGGTAAATCCCGGATCAAGCGTGGATATGAAGGTGGATGTCTTTCATAAATAAATGAAGCAGAACCACCGGTCAGTAGAATCAGGCAAATCATTAAAAAATATATTAAATATCTATACATAATAAAACCTGCTTTAAGCAGGTCTTCATCGGTTAACCTTTTACCTTCCAGCCATCATCTGTTTTAATTAAATATAAATTTTTCTTTTTTATTTGTTCTGTATTTTTGAAAGTTACACTTATTTGAACATGTGCTGATTTTTTATCATCGTCATATTTGATATCCTCAATGGATATATTTTTCAACCCGCCATTTTTATCAGCAACTTCTTTTGCATGCGAAACACTCATTTTAATTTTTCCAGATAATATATCCTGTACACCTGCTTCTTTTTTATCTTTTTCACTAAGATAAATCATGGAAATTGCTTTTTGGCTGTCACCACTATATACAGCCTCAGTAAATACTTTTGCGGCAGCTTCTGGTGAAGAATTACCACCGCATGCAGCAATTGCTAAGGTAATAAATAACCCTATCAATAAACTCACAATTTTCTTCATATAACTTTCCTGTCAATTTGTTAATAAATAATAATTTTATTAAATATAAACCAATTTTTCTTAATTAATCAACAAATATATTTACATATTGAATTTCATAAGTTTTTATCTGTTCTGATACGATAAATTTGAAAATGATTTAATCAGAAAAATGACTACCAAGAATAATTATTACTACAAATATATTTATCAAACTATTTTTTTATCAAAACTATTTTAGGAAAATGATGAAAAAGTACATCAATTGCTATAAATAAAAAAGATAATATAACCTGATTGTAAGAGGGCTAACTAGGATTGTGTGCGATACCATTGAATAAATAAGGCTAGCTGTTTCAAATTAAATAAATCAGAGATTTTACTACCATACATTTAAATTTATTTCCAAAGAAATGGTTTATCAATAATTTAAAGTTTGAAGAAAATTTTATGTGAATGATTTGGCTAGGCTAGATAAACCAGTTGACTAATCTAATACAATAAATATTACACCAGAGCTTCATCGGAAGCACAAACTAATCATCCTCGTGACAGGTATCAAGAAATATTGATGTTAATTTGAAAGAATTAGATAAATAGCAATAAATTTAGGCAGATAAATAACAAGAAAATTTAAAGAAATGCTATTATGCTGAATAAGCTGTGCTAAATAGCTAGCAATATAATAAAGAAATAGATAGGATATTGGTGGGTCGTGAGCGATTCGAACGCTCGACCAACGGATTAAAAGTCCGCTGCTCTACCGACTGAGCTAACGACCCTTTGGCTCCCCGACCAGGGCTCGAACCTGGGACCTGCGGATTAACAGTCCGTCGCTCTACCGACTGAGCTATCAGGGAAAGGAAGAGCGCATTATATGGGGCGATATTAAACTCGTCAAGCTTTTTTAGGCATTTTAAGCCTGAAAAAGAGTTCAATAAGTACAAATCATTGGTAGTTCTACATATTTAATTGCAAATATAGTTATATTACTTAAATTGTATTTGCTTATATACTCTAATAAATGTATTGAGGTTTTGCGCTTATGAGCTCTGACTTGAAAATGAATAGAATACTTTTGTTACCTATCCGGCCAGTGCAGCAGCACAGGCAGCTATTCTGATTAATGATGTAATCAGACACCAATTTAGAATGTTGATTATGATTTTCATATCGCCTGTGCTGATATTATTTTTATGATATAGAGTGATGGCTTGCCGGTCTGATGCTTTTCGATTTCGGCAATTCCGGATACCCTGATTGTATCCACAAATTATGATTAATCAATCTAATCAGCAGGACATCGGGCCGACTTCTCAGATAATGTTTCAGCCAGTCATCTTTCTATTTATTCACTAAGGCAATAGCTGGCAAAATTAATGGGCGAAGTTTCGGAATCCAGACCCATTCTATGCTTGCGAGACTGGATATCCTATAAGTTTATCAGATAGTGATGTTATCGCTTAAATGGTAAATTATCACCAGCATAGTTTTAAAAACTAATAATCTTATTGTTGTATCGTCATAAAAATAAAATGTTCCAACACAAACATTCTATTTTATCGATTTTATCATTATAAAATATTTCTAATCATTGTCATGGGCATATAAGTAAAGCATCAGTTTTAAATGAACAATAATATCCTCTGACCCACAACTCAAAATAAGGTTTAAAAATATCGCAGTTTAAATCAGTTTTGATAGCCGGATATTGCAAATAATAGCTAAGCCAATAGTCACAAGCTATTGAATAATATGCTTCACTCAGAATTGATAACAAGTCATTATTATCTATATAATCAGAAATATAATCACTCAATGCATCGTAAATATAGTCTTGCGTATCATCTATAGACTTATCAAGCTCTTCCCGTGATTTAACGATTTCCACATTTGTGATACCTGCCATTAATTCTGTAAACTCGTTATCATTATTATATTCTGATAATATCTTAATATTATTTATAAACTGATATCCGAGTTGCATTAGCTCTTCATCGGAACACACGATTGTTTCAGGCACAAAATATCCCGGAACAATTCCTTGCTTTAAACATTCACGAACCTTTTGTTCCACTAATTTATAAACAGGTAATATACGCTCTCTCAGCGAATCACCGTCAGGCAGAGGACTAAATACAGCTTCTACACCTGTCCCGTCAGGCATAAAACATTGAAAGATGCCATATAAATTATCTTCCAGATGCTCCGGATGATCGGCTTCTCCGATAAAATTTAAAGCTGGTATGGTTCGCAAATAATTAAAATACTCTAATTTTTCCATTATCATTCTCTGTTTTTATTTAATAAATTAATATTAATATCATGCATTTATACTGATTAGTTACTTACCTTTTCTGATGTATTTTATCGTCAAATTTGACGGTAAGATTGTGGTTAATCTGTGTGCTACTACAGGCACCAAGACCCGATATTAGTATACGCTGAACTGCAAAATAGTAACCATAACTGAAAAAATGAAATGAAGTAAGTAACTTTCTTTGCTGGTAGGTGCTCTGATACCGGTTACCTGCTGATTTACTTTTATCATCATGGATTTAATATCATCATTAATACCATTAATCTGATTTTTCTGACGGTCAGTGTTTTCTTACACTGTATGCACCATGACGAACATACATATTGCGTATTAAATATGGGGTATTAACGATCAGAAATATATGCAGTATCCCTGCAACAAAATGATAAAAAAATAAAAATAATTTCTTTATGTGCAATTTTTTTTGCACGCAAGTGCAATTTTCTGCGCCAAGTTTATTCAAAACCCTTTTGTCATATAAAATTTATTTTTATAAATCAATATTTTATTATTTTATTTTCATTATTCCAATCTGGTATACAAATTGCAATAGCAAAGTGGCTTGCTTTTAAGCATAGATGAATTTTTAACGTGTAACAAGGAGCCGTTGATGCAAACAAAATTAATCACTACCGATAAAATCCGGGATTTTCTTAAAGACGGTATGACGATTATGTTTGGCGGTTTTATGGGGTGTGGTACGCCGTCAAAGATTGTGAATGCAATTCTGGAATCGGGTATTAAGGATATAACACTTATCGGAAATGATACAGCTTTTGTAGACACTGGTGTCGGACCGCTGATTAACAATAATCAGGTCAGAAAAGTGATTACTTCCCATATTGGCACCAATCGTGAAACAGGCAGAAGAATGATTGCCGGTGAGATGGAAGTTGAGCTGGTACCTCAGGGTACGCTGGCTGAACGGATTCGCTGCGGCGGTGCCGGACTGGGCGGAGTTTTAACACCTACCGGAGTGGGTACGATTGTTGCTGAAGGCAAGAAAGTTTTATCAGTTAATAATCGTGAGTATTTACTTGAGCTGCCAATCCGTGCTGATTTAGCCATCATTCATGCGCATAAGGCTGATTACAACGGTAATCTGGTCTATCAGTATGCTGCACGTAATTTTAATCCGCTGATTGCTACCGCTGCTGACACGGTGATTGCTCAGGCTGATGAACTGGTAGAAGTCGGCCAGATACATCCTGATGCGGTGATGACACCGGCAGCATTAGTTGATTTTATGGTTAGCACTAACGATTAAGGAATAAAGACAATGGATAAAAAAGAATTAATTGCTCGCCGTGTTGCTCAGGAATTACGTAACGGGGATGTTGTTAATCTGGGGATTGGTTTACCAACTCAGGTGGTGAATTACTTGCCGGAAGGTATCAATATTACGCTGCAATCAGAAAATGGCTTTCTGGGGCTGGGGCCTAAAACAGTTGATGAACCAAATATTGTTAATGCAGGCGGTCAGCCTTGCGGCATTGTTCCCGGTGCGGCGATGTTTGACAGTGCATTTTCTTTTATGCTGATTCGCGGCGGTCATGTCGATGCCTGTGTGCTTGGCGGACTGGAAGTTGACCAGCATGCCAATCTGGCTAACTGGATGGTACCGGGCAAAATGGTGCCGGGTATGGGCGGTGCTATGGATCTGGTTACAGGTGCGAAAAAGGTAATTATTGCCATGGAACACTGTACTAAAACCGGTGAACCGAAAATATTGCCGGAATGCACTTTACCGCTTACTGCGAAAGGTAAAGTCAGCATGGTTATTACTGAGCTGGCTGTATTTGAATTTATAAACGGTCAAATGTATCTGATTGAAACCGCTGAGGGTGTAGATGTTGATACTGTAAAAGCGCATACCACGGCAGAGTTTATTGTTGCGGATAATCTGAAAACGATGTCCATTGCTACAGGGGCATAAGTTTTATGATTTCACGTTTATCCAGACATACGACTAATCTGGTCAGTAAATATCTGCCTGACCCGCTGATATTTGCTTTACTGCTTACTTTTATCATTTTTTTCATGGCCTGGGGATTAACTGATTCACAGCCTCTGGGTCTGATAAAAATGTGGGGGGACGGCTTCTGGAATTTGCTGGCCTTTGGTATGCAGATGGCCTTAATTGTGGTTACCGGCCATGCCTTAGCCAGCTCACCTCCGGTGAAATCTGTTCTGGTATCTATTGCCTCTCTGGCTAAAACTCCTACACAAGCAGCCATGCTGGTTACTTTTGTCGGCTGCATTGCCTGTATTTTAAACTGGGGGTTTGGTCTGGTTGTAGGTGCCATGCTGGCAAAGGAAGTGGCCAGACAGGTTAAGAATGTGGATTATGGCTTACTGATCGCCTGTGCTTATATTGCTTTTATGACATGGGGTGGCGGTTTGTCCGGATCAATGCCTTTAATGGCGGCAACTCCGGGGAATCCTGTTGCACACTTTATGATTAGTGACGCTAATCCGCAGGGTATTGTGCCGATTTCTCAGACCATGTTTTCAGCCAGTAATATTTTTATTACTTCTATGCTGATTATCTGTTTACCTCTTCTGGTGCGGTTTATGGTCAGAACTGACGGTAAAGTGAATGTGGTTAATCCTGAGCTGCTGGCTCCAGAACCTGATTTTCAGCGTAAGCTTGACCGGAAAACAGCTACCATAGCTGAAAAAATGGAAGAAAGTAAGCTGCTTTCTTTGCTAGTAGGTGCTCTGGGTATCAGTTATCTGCTGATTTACTTCTATCATAATGGTTTTAATATCACCATTAATACCGTTAACCTGATATTCCTGACTGCCGGTGTTTTGTTACACCGTACACCTATGGCATACATGCGTGCTGTCTCCAATGCAGCCAGAAGCACAGCCGGTATTATCATTCAGTTTCCGTTTTATGCGGGTATTCAGCTGATGATGGAACATTCCGGTCTGGGTGGTCTTATCACTGAATTTTTCATCAATATTGCCAGCAAGGATACCTTCCCTATCTGGACGTTCTTCAGCTCCGGCATTATTAATTTTGCCGTACCGTCAGGTGGCGGCCACTGGGTTATTCAAGGCCCGTTCGTGATTCCTGCCGCACAGGCTCTGGGTGCTGATTTAGGTAAATCTACGATGGCAATTGCCTACGGCGAACAATGGATGAATATGCTGCAACCATTCTGGGCATTACCTGCACTGGCTATTGCCGGTCTCGGGGTGCGTGACATTATGGGATATTGTATGACAGCGCTGATATTCACTACGCCGATATTCCTGATTGGTCTGTACTTTTTCTAGTTAAAAAAGGGAGTTTATTATGACAAAAACCGTAATCGTCAGTGCTGCACGCACCGCCATCGGCAGTTTTAATGGTTCACTTGCCTCTGTCAGTGCCATTAATTTGGGGAAAGTTGTTATTGACGAAGCTTTAAAACGTGCTGCACTGGATGCCGGTGCGGTAAATGAAGTGATTATGGGTAATGTGCTTCAGGCCGGACTGGGACAGAATCCTGCCCGGCAGGCTGCACTGAATGCAGGTATTCCCAGCAGCATACCGGCTTTTACTGTAAATAAGGTATGCGGCAGCGGACTTAAATCAATCGTACTGGCCACACAAAGTATTTTAACCGGTGACAATGATATTGTTGTCGCCGGCGGTATGGAAAATATGTCTCAGGCACCCTATCTGCTTGGCAGTAAAGCCCGCTGGGGGCTGAAAATGGGTAATGCCGAACTGTACGATACCATGGTGAATGACGGATTAACCTGTGCTACCAATCATTACCATATGGGAATTACGGCAGAAAATATTGCTGAACAATATTCTATCAGCCGTGAGGAACAGGACGAACTGGCACTGCGTTCTCAAAAGCTGGCTACGGAAGCTAATAACAATGGTGACTTTGAAGCAGAAATTGTTCCGGTCACCATCAGCTCACGCAAGGGCGATATTATCTTTAAACAGGATGAATATCCCAAAGCAGACAGCACGGCGGAAGGTCTGGCAAAACTCAGACCGGCGTTTAAAAAAGACGGTACAGTGACTGCGGGTAATTCTTCCGGTATTAATGACGGTGCCGCTGCTCTTGTGCTGATGTCAGAAACCAAAGCAAAAGAATTAGGCTTAAAACCACTGGCATATATTCGCAGCTATGCTTCTGGCGGCGTTGATCCGAGCATAATGGGAATGGGTCCGGTACCGGCAACCCGGCTGGCTTTACAAAAAGCAGCACTGCAGCTGTCTGATATCGATTTAATCGAAGCAAATGAAGCTTTTGCTGCTCAATTCCTCGGTGTCGGACGCGAGCTGAATTTTGATATGGACAAAACCAATATTCATGGTGGTGCCATTGCCCTGGGTCATCCTATTGGCGCCAGCGGTGCACGTATTCTGGTTACCCTGCTTTATTCCATGCTTCATCGTGATAAACAGCTGGGACTGGCAACATTATGCATTGGCGGCGGACAAGGTACGGCTGTTATTCTGGAACGCTGTTAATGATAATCCGGTCAAACTAAGAGTAATGTTTGGTTAACAGACATATGATTAGGTTAAACAGTCAGGTGGTAATGAGTTTATCCGATATCGCCTGACTTGTTAATTTGCATAATTCATCTGATAATTTAAAATTAATTCAGATAAATATTTTGGCTGTGTACCAGCCGGATATTAAAAATATTTTATTGATAATTATGGATATTTGAGCACTTATGAACACCAGCTTCCTTCAGCGCCTATATCCGGACCGAATCAGTGCCCGTATTTTTTTACTGGTGACCTTCCTATCCTGTTTTTCAATTTTTGTCTGTGCCGTTCTAATTGATAAAGAAGGGCGCGAACTTCTCAAACAGGAAAAAAGCCATAAACTTTATGCTATTACCAAAACTCTGGATTTGCTTTTAGGTGATGCTTACCAGCAGGTGGATAAAAGCCTGCCCCGAACACAACAAATTACCCAGCTTAATCAGTATCTCTCTCCTAAAATTGAACCGCTGCTGAAAAACATGCCGAATATTGCAGCCGGTTATTATCATAAACAATTAGATGCCATTGTGTTGTATGCCCCGCAGTCAGCCTATAGTGTGAATGTTGGTAAATCTATTCCGGCTGAGCATAAAGGGCGTGAAGTCATGGCCAGCGGCCGGCATATGATTGAAACCGGACAGCAAGTCCGCGGCAATATCATGAATGCCATGATTCCCATTGTGCGCAATAATCAGATAATTGGCTATATCTGGGCTAATGAAACTTTGGATGACATTGAAAAACAGGCGTTTGTATTTGATAAAAATGTCATTATTATCAGCCTGATCTGTATGCTGAGCTGTATTTGTATTGCTTCTGTTTTATCCAGAAAACTGAATACTGATATCAATATAATCAAACAAGGGCTGGAAAAACTCCCCTTCTCGCTGGACAGTCGTCTGCCAGTTATACGCGGTGAGCTGAATGAAATTGTCAGCGGAATTAACAGTCTGGCCGAAAAGCTCAGAAAAACCAAAACCATCAACGAGCTGATTCTGGAAAACACACTGGATGCAGTTATTACTGTGGATAATAATGGCTTTATTACCATGTTAAATCCGGCTGCAGAAAAAATCACCGGCTATCAGCTGGAACAAGTCCTTGGCCGGCCATATTCAACCATAGTTGATGATAAAAATTTTCAAAGTCCTTTACTGGATACTTTATATAATGGTATCGATCATGTCGGTGTGGAAGTAGATTTCCCGGTTGCCCGGCAAATTATCCGAATCTCAGCCAGCACCAGCCATCTGAAAGATTATCAGGGCAATATTATTGGTGCCGTCGTTATTTTTAAAGATATCACCGAACGGGAAGAAGTAGAAAAGTTAATCCAGCAAACCGAACGTCTGGTGGCACTGGGCGAGCTGATGGCAGGCATTGCCCATGAAATCCGCAATCCGCTGGCTGCAGTACGCGGTTTCGTGCAATATCTGCAAAATGATTTACCCCGTGCTGAGCAAAATGAATATCTTGAGATTATTCTGAAAGAAGTGGATTCGATTAATCAGGTTATTCAGCAGCTACTTGATTTCTCAGTACCCTCAAAAAATTATTATGTTTCGGTGCAATTAAACGACCTGATTAATGAAGTGCTGGTACTGGTTAATTCATCTCACCGCTCAAATAACATCGTCCTGACTCTTTCATTAGCCAGCCAGTTACCGCCATTGTATCTGGATAAAGAATTAATCAAACAGGCAATACTGAATTTATTAATCAATGCCATTCAGGCAGTCAGTGATCAGGGCAAAATTGAAATCTCTACATTATTGTCTGCTAACCAAAAGTATCAGTTAATCCGGATAAAGGATGATGGTGAAGGCATTAAAAGCGAAATAATGGATAAAATCTTTACACCATTTTTTACCACTAAAATTTCTGGTACCGGACTGGGTCTGGCCATGGTAGAGAAAATAGTTTCCTCACATAAAGGGCAAATTAGCATTAAAAATAATGAGCACAGCAATGGTGTTACGGTTGAAGTAGCACTTCCCGTTAACTGATACACAATAATCCGGAATTTATGTCAGAAAAAATCTTAATTGTCGAAGATGAATTAAATCTGCGCAAACTGTTATCTATTTTTTTATCGCAGGAACATTATCAGGTTATTGCTGTTGATAATGCAGAAGACGCTATTGAAACCTTAGAACAGCAGCCGGTTGATTTAATTTTAATGGATAATCGCCTGCCTCAGATGAGCGGGCTGGAAGCACTGAAAATAATTAAACAGAACAATACGGATATATCCATCATCCTTATGACCGCCTATGCCGGTGTGGATACGGCGGTAGAAGCATTAAAACTCGGTGCAATTGACTATATTGTCAAACCCTTTGACCTGAATGAACTCAAAGCACTGATAAAACGTACTCTGGAGTTGAGCAAAGCTAAAAAAGAGGGAATGGATTTATCGCCAAAAATAGAATTATTCAGCTCGGATAATAAGGGTCATATTCTGACTAACAGCCCGAATATGATGGAACTGTGCCGCAATATTGCCAAAATTTCACAAACCAAAACCACCGTATTAATTACTGGTGAAAGCGGTACGGGTAAAGAATTAGTCGCCAAAACCATTCATTATTACAGTACCCGCTCAACCGGCCCGTTTATCAAAGTAAACTGTGGTGCATTACCGGAAACCTTACTGGAAAGTACTTTATTCGGGCATGAAAAAGGATCATTTACCGGTGCTTATCAACGCCAGATTGGTTTATTTGAGCGTGCACACCAAGGGACACTTTTTCTGGATGAAGTAGCTGAAATGTCAACCAATCTTCAGGTTAAGCTTCTGCGGGTAATCCAGGAAAGAGAATTCGAACCAATCGGTGGCAGCAGATTAATTAAAACTGATTTCAGGCTGATTGCCGCTACCAATCGTAGCCTTCAGGATATGATCAGCACTGGTGAATTCCGCGAAGATTTATTCTACAGACTGAACGTAATGGAATTAAGCTTACCACCCTTACGCGACCGGAAAAATGATGTCATGCTGCTGGCGCGCTATTTTGCCAATCAGTTTTGCCATGAAAATAATAAGGAGTTACTGGATTTTTCGATTAGTGCGGTAGAAGTACTTAATCAATACCCATGGCCGGGCAATGTGCGTGAATTGTCTAATGCCATCGAACATGCAGTAGTCATGTCCAACGGACTGTTTATCTATCCGCAAGATTTGCCCGCACAAATTATTGCTCATAAAAAAACACCTGATTTTCATCCTGATTTTAGTGAAGATGAACAGCTGGGTGCCACCTTGAAAGAAAAAGTCAAAATTTATGAGAAAGAATTAATCATTAATGAATTGAGACTGAATAACGGTCACCGGGAAAATACTGCCCGCTCACTAGGCGTCAGCAAAAGAACATTATTATATAAAATGCAGGAATACGAGATTGTAGAGACCATTAATTAAATCACATTAACTCAGTTCCATGAATACCGGTTCCTGATATTCCCATATTTATTACCACGGCAAATATCAGCCTGTCATCAGACAATCAATATACAGGCGTTTACTGAACGCTTTACGCGAATGCAATTAATGATAGCGATGGAAAATAGAATTTATCATAAGCGGATAAAGCATGCTGCCCTACCCGCTGATCAGATTGTTATATGACTGCCGAAAACCAATTGCATTACTTCGCGCACTTTATTTGATAGTCATAATCAACAATCAAAGGCGCATGATCAGAAAATTTTTCTTCTTTATAGATCGTAGCAGTTTGTGCACAGGCAGCCAGTGCTGGCGTAGCCATCTGATAATCAATACGCCAGCCTACATCTTTGGCATAAGCCTGGCCGCGATTGCTCCACCAGGTATAACCGGGAATCTCAGGATACAGCGTACGCCAGATATCTACCCAGCCAAGCTCATTGATAATCTGGCTCAGCCATTCACGCTCTTCCGGCAAAAAACCGGAATTTTTCAGATTGCCGCGCCAGTTTTTTAAATCAATATTCTGGTGCGCTATATTCCAGTCGCCACAGATTACGATATCGCGCTGTAAGGCCTGCAATTCGCGCAGAACCGGTAAAAATTTATCCAGAAAACAGAATTTAGCCTGCTGCCGCTCTTCCGAACTGCTTCCGGACGGCAAATACACAGAGATAACACTGAGCTTGCCAAAATCAGCACGTACATAGCGGCCTTCATGATCAAAATCTTCCCATCCTAAGCCGATTTGTACATCATCAGGCTGCTGTTTACTGTAAATTGCCACACCACTATAGCCGCGTTTCACTGCGGTATGCCACGCACCATACATGCCCAGCGGATGCTTCATCTGCTCAGTCATATCGGCTTCCTGGGCTTTTAACTCCTGAACACACACAATATCAGCCTGTGCCTGCGCCAGATAATCAATAAAACCCTTACTGGTAGCTGAACGTATTCCGTTTACATTGGCTGAAATAATGCGCATCCGCATGTCCTTTCGATTAATGATAAAATTTACATCTTAAAATTTTTAATCTGCCATTTTACCATTAAGGATCATTATGTCTGATTTCCGTCAGGATTTTCTGCACTTCGCTCTGCAACAGCATGTTTTAAAATTTGGCCAGTTCACAACCAAAGCCGGCAGACAATCACCTTATTTTTTCAATGCCGGACTGTTTAACGATGGCTATAGTATTCTGCAATTGGCACGTTTTTATGCACGCTCGATTCTTGCCAGCGGTATTGAATTTGATATGCTGTTCGGACCGGCCTATAAAGGCATTATTCTGGCCGCAGCAACAGCCATGATGCTGGCGGAAGAAGGGCGTAATGTACCATATGCCTATAACCGTAAAGAAGCAAAAGACCATGGCGAAGGTGGCGTACTGGTTGGTGCACCGCTTAAAGGTCGTGTACTGATTATAGATGATGTTATTTCAGCCGGTACTTCTGTACGTGAATCGGTTGCCATCATTCAGCATGAAGGCGCGGTTACCGCAGGTGTAGCCATTGCACTTGACCGGATGGAAAAAGGTCAGGGAAATCAATCTGCCGTTCAGGAAGTCGAACAACAGTATCAAATACCGGTAACGGCCATTGCCACATTAGAAGATTTACTGCTGTTATTAGAAAATGACTCAACACTGGCTGATTATCGCCAGCCGGTAGCAGATTACCGCCGTCAATATGGCGTGTAAATTTTGTCTGGTTCTGGCAAAACAGATTGCCAGAATAGTTCAAACAACCTTATGTTTAACAAATGATTTCTTTTTAACCCTATTAAACAGATGAATAGATGAATGTTGAGCAATTACTGAATCACTATGGCTATCTGGCCATATTTATCGGCAGCATTCTTGAAGGTGAAACCATACTGACCCTGGCCGGCTTTTTCGTACACAAAGGCTATTTATTATTTGTGCCTTCAATCCTGTGTGCGGCAGCTGGCGGGATGCTGGGAGACCAGATATGTTTTTTGCTCGGCCGTTATTATGGTAAACACCTATTGCAGCATTTCCCTAAACTGGATCCGATGGTAGCCAAAACTGATCGTTTGCTGTGTAAACACAGCTCTGTCATTATTATCGGGGTACGCTTCATGTATGGTTTGCGTATTGCCGGCCCGATTGCCATCGGTATGAGTAAAGTAACATTCCATCGGTTTCTGTTATTTAATGCATTGGGTGCTTTACTCTGGGCAACCATCATCGTTAGTTTTGGTTATCTGTTCGGACAATCAGCACAATGGCTGTTTGCAGAGTTTCAACAATACACTAAACTGCTTTTTGTTGTTATTCTGATAGTAGCTGTATTTGCTTTGCTGATATACTGGTATATCAAACGACATCGTAATAAATAAAACAGAAACAAAAACGGCTTTTAAGCAAAATCAGTAATTAAATAATTATGCAAATCTGATTGCAAATACAAAGTACAAATGTATTTTATTTCAATAATTAACTGGTTAGATTTACCGGATACAAAAAACAAACCCCGCTGCTGCGGGGTTTTTTCCAAAATCAGCTACAAAGCCTGATTAGAAAGTATGTTTCAGACCAACACCAAATGCAGTAGTTTTGGTTTTACCTTTACCCACCATGATGGGCTCGTCGTTCGGTCCCACACCCCCAAAATCATCGGGACCGTTACCTTCACGCAACCAGCCTGCCTGTACATTTGCAGTAGTACGTTTAGAGAAGGAATAATCAGCACCAATTACGATCTGATCGTATTTGGTATTTTTATCTTTACTACCGTCAGTTTTAACATCCCAGCCATGAGCATAAGTCAGTTTCGGGAAAATATTACCAAAGTGATAACCAACAGTTAAAACAGCTTCCTGCCCACTATTATCTGTGACTACATTATGATCGCCAACTGGAGCGATTGCCTCAATGCCAGTCTGATCTGCATTTAGACGAGAAGGGTGAATACCATTTACATATTCACTATAGGAACCAGTATTTTTGCTATATTGATAACCCACACCTACAAACAGATTATTAGCATCATAACCAGCTTCAATACGATGTACCTGACCATCTTTAAATTCATTTTTACCTTCTTCATTAAGTAAAGCAGCTGAATTTTTCAGGTAATCAAAACCATATTTTGCGTAATATCCGGCATTGTGATAATTCAGACCAAGACTGTATTTATCACCTGCACCCATGTTATAGTCATACTCTTTATTCCGCTCACCAGCATTAACATTATCGCGCGGAGAATATAATACGTTGAAGTTGAAACCAGACCATTCCGGAGAATCATAGGCAATACCTACATAACGCTGACCAGTGCGGGTAAATTTACCCAAACCCAGTGCTTGGTTGTTGTATTCCCATGGATCAACAGTATCCATATTGGCCTTCATCTGGTTACTGATGCGACCGGCGCGAAACTTACCATATGGAGTTTCCAAACCTATGAAAGAGTCACGGTTAGCCCAGCTATCACCCTTATCATTGCTGTTACCCAAATGAATAGCAGATTCAACCTGCCAGATAACTTTCAAGCCATGTTCCAGATCTTCAGAACCCTTTAAGCCGATACGTGAACCATAGTCGGCAATACCATTCTGGTACGGACCACGGCTGTCACTACCGTATTTCGTAGAAGAAGCTTCATAGCCTGCTTTCATTTGACCATACAAAACAACCTCAGCCATAGAAGCAACCGGCAGAGCGGTTAAGGCCAAAGCAATCAGGGTTTTTTTCATTATAGTATTCCTTGTCTAAACATCAAAAATACAAACCTCAAAACTTTAATGCAGCGCTTTTGAAGTTTACATCAATCGTCATATGACGGACTCTCAAAATATACTGGTTGGGTAATAAAAAAGCAAACAATGACTTTTGATTAATCAATCCGGGAAATTTCTATTATTAAAGATTAGGTTAAATAAGCATCAGAAACGTATTTAAATGCAGATTAAATACTTTATTTTGATTATAAAAACCATTTAAATATACATATTTTAACAAATCTTAATAATTTTCTTTGTTAAAGGATATTTATTTAAATTTTCGAAATTATTATTAAATAAAGTTATTTACAACAACAAAAATAAATGCGTATGGATAATCTTGACAGAATCAACAATCAGAATTTAGGTTATTTATTTTATGATTTTAGAATTTAAACATATTGTATTTATATTTTCAAATATTGCTTAATTCTTATTTTATTAACATTTTTGTAATATATTAAAAAAGTAATTTATAGATATTTTATTTTAATCCAGTAGTATTACTATTTTTAATATCTTCCACAATTACTCTTTATTCAAGTCTCTTAATACAGATATCATGGGTAGTCATTCCACAGCATAGATATATGTGCAGATCATCTAATCTGCTTTACTCTTTAAGAGCCTGAGCACACAACCTTACTAAGATCGTTGGCCAAATAATTCAATTTTAAATCAACCCCGCTTACATTTTATCTCATTATACAGACATCATGTTTTCACTATAAAATAATCCCTGATTGAATTGTTATTCAATCAGGGATTAAATTTAAATTCTAATTAATCAGAATTAAGCGCTAATTAGAAAGTGTGTTTCAGACCAACGCCGAAAGCGGTAGTTTTTGTTTTACCATTATTGTAAAACTCATCCTTCACGCTGTCATACTCGTAACCACGACCTTCACGCAACCAGCCTGCCTGTACATTTGCAGTAGTACGTTTAGAGAAAGCATAATCAGCACCAATTACGATCTGATCGTATTTGGTATTTTTCTCTTTAGTACCATTTATTTTAGCATCCCAGCCATGAGCATAGGAAATTTTCGGGAAGATGTTACCAAAATGGTAGCCAACAGTCAGAGCAGCTTCCTGACCTTGATTAGAGATACCCATTTTATGTTCACCAGACTTTAAATCTGAAGCGGGGATGCCGGCAATTGAAACAATTGACCCTGCAATTTCATCACCAAGTTCATTCACGTGATTATTATAAGATTCAGCATTTTTAGTGTATTGATATCCAACACCTACAAACCAGTTATTAGCATCATAGCCGCCTTCAAAACGATGTACCTGACCATCCTTGCGGCTAGCATTAATTAGCAAATCACCAGTATTAGGATTTTCGGTGATACTGTTAACATGGATAGCAGAATTTTTCAGGTAGTCAAAACCGTATTTAGCAAACCAGCCAGAGTTTTTGTAGTTCAAACCCAAGCTGTATTTATCACCAGAGTGAATAAAGTGCTCGCCTTTACGATCCTTATCGTAACCATTTACATTATCGCGCGGAGAGTACAATAAGTTGAAGCTGAAACCAGCCCATTCCGGAGAATCATAAGCGATACCTACATAACGGGCATCAGTACGGGTGAATTTACCCAGACCCAGTGCTTCATTGTTATATTCCCAGGTATCAATATCATCCATATTAGCATTCATCTGGTTGCTGATGCGACCAGCACGAACCTTACCATATGGAGTTTCCAAACCTATGAAAGAGTCACGGGTTGCCCAGCTATCACCATCATCATTGCTGTTACCCAAATGAATGCGGGATTCAACCTGCCAGATAACTTTCAAGCCATGTTCCAGATCTTCAGAACCTTTAATACCGATACGTGAACCATAATCAGCTATACCATTCTGGTACGGACCGCGATCATTACCGGTGGTCTTATTAGAAAAAGCTTCATAGCCAGCTTTTACTTGACCGTATAAAACAACCTCAGCCATAGCGGCAACCGGCAAAGTGGTCAAAGCCAAAGCAATCAGGGTTTTTTTCATTGCTGTATTCCTTTTCTATGTCGAAAAAACAAACTTCAAAAACCTAATAAGCATTTAAAGTTTTGCATTAATCGCCGCGTTAGCGATTTCATGGCTGTTAATATAATGCTTCAGTTGCAAAAAAACAAATTCATTTGCAAACACACAACACTTTTCAACAGCCTTTCAGCGGCAACCAATAGATAAATAACTATATTAATCAATAAATTCAATGCATTATAAAAATAATAATACATTAATATAAAATACATTCTGCGTTTAAATGTGTTGTAGTTTTTCAACACAATAACTGAATTCAATAATCAACCAGAACAATCACTAAAACAGAATTAATCGGTTAGCAATTATATCAAGCTTTTTACAAATTCGTTCTGACCGGTTCCCTGTATTAAACGATATCATTTTAAGATTAACGCATTCTATAAACATTAAACACTGTTTTTAATTCAGCAAATATCCGAATCAAAAATACGGATTACGATCAGACATAAATCAATCTTGCTATATCCTGGTTTCAATCTGTTCCAATGCTGCAGGTGTGATTATTGTATTATCTGCTTTGTCCGGCACAATATCCTTACGCCGCAATTTAGGCTGTTCCTGCACTGTATCAATGGCATTAGTGGTAAATACTGCTTTATCTGCATTGGTTTCAACCAGTATCAGCCCGCCTTGACGGGCAATATGGCTTAGATTGATATCTGCCACTGCCTCCGTAACCGCCACTTCTGACGAAGTTATATCTGATTCTCTAGTCTGGGTAACAGCTTCTGTATCCACAACGATTGCTTTATCAACAGCAGCTGTCTGCAGCGCCTGCTCTGGCTGCGCAAGAACCCGGGCAATAGCCTGTTCTACCAGTGCTACTGCTTGTTGCACCATCATATCATCAGTTTCAGGGATCGGTTCAGAATATGGTACAGCAATGTTATTGAGTTTTTTTTCAGGATTCAGTACATGCTCTGCAGTCAGTTGTATTTGAGCAGTGATGGTCCGGATATCAATATTCCGGCTGATTTTCCTGGCAGAGATAATGTAACTGCGTTTTTTCTTGCCATTCTGCCGACGACTGTTTTTGTCATGCCGTGTTTTATGCCGTTCATTTTTCGACTCAGTATCCGCCAGGGTAATAATCAGGGGATCATTAACCTGAATTCCGTCAGTGGTACTAATGGTATTTACATTCTGCACCGGGGTGTCATTTTTACCTGATGCCCGCTGACGACGTCTGCGCGAAGTATTCTGTTCCTGTTTAAAGCCACTTTTTTCCTGAGCAGCATCAGCCGACATATCTGATTGAGCATTCGCATATCTGTCGGCACGCTTTTCTTCACGCCGGTTGCGGTTTTCACTGGCTGACCGGTTGGTGAGTGCTGAATCGGCCGGTGTTTTAGCTTCATTTACAGTCTGAGCTTTTTGCGCTGAGTTGTTATTTTTAGCCAGCCGGCCGGCACGTGCCTGACGGCGTTCTTGTGTCTGGGATTTCTGATTTTTTTTCTGATGCGTGGTTTTGACGGTTTTTTCTGCCGCCGCACGATCTGCCGTGGCAGATTCAACCGCTTTTCCGCCCAGCAGATTACCCAGCCAGCCGGTCAGTTTTTTCCACATACCTGTTGATTCGGTTTTACCTGCAGTGGTCTTCTCAATAACCGGGGCAGGCTGAGTATGATGAATCCCTTTAACAGCAGCCTCTGGCTTAACTGGTTTATTCTGACCAATAGAAAAAGGCAGTTCGCCAATATTTTCCGGTTCCTGTACCTGATGGTAGCTGGGGACGGTATTTTCTTCCACATTATCGGTACGTACACGGGTCACGCTGTAATGCGGATTTTCCAGATGAATATTCGGAATCAGCAATACACATACATCCAGACGCTCTTCCAGACCAAACAGTTCAGCACGTTTTTCATTCAGCAGAAAAGTAGCCACATCCACCGGTACCTGTACCCGTACTTCGGCTGTGTTGTCTTTCATTGATTCTTCCTGAATGATGCGCAGGATATGTAATGCAGTTGATTCAATACTGCGGATAAAACCAGTGCCGGCACAGCGAGGGCAAATGGTATGACTGCTTTCTCCCAATGATGGTTTTAGGCGCTGTCTGGATAATTCCATTAAACCAAAGCGGGACAATTTAGCCATTTGTACCCGGGCACGGTCTTTTTTCAGTGCTTCACGCAGGGTGATTTCTACATCACGCTGATTTTTACTGTTCTCCATATCAATGAAGTCAATAACCACCAGTCCGCCCAGGTCACGCACACGCATCTGTCGTGCAACCTCTTCTGCGGCCTCCATATTGGTTTTGAAAGCAGTATCTTCAATATCTGCACCACGGGTTGCTCTGGCAGAGTTCACATCTATGGATACCAGCGCTTCGGTGTGGTCGATAACTATCGCTCCTCCGGATGGAAGGGCGACTTCTCGTGAAAATGCAGATTCGATCTGCTGCTCTATCTGAAAACGGGAAAACAGTGGGATATGATCGGTATAATGCCGCAGCCGGTTGATATAGGCAGGCATCACGTAAGACATAAATTCACGGATCTGATCATAAACTTCCTGAGAATCAATCAGAATTTCCCCGATATCTGGCTGGAAATAATCGCGAATGGCACGAATAAGTAAGGAACTTTCCATAAACAGCAGGTAAGGTTCACTATGCTGCTGCGCCGCCTGCTCAATTGCCCGCCACAACTGAATCAGATAATTAAGATCCCACTGTAATTCTTCGGTACTGCGTCCAATACCGGCTGTACGTGCAATCAGGCTCATTCCGCGCGGTGTATCAAGCTCACTCATTGCCTGCTTGAGTTCCTGCCGGTCTTCTCCTTCAATACGACGGGAAACACCGCCGCCACGCGGATTGTTCGGCATCAATACCAGATAGCGCCCGGCCAGACTGACAAAAGTGGTCAGAGCTGCGCCTTTATTACCGCGCTCATCTTTTTCCACCTGTACAATGACTTCTATACCTTCTGTAAGTACATCCTGAATCCGGACACGACCGCCTTCATAATTCTGAAAATAGCTGCGTGAGATTTCTTTAAATGGTAAAAAACCATGACGATCTGTGCCATAGTCTACAAAACATGCTTCCAGAGAAGGTTCGATACGGGTAATGACACCTTTATAGATATTACCTTTACGCTGCTCTTTTCCCAGCGTTTCGATGTCAAGGTCAAGCAGACTTTGCCCATCCACAATAGCCACACGCAGCTCTTCTGCCTGTGTAGCGTTGAATAACATTCGTTTCATGAGAACCTCGTTATGTGCACTGACGAGGCGTGGTAATTAGTATTTGACACCCATAGCCCTGCCTGACTAAATCATTCGCGGCAAACTTAAAGGCTTTCATCATAAAGAAGGTGTAAAGATCATATCCGCTATTCAGCATCACACGATACCTGCTAAACAGCGTGTGTCCGGTATCCGATCAGTATGGACCGGACACTTAACTGGGGTAGCCATTCTTCTGTTATTCTGCCAGGTGCTCGGGCACAGTAGCGGCTGCGTTTTCAGGTTTTGTCCTGCCTGATCACGTCTGAAGCCGTGGCTTGCCACCTGATGGAGTCAAACTTAATCACTAACCCTTGCTGCTGACGGCTGGTCAGCAACACGGGGAAATACGCCTGCAACAGTGCGTTTTTCCGGTAAATACGTTAACATTTCATTATTTACAGCCAAATTGCGCTTTCAGGCACTTTTCAGCTTCGGGCAAAATGCGGCCATTTTTGGTTCAGTTCAGTCTGCCAACACGATATTTGGTCATGACCACTGATGACTTTTATTTATTTATAAAAGCTTACGGATTATAAGCAATATGACGGTTTTAAGCAAAGATTCAGTGCAGTTTTTATCTGTCTGTGCAGAAAGCGCCGGTCAGAGACTGGATAATTATTTAATAAGGGAATTAAAAGGAGTACCGAAAAGTCATATTCAGCGCATTATCCGTAACGGAGAAGTCCGTCTGAACAAAAAGCGCTGTAAAGGAACAGACCGGATTCAGGTCAATGATGAAATTCGTTTACCCCCGATTCGTACTGCTGCCAGATACCCATCCGCAACAACTTTGACTATTCCTGCTCAGGAATTTACGGTTGTGTATGAAGATGATGTATTACTTGTGATTAACAAACCGGCCGGTATTGCGGTACATGGCGGCAGTGGTATTAGTTTTGGCGTTATTGAGCAACTGCGCCGCGCCCGCCCTGAATCCCGTTATCTGGAGCTGGTTCACAGGCTGGATAAAGATACCAGCGGCTTGCTGATGATAGCCAAAAAACGCAGTGCACTGGTCAAACTGCATGAATCAATTCGCCAGAATCATCCGCATAAAGTGTATCTGGCTCTGGCCATTGGCAACTGGCCGGAAAATATACGGCAAGTTAAACTTCCGCTACTGAAATATACCGGTGCACAAGGGGAAAAGATGGTACGTATCGCCGGCAACACGCAGGAAGGACAACGGGCGCATACGCAGTTCCGGATACTGCAGCGTTATGCAGGTGAGCAATTACACCATATGGGAATCAGAGCATTGACACTTATGGAAGCGACACTTAAAACAGGCCGTACCCACCAGATACGTGTCCATATGCAATCACAGTCATGCCCTATTGCCGGAGATGAGCGTTATGGTGATTATCAGATAAATAAGCGCCTGCAAAAAGCCGGGCTGAAAAGAATGTTTTTACATGCTGCTGAATTAACGCTGGCTCATCCGGTTAGTGGCGATATTTTACAGCTTACCGCTCCTTTACCGGATGATCTGCAGCTATTCCTGAGTCATTTACCAATAGTACCCGGCAAATGATAATTGATGCTTATATCCGTATTTGCCTGCATTAGAATGCTTGCTTTTGCAGCCACTGTTTGAGTTGAGAACCACACTGATGATGGCGCAGACTATATTCAATGAATGTTTTCATATAGCCAAGTTTGTCTCCGCAATCATGTGAACAGCCCTGAATCACAAAAGCATCTACAGCTTCATGCTGCATCAGGGCAGCAATGGCATCAGTAAGCTGAATCTCGCCTCCTGCACCGGGTAAGGTTTTTTCCAGCAAAGGCCAGATAGCAGCTGAAAGCACATAGCGGCCAACCACAGCCAGATCAGATGGAGCCTGTCCGGTCGCCGGTTTTTCCACAATAGCACTCATACTGATGCTGTTTCCGGAATCAGCCTGCTGACTATTACAATCGACAATGCCATATTTATTAACCTCACTCATCGGCACACGTTCAACCATAATCTGGCTGCGCTGTGTATTCCGGAACTGTTTTAGCATTGCTGCCAGATTATCTGTGGACAGATTACAGGTATTTTCATCGATCAGTACATCAGACAGCAATACCGCAAATGGTTCATCACCAATCACAGAACGTGCACACAAGATAGCATGTCCCAAACCTTTAGCTTCACTCTGACGTACCTGAATGATTTGCATTCCATTGGGCAATACACTACGCGTTTCACTCAGTAAAGCCGTTTTACCTTTACTCTGTAACTGTGTTTCCAGCTCAAAAGCCGTATCAAAATGGTTTTCTATAGCAGTTTTAGATGCATGATTAACGAGAACAATTTCATTAATTCCTGCTGCCGCACATTCTTGAACGATATATTGAATTAAGGGTTTATCGGCTACGGTCAGCATTTCTTTAGGAATGGCTTTTGTGGCCGGTAACATACGTGTGCCAAAACCAGCCACAGGAATCACAGCTTTCATTTAATTTTTTCCATTCTGTTGAAATCGTTATACAAATATAAAATATATGTAATATAAAAAATAAATGCAGATAATTATCCGATTAACTTGACTGACAATCCATCAGGGATATTATCGATTTATTATTCCTAATAAAAATAAATTTAAAAGTAACAATCTGATGTTCTTAAGCTTGCAGCTTACTCAGTGCAGTCAATACCTCAGCTACCGCTACTGCACCCGGATCAGCCACTCCGGCGAGATTTTGCTGATTAACATAAGATGAGCGCCCTGCTCCGGCTTTATGCATATCAGCAGTTTTTTCCGCACCCTCTCTGGCTGCCGGTATTGCTGCGGAAAAACCCTGTTTCTGCCATGCAATTAATGCCGGTTGCAGTGCATCGATTAAAGTTCGGTCACCTATATCTGCACCGCCATAATGTTTCATTTGAGCCAGCCCGGTTAATAATGCTTCTGCCAGTGTACCGCCTGTCTGTAATTTCTGACCGGCAGCGGTGAAAAAAATCGACATCAATACCCCGCTTGAACCACCCATGACAACAGACAGTCGCTCGCCAATACACAACAACAGTTGAGGTAAATCATTTAACGGTAAATGTTTTTGTGCTAGCTGCCGGGCAATAGCATGCGCAGCATGAGCAAATGTACTTCCGGTATCGCCATCACCTACTTTTGCATCGAGAGCATTAAGCTGATTTTCTAGCCGGATCAGTGTATCTGTAATGACTGTGATACATTCTGCTGCCTGAGCGTTTTCAGACGGAATATAAGCAGACTGTTTATATTCGGTTTCACATACTACGGTTTTTAAGGGCTGTAAAACCACGGGTTTCTGCCATCCCTGTGTTTCTACGGGCGCATTCAGCGCCTTGCTGAAGTAATCGTTCAGCTTAAGCAACGAAAGTGAAAAACCTTTCATATCCAATGAGGTAACCAGTGAGGCAGGACCAATCAGTAAATCAGTTTGTTTACTAATGGCTGAATGCGCTAGCTCGCGTGTCAGTACAGCCATTTCCAGGGCAGATACACCACCCAGATTATTAATTAAAACAGCAAAACGACCTGATCCGGCTGACTTCGATAATGCCTGAACCAGTGTATCGATCAGCATTCTGCTGTTGTGCGTATCCACTATTGAAGCGCCCGGCTCACCATGAATACCCAGTCCCAGTTCAACCTGTCCGGCTTTAATTCGCTTTTCTTCCGTATTGTCCGGCAAATTACAGGTCTGCATAGCGACACCCAAACTATACAGATTGTCACAGGCTTGCTGTGCTATCTCGCGTACCTGAGTCAGGGATTTACCTTCTTCTGCTGCATAACCTGCTATTTTATGCACTAGTACTGTACCGGCAATACCGCGGGGCTGTCTGTTTTCCGGCAATGAAATATCATCGGCAACGATTACCATCTCTACGTTTAGCCCATGACTTTTAGCCTTTTCTGCCGCCAGCCCGAAATTCAGCCGGTCTCCGGTATAATTTTTGACAATTAATAAACAGCCTTGTTCCCCCGTTACCGCCACAATTGCATTAAATACTGCATCGACGCTGGGCGAAGCAAATAAATCTCCGCACACAGCTGCTGTTAACATACCTTTGCCAACAAAACCAGCATGTGCGGGTTCATGACCGGAGCCTCCGCCGGAAATAACGGCTACCCGGCTTTTATCCCAGTCACTACGCATCACTACCCGTATTGCCGGATCTGTATCCAGTCTGACAAGATTGCCCTGAGGCGCGGAAATGACTAAACCCTCAATCGCTTCATTGACCAGTTGTTTACGGTCATTAAAAAAGAATCTGGACATGATTTTCCAAGTTTTAATTAACAAATGAGAAACATAAATAATGCTGAATATCAACTATATACATCAACCGGGTTAGTCGATTTAATCTTTAAAGTAAATGAAAGTCTGCACAAACAACCTGCTTTTAAATTTTCTGCACAATGTATAAATTCAATCTATAAATTCAAAGACTAGTCTCTGATACAACATGACCCATCATTTTTGTATTATTTTATTCTATTACTCGCTGCATAATTTACTGATACTGGCAGGCTGATGACTGCACTATTATAATTATAATGTAGACGTTGATACGGATAAAGCTTGACCCGAATTCTTAATCGATAAGAACATACATAAATATTAATTCAGATATAATTTGATTGTGGCCTGATTTCAGATATAAACCAGTTTGCAAAATAAACAAAGCTGGCAGAATCAGATTTGCCGGATATCAAAACTAAAAGCAGAGAATAAACCAAATGACAATCAAAATTAATAAATCAGAACCGGCAAATGGTAATCCCGAGGAAAATAGCAATTGGGAACGTAGCATGCTGGAGAAGCTGTTACTTGAGGTATACCGCGAACAACGGCGCAATCGAATCTGGCGCTGGGCCTGGCGGTTACTCTGGCTGTGCATTATTGTCTTTATTATTATAGCAGCGATGGGATCTTCAACCACCGATAGTCCGCATACCGCAGTTATTGATCTGGATGGCGTAATCAGTAGTGAGAATAATCAGGCAGAATTATTACGTAAAAGCCTGAATGCAGCTTATGAGAATAAAAATGTTAAAGGCATTATCATTCGTGCCAACAGCCCGGGCGGTTCACCGGTGATTTCCAGTATTGCCTATGAAGAAATCCGTTATCTGAAAGCAGAACATCCGAAGATACCTTTATATGTTGTAACTGAGGATATGTGTGCCTCCGGTTGTTATTACATTGCCAGTGCTGCAGATAAAATTTATGCAGATCCGTCCAGCCTTGTCGGCAGTATCGGTGTTATTGGCAGCAGTTTTGACTTTACAGGTCTGATTGACAAACTTGGAATTAAACGCCGGGTAAAAATAGCCGGCAACAATAAAGATATGGGCGATCCATTTGTGCCGGAAACCCCGGAACAGGCGGAAATCTGGCAACAAATGTTAAGCAGTATTCATAAACAATTCATTCAGGCGGTGCAGCAGGGGCGTGGCGACCGGTTAAAAGTTGCTGACAATCCAGACATATTCAGCGGTCGTGCCTATACCGGTGAAGAAGCCAAAGCAGTCGGACTAGTAGATGATTTTGGCAATATTTACACAGTTGCCCGCGATGTTATTGAAGCTCCGGAACTGGTAGATTACACTGCTGAAACCAGCTGGAAACGCTTCGGACGAAGCATAGGCAGCACATTACAACAGAATTTTCAGGGTATGGCTGACAAACCATGGTGATATCCGGCTATAACCGCAATAATGAACAGATTTTCTGATTATTATGCCCGTTTATATTTCCTGCTCTAAATTACGGAACCATAAACGGGTATATTGTTATATAGCATTAGGTGAAAACACTGGTAGTACAAAACACAAAATATTCTGCAGCAGCGGCTTTAATTAATTTGTGTATTCTGTACCATTTTTAATTAAATGATTTATTTCACCTGCACATACCGAATTTAATGATTTTCCATTCGATTTGACCATGTTGTTGGTTATAATATTTCACCCTTTTCCCAATATCAACATCATGTATCCTATTATTAAACCATTATTATTCAGACTGGATCCTGAAACAGCCCATTACCTGACTTTAAAATCGCTGCTATGGTTACATCGTTATCATTGTGGTTTTTTACTGGGATGCAAACCAAACTTCTCATTCATGCAGAAAAATACCAATGGTATTTTGCCTGACAACAATATCAACAATACCACAACACTGATGGGACTAACGCTCCCCAATCCTGTAGGACTGGCTGCCGGTCTGGATAAAAATGGTGAATATATTGATGCACTTGCTATGCTGGGATTTGGCTTTATAGAAGTAGGCACTGTGACACCGCTACCTCAGGCAGGCAATCCTAAGCCACGATTATTCAGATTACCAAAGCAACAGGCAATTATTAATCGTATGGGCTTTAACAATTATGGTATTGATACTTTAATCAATAATATTGCAAATAGTAGATATCGCGGCATATTGGGAATTAATATTGGCAAAAATGCTGCCACACCGATTGAAAAAGCAGTGGATGATTATCTGATTTGTCTGGAAAAAGCCTATCCGCATGCCAGTTATGTCACTGTTAATATTTCTTCACCTAACACACGTGATTTACGCAGTCTGCAAAGTGCCGGAGAGCTGGACAGATTATTGAACCATCTGAAAAACCGTCAAGCTCAGCTGGCTACTCAGCAAAGCCGCTATGTGCCTATTGCCATCAAAATTGCTCCCGATCTGGATGAAGAGCAAATTGAAGCCATTGCAGAGGTTGCACTGAATACACAAATAGACGGAATTATTGCCACTAATACCACTATAGACAGAACTACTCTGGGTACGCATAAATTTGCTCAGGAAACTGGCGGGTTGTCTGGTCATCCCGTACAGACACAGAGTAATTATGTTCTGAATCAGTTATCTGCACACATTAATTCGCAAATTCCGCTTATCGGTACAGGGGGTATTATAACCGGAGCGGATGCTGCAGAAAAAATCCGTCTTGGTGCTGCCGCCGTCCAGTTATATTCAGGTCTGATTTTTCGTGGTCCTCAGTTAGTTGCCGAATGTATCAAGAGCTGCTCACGGTTAAAATAACGGGTGTGCTATTACATAAATACTACTAATTTAAGTTTTTATATTTATTAGCAGACTACTTTGTCAGAAAACTTTATGCAACTGCGTTTGGCAGGGAACTCTTGCCTGCGCTATGATGTCAGTCGCACTATACAAACAGACCAGATTACTTTGTACAGTTTTTATCTGTACAGACGGAGACTACACAAAGTGATTTGATTAAATTGAAAGCTCCATCATGCATAACAGCGACATATCGCTGCCGAAGGATATTCAGCGGCCGGCTGAAACGGTACTGGTAAATATTACTCCGCAAGAAACCAGAGTAGCCGTAATAGAAGAAAATACGTTGTGTGAAATTCATATTGAACGTAATTGCGGCCATGGTCTGGTAGGCAATATTTATCTGGGTGTGGTGCGCCGTGTATTACCCGGTATGCAAAGTGCCTTTATTGATATCGGGCTGGAACGTGCCGCTTTTCTGCATATTGTCGATGTACTCGAGCAGCGTCAGCAACCAGAGCAGATTCAGCGTATTGAACACACGCTGCATGAAGGACAGCCAATTGTTGTACAGGTCATCAAAGACCCGATTAATACTAAAGGCGCACGTCTGTCTACGCAGATATCACTGGCAGGCCGTTTTCTCGTATATCTGCCCCAGGATGAGCATATCGGCATCTCACAGCGTATTGAAGACGAAGAGGAACGCAACCAGTTACGTGAGCGGCTGGAAAATCTGTTACCGGCAGATGCTGCACATGGCTATATTATCCGTACCAGTGCCGAAAATGCGACTGATGCAGAATTGCAGGCTGATATCAATTATCTGACCAAGCGATGGCAGCATATTCAGCAACTATCCAAAACCTGTCCGCCTGAAACATTACTGTATCAGGATTTACCCCTGAGTTTACGTGTATTGCGTGATATGTACAGTGACAATATCAATCACATTATTGTGGATTCAACCAGCCATTATCAACGCATGCACGAATTTGCCACGAATTATTCTCAGGGTGCACTGGATAAATTGCAATTATTTAAGGATGATTGTCCGTTATTTGAAAAATACAATATCGAAGCCAAAATTAACCGCTCTCTGCAACCACGGGTGAATCTGGATTTTGGCGGTTATATTATTATTGAGCCGACAGAAGCTATGACTACCATTGATGTAAATACGGGCGGTTTTGTCGGCGCACGCAATTTTGAAGAAACTATCTTTAAAACCAATCTGGAAGCCTGCCATGTGATTGCACGTGAACTGCGTTTACGCAATCTGGGGGGAATTATCATTATTGATTTTATCGATATGACCAACGAAACACACCAGCAGGAAATTCTGACCGAGCTGGCTCAAGCGCTGGCCTACGACCGTACCCGCGTTACACTTAACGGTTTTACCAGTTTAGGTCTGGTAGAGCTAACACGCAAACGTACCCGGGAAAATCTGACCCAGATACTGTGTGAACCCTGTCCTGTCTGTCAGGGGCGTGGTCGCATCAAAACAGCACAAACTATGTGCTATGAGATTTTGCGCGAAATAGTATGCGAATCACGTCGTCCTGATATTAAGCAATTGCGCATACTAGCCTCTCCCAGCGTCATAGATTTATTTCTGGATGAGGAAGCCGATTCTTTGAAAATGCTAAGTGATTTTATTGACAAGCCGATTGCTCTGGCAGTAGAAACCACTTACACTCAGGAACAATATGATATTGTGATTCAATAAATTTAATCTGCAAACGAGAAATTAAACATATGAATTTACCTGATGCTGCTCAGGCTGAAAACCTGTGGCAAACCATTCGTCATGAAACCGAAATAGCAGTCAGCAATGAACCTATACTGGCCAGTTTTCTGCACTTGAGTGTATTACGCCATAAAAATTTTGCCCGCATGCTGGCCTTTCATCTGTCTACCAAAATGTCCAGTGCTGTAATGGATGCGCGGGCATTATTCGAGATTTATCTGGAGGCCTTACATCAGGATACTTCTATTATTCATGCAGCCCTGGCAGATATTGTTGCCTATTATGAACGCGATCCCGCCTGTGAAACCTATAGTTTACCATTATTGTATTACAAAGGTTTTCACGCCATACAGACCCATCGCATTAACCACTGGCTCTGGCAACAGAATCGCCATACTCTAGCCTATTTTTTACAAAATCGTGCTTCAGAAGTTTTAGGAGTTGATATCCATCCGGCTGCTTCAATGGGCTATGGAATTATGATTGACCACGGTACGGGTGTGGTTATTGGCGAAACAGCGGTGCTGGGTAATAATATTTCGCTGTTACACGGTGTTACTCTGGGTGGCTCCGGTAAACAAAGCGGTGACAGGCATCCGAAAATCAGTGACGGTGTCATGATCGGAGCCAATGCCTCCGTATTAGGCAATATTCGTGTACATACCTGCGCCAAAGTAGGTGCCGGCAGTGTCGTAGTTAATGATGTTCCGGAATATTCAACAGTAGTAGGCGTACCTGCGCGCGTTATCAGCAAAACAGATAATCATGAAAGTCCTGCTCAGGAAATGGATCAAAGAATTTAATTTGAATAAGCAGAAGTACACAATAGTTAATGTTAATCAGAAAATTCAACATAAATCTGTATTTAAGATGACAGGCAGCTAAATAAACAGCTGCCTGTATTTTACAGTTTACCAATAAATCCAGAAAACATCTGCGCAGGAAACAGTCAGGACAATCAAATTATATGCTATATGTATAAAATAACATAGATAATAAAAAACGCAAACTCAACCAGAGTTTGCGATTTATTTGGTGGCGAATCAGGGATTCGAACCCCGGACACAAGGATTATGATTCCTCTGCTCTAACCGACTGAGCTAATTCGCCGCATCTCATTTCAAGAGAGACGCAATTATACGATATTTTTCTGATTATGCAAGCACTCAAAAAGAAAAAATTTTTATTTTATTGTTTTTATAAATCATTTTATATGACTTCAATTCATATAGTATTTATCTGGCGTTTAAAGAGCGATAAATGCGCATTTAAAGGAGAATAACACAGTGTTTTACCGGTTTGGCACAGGTATCTGCATGCTTTATGATACAATTCAGCCATTTTTAAATATCGCCTGTTTTCAAGGAATATCATGAGTTTGAAATGTGGCATTGTGGGTTTGCCCAATGTAGGCAAATCTACCCTGTTTAACGCCCTTACCCAGTCTGGTATTGAAGCTGCCAATTATCCTTTCTGCACTATTGAGCCTAATGTCGGTATTGTTGAAGTGCCGGATGATCGCATGGAAGAGCTGGCTAAAATCGTTAATCCCAAACGAACCCAGCCGGCCATCGTTGAATTTGTCGATATTGCCGGGCTGGTAGCCGGAGCCAGTAAAGGCGAAGGTCTGGGTAATCAGTTTCTCGCTAATATCCGTGAAACTGATGCCATCGTAAACGTTGTGCGCTGCTTTGATGATGATAACATTGTGCATGTTTCCGGAAAGGTAGATCCGATTTCGGATATTGAAGTCATTGGTACCGAGCTGGCACTTGCAGATTTGGCCAGTGTAGAAAAAACCATCATACGCGAAAGCAAGAAAGCCAAATCCGGTGATAAAGAAGCACAAAAACTGGTAGCCATTCTGGAACGCTTACAGCAACATCTGCTTGAAGGTAAACCCGTACGCTCGGCAGGGCTGGATAAGGATGAGCTGGCACTGATTAAACCTTTATGTCTGCTTACTGTAAAACCGGCAATGTACGTAGCCAACGTTGCTGAAGATGGCTTTGATAACAACCCGCATCTGGAACGCCTACAACAACTGGCGGCACAGGAAAATGCACCTGTTGTTGCACTATGTGCAGCAATGGAAAGCGAAATTGCCGATCTGGATGAGGCTGATAAAGCCGAATTTCTGCAAGAAATGGGTTTAAAAGAACCGGGTCTGAATCGACTGATTCGCGCCGGCTACGACTTACTCGGTTTGCAAACCTATTTTACTGCCGGCGTTCAGGAAGTCAGAGCATGGACCATCCATAAAGGCGATACTGCCCCTCAGGCTGCCGGTGTTATTCATACCGATTTTGAACGTGGTTTTATCCGTGCTCAGGTTATTGCTTACGAAGATTTCATTGCCTGCGGAGGTGAAGCCAAAGCTAAAGAGGCCGGTAAAATGCGTGCTGAAGGCAAGGAATACATCGTAAATGATGGTGATGTAATTCATTTCCTGTTTAACGTATAACCATTAATCTCTTTAAACCAGCTATATTCTTATCCAGAATATAGCTGGTTTATGCATTTCGGTTAATAATAAATTTATTTTTTAGCCTGACATATCGAACCCTCTCGGTTCGGTTATCTAAACCATCTGCCAGCAACCAATAAATATCAGCTTTGATATTGGTTATCCATATGATTTACCTATTATAAATATCACTGTGTCTATTTATAAACAGAAACTGATAAAGTATTTCCGACCATTACCAAACTAATGAATTATCAATTTATTACAACCACAAATGCAGCAATAAACAAATCGTGTAAAATAATGCATCATTATTAGGCGCTAAAACAGACTAATCAGCCAAAACCAGCAAAAATATGATATTTGCTATTATGTTTTTATGTGCAGTCTGAGCCAGACAAACTTAATTTTAGCTAATTTATTTAATTTGAAAGAACAAAATCCAACCATGACCAGCGTTGTTCACGACTTACAGCAACGAGGCCTGATAGCTCAAACCACTGATGCACAGGCTCTTGATACATTATTAAACGAAAAGAAAATTACTCTGTACTGTGGTTTCGACCCGACAGCCGACAGTCTACATATCGGTCACCTGTTACCTATTCTGGTTTTACGCCGCTTTCAACTGGCCGGACATACACCAATCGCGCTGGTAGGAGGTGCTACCGGTATGATTGGTGATCCGAGCTTCAAGGCACAGGAACGTTCGCTCAACACTTTAGAAACCGTGCAGAACTGGGTAGCCAAGATACGCGCGCAACTACAACCTTTCCTTAGCTTCAGTGGTGACAATGCTGCCATTATGGCAAATAATTTTGACTGGTTCGGCAGCATGAATTGTCTGGATTTTCTGCGCGATATCGGCAAACATTTTTCTGTAAATGCCATGCTGAACAAAGAATCAGTAAAACAGCGTCTAAGCCGTGATGATGTAGGTATTTCATTTACCGAATTTGCCTATGCTCTGCTTCAGGGTTACGATTTTGCTGAACTGTATCGCCGCCACGGTGCCGTATTGCAAATCGGCGGTTCTGATCAGTGGGGTAATATCACCGGAGGGATTGACCTCTCCCGCCGGCTACATCAGGCTACCGTTTATGGTTTGACACTGCCACTGGTGACTAAAGCGGACGGAACTAAATTTGGTAAAACCGAAGGTGGTGCAGTCTGGCTGAGTGCAGAAAAAACCTCTCCTTACCAGTTCTATCAGTTCTGGTTAAAAGTTGCTGATGCGGATGTATATAAATTCCTCAAATATTTTACTTTCCTCAGTGTGGCAGAGATAGAGGCCATTGAAGCCAGCGATCAGGCCAGTGGCAGTAAGCCACAGGCACAGCGCATTCTGGCAGAGGAAATGACCCGACTGATTCATGGTGAAGAAGCTCTGGCTGCAGCACAGCGTATTTCTGCCAGCCTGTTTGCCGAAGATCAGAGTGCACTTACTGAAAGCGATTTTCAGCAATTATCTCTGGATGGCTTACCTGCATTTCCGGTTACTGAATCCATCAATATCGTGCAGGCCTTAACTACTGCGTCACTGGCCAAATCCAATAATGAAGCACGTGGCTTTATCAGTCAGGGAGCAGTCATGGTTAACGGGCAAAAAATTGACAGTGCTGATTACGTATTCAGCAGCGATGACAAACGTTTCGGGCACTACACCATTTTGCGGCGCGGTAAACGCAACCATGCACTACTGGTATGGCAATAAATTTTCATTTTTTGCGAATACATCACTCAAGGGAGTTAATATGAGTAACCACAGCACTATTCTGCAACACCTACCCGTTGGCGAAAAAGTTGGCATTGCTTTTTCCGGCGGACTGGATACCTCTACAGCATTACTCTGGATGAAACTGAAGGGCGCTTTACCTTATGCCTATACAGCTAATCTGGGACAGCCTGATGAAGATGATTATGATGCTATTCCGCAAAAAGCACTCGAATACGGAGCTCAAAAAGCCCGTCTGATTGATTGTCGCACACAGCTGGCGCATGAAGGTATTGCTGCAATACAAAGCGGAGCATTCCATGTACATACGGGTGGCATGCCTTATTTTAATACTACTCCGCTGGGAAGGGCTGTTACCGGCACAATGCTGGTAGCCGCAATGAAAGAAGATGATGTACATATATGGGGTGATGGTTCTACCTATAAAGGCAATGATATTGAACGCTTTTATCGCTACGGGCTGTTAACCAATCCGGCTTTACGCATCTACAAGCCATGGCTGGATCAACAGTTTATTGATGAGCTGGGCGGGCGGCATGAAATGTCTGAATTTCTGATTGCTCAGGGTTTTGACTATAAAATGTCTGTTGAAAAAGCCTACTCAACCGACTCCAATATGCTCGGTGCTACCCATGAAGCTAAAGATCTGGAAATGCTCAATAGCAGCATGAAAATCGTACAGCCGATTATGGGCGTGGCTTTCTGGGATGAACAGGTAAACATTCCGACTGAAGAAGTAAGTGTGCGGTTTGCAGAAGGTGTACCGGTGGCTTTAAATGGTGTTGAATACCATGATCCGGTAGAGCTGATTCTGGAAGCCAACCGTATTGGCGGCCGACATGGTCTTGGCATGACAGATCAGATTGAAAATCGTATTATTGAGGCTAAATCACGCGGTATTTATGAAGCACCGGCAATGGCATTGCTGCATATTGCCTATGAACGCCTGCTTACCGGCATCCATAACGAGGATACGATTGAACAGTACCGCATTAATGGTCTGCGTCTGGGCAGACTGCTGTATCAGGGACGCTGGTTTGATTCACAGGCGCTCATGCTGCGTGAAACTGCGCAACGCTGGGTAGCCAAAGCTATTACCGGTGAAGTTACGCTGGAATTACGCCGCGGTAATGATTACTCTATTCTCAATACCGAATCATCCAATCTTACTTATCAGCCGGAGCGGTTAAGCATGGAAAAAGTAGATAATGCTGCCTTTTCCCCTGCTGACCGTATCGGCCAACTTACCATGCGTAATCTGGATATTATCGATACCCGCAACAAATTGGGTATATATACTCAGAGCGGGCTATTATCAGTAAGTCAGGATGCACTGCTACCTCAGTTAACTGATAAAAAAGATATCTTATAAAAATCTATCATTTCTAGAACTGGATAATACTAATTTATTATCCGGTTTTTTTATTTTATTCAAAAATGAATTGCAACAATAAATAATACGTATTTAAATATTTATCAAAGAACAAACCCATAGCAATAGTAGCCTCGGCTGTATCAGAGTCAATATATGCTAAATGATCATCAGATCGTAAAATCAATGCCTTTTCAATACTATTTCTTTTTTACTATAGCTTGTTCCGCTAACTCCTGCTCGTCGGGAAACAGCTTCAACCAGCCCATCAGGCTTTTTATATTGTTAAATATTTGTTAATTTATTCTTTTTTTGGAATGAGAAGGAATAGAAAATTTTCAAAGAAAACCAATAAAAAAATAAAACTATTGTTATCTTTATTTTTCTACCCAACTTAAATATTGTGACCAGCCCGGATCAAATTCGCACTCAATTTTAATTGAAAGGGTTCTATACTGATCTGCCAGACGTTGTGCTAATGTCATAGCTGATTGTTTATCCTGCACATGCCATAACATGGTTCTTACACCCTGATAAAGGGTATTTTGACAATGAATGCCCTGTTTATTAAATCGTAGAGCCGGATTAATAGTATCTTCTAGCTCATAAACCAGAGATAAATTTTCCTTACTATCCACATCGGCTGTTATAGTTAAAGCATAGCAATAATTGAAATCACCTACCAATACATCGGCTGTCTCATTTCTTTGCACAAATCTTTTGTTATCAGGATCATTTTGATCAATGATTTCAAATACATTCCATCTATCCTCTTTATCAGAAAGAGGAAAAATACCTGTATGCTTTAATTTATCTTGCCATAACTGATCAAACACCGTTACAAATTCATTAAGAGGTACTGCGGTTGCCTCTTTGGGAATTTCTAAAAAGTTGACACAATCGATTTTAATAGAAAAATCATATTCTCCTAATGCATGATCAAGCAAGATAAATGCAGTCGACTGGGCGATTTGCTTCATCTCTTCAGGAATAGTTTTACCAAACGCAATTTCCAAAGAGATTTTACGATATTCTTCATGATGATAAATCAATAAATCAGCCGGGCTCAATGAAAGAGAATGATCATGATGCGTTATAGAGAATACATCCAGATTTTCAACCCGCGTCCTAAATGCTTCTATTTCAAAAAAATTCAGATCCGGTGCATGTTTAACGATTCGTATCACTAGTTCAAACTGCTCAATTCGGCCTTCAGCCGTAAAAATTATTTTATGATTTTTTTTATCTCCTCGTGTAAGCTCAGCAATAACATTTAATTGATTATCTATTAAAAGATTATTGAGATTTTCCATGATAGAGATTGGTTCTAGCGTATTAAATGTCTGCTCAGATGCTTTTACCTGTGTCCAAAATGTTTGAATAGCGAGAGATATTTTATCTTGAGCGATTGGTTTATCTTGTACCGATTGAATATCAGAATTTGATTTTTTTCTCCAGAATTTTTTAAAAAACATAAAGCTCCCCCTTAATTGATTGATAAAAACCATACCAGATAAGTGCCTGAGTATAAGTGAAAAATTGGTCATATTTTTCTTTTATCATAATTTTTATGATATATATCATGTTATAAATAAATTTTCATTTATACAATATCTTAATGATGAATGATAGTTTATAACATCTATAAATCATATATTTGTCTGAATTCAATCCACAAACGAGCAAAAAAATACAGATAAATTCAAGTTTTTTAGCCGTATGAAGACATGAATACAGATTTTGACAGGCTTAGCACTACCAGTCTTTAACATGACAGCATAAAAATTTGATATAGTGTCTGGGGCTATTTTATGAGATACAGAAATTAATCAATTTAATTTTATTAAGAAAGAAATTGACTATTGTAAAGAGTATATATTCTGCTTACCTTGAAAAACTATAGTATAGATAAATATTACAAATAAATTATTTTAAATATTAATATATTATCTTATAAATAGGATCTACTTAATCCTAATAGAATTGGAATATATTAATATTAGTTCAGATAAACAGATACAAACGGAAAATATAATGAAGATACGTGATTGTTTTGAACATAATGGTTATGCTGTTATCAATGATTTAATTACTCCTCAGCAACTAACAGATATAGAACAACAATTAGAACATATTAATTTAACTACTGCCGGCAGTCGTGAGCTTCTGACACAACCATGGTGTCAGATACTTGCTAACAATTTGAAAAATAATACTCAGCTTACTCCCTTGCTCCCAATAAACCCGGTGGCTATCCAATGTACATTATTCAAAAAATCAGCCGATAAAAACTGGCTAGTACCTTTACATCAGGATTTAAGCATAGCAGTCAGACATCAGTTTTCTGATCCTCAGTTTACCGGCTGGTCACATAAACAAAATATGCTATTTGTACAACCGCCGGCACAATATATGCAGCAACTGGTAGCTGTGAGGCTACACATAGATAATTGCCAGCACGAGCATGGTCCGCTTAAAGTAGTTGCCGGTACTCATCAATATGGAAGAATCAATGAATCAACGCTACCGCAGCTTCGAGACCAAAAAGGCGAGCAGGAATGTACCCTGTCTAAAGGAGGAGCTGTTATTATGCGACCACTTATTGTGCATTCTTCGTCAAAAGCTATTCAGACTAATGGCAGACGTGTACTACACTTTTTATATGCACCCGGAAATTTAGCTGAAATTATTCCTTTTCAATTCTGTATTTGATTTTCTCAGCAGAACTACTCAGAATTCAGATATAACTCATTTCAAAACGAATACTATTAATTTTTTATAATAAACTTAATCTATTGACCGCCAAAAATACATATTTATTATTAATAAATTAATTCAAACATGTTTTAATTGACCTAATTTATTTGATAAATAATTTGATCATATCCTGCTGATTGATACATCGGGCTGATATCTGAATTTTATCAATATCAGATATCTGCCAGGGAACAATTGCGCTGCCATAAAGAAGTTTTACAGCGTAAATGACCAATATACTGTAATGGATATACTGGTACAACTGAAGGGATATCACCGGCACGCATATGTAATAAATCCCCGGGAGCAACCCATTCAGCCGGGGTTTTGGTTAAAGGCAATCCTGCATAATTATAGGCAGCGACAACCAGTTGTGAACAAAAGTAACGATCTGAAGAAAAAGGTGTTACCTGCACCACAGCCATGGTATTCAGGCACAAATGGCGAAAAGCCCGCGGAATAACCGGCAATTCACACACTTTTCGGGTAACTGTATAAGGCGTCTGCTTGATAATCCCCATATAATTGTACTTCCCGCCAGCCTCAGCTCTGGCAAATTCACGGATTTTTTCAGCCTGTAACTCATTTAACTGTGGATGGCGATAAACGACCAGTAACGGGTTTTCGTCAATACTTTCAGTCAGCGGCATAATATGTACACCACTTCCCACAGCCTCAGCCACTTCACCATCTCCCAGGTATAAAAAAGCATGGCTTACTGAAGTATTACCAAATAAACGTAAAATACGTGAATTGAGGCTAGAATTAGCAGAAAACAAAATATCGCCACTTTGTAATTCCATCGGCTGCACCAATACAACCCCTGCTTGAGGCGCAGTATTTTGTCGCTGAAATTTTACTGTTACATGTTTTTTCTTGCCAGAACCATTAGAAACCCGCTGAAACTGGGCAGTGCAGGCTACTAATAAATAGCTACATAATACCAAAAACAGCAATTTAGAATATTTCATACTGAAATAAGATTAAATTTTATTAAATATTTATTTTGAAGTTAGATTTGAATTTGTTTAAATAACACAAGGTTTTTTTTAGTTTAATTAGTTAGTGAATACTGTACCCATATGTTTTAAAATAGATTTTACTAAGATAGTAACAAAACATAAGGCATAATATTATCCTTTCAATAGACTTGTATCTTAACACTAAAATAGCTTTTTTACTTTTTAAAATATATAAACTAATCTGACTATTTGTTGTTTATATAAAGTATTAATTCTAATTAACTTTCTTATTGACAAATAATATTATCCTAGAAATAAACTATTCTAATTTACCTATAAATATGTTTCTGTTTTTTTAGGGTAAAAACAAAAACCCTGCTCAAAGCAGGGCTTTAATTAATATAAATTAGAAAATTTATCTAACTCTCTTAGATACCAGAGTGCGGATTTTAACATCTACACGACGATCAGGTTCGATACATGCGATCAAAGCAGTACGTTTCTTGGCAGCTGAAACTTTTTTACCCAGTTGAGCAACTTCACGCTGACAAGATTCGGTCATGCGGGCTTCAGATTTGCCCAAGCCGACTGCAGAAACTTTCCCAGCAGGAACACCTTTAGAAATCAGATACTGTGCAACAGTGTTAGCACGACGATCAGACAAAGTCTGGTTATAAGCATCTGAACCTTTAAAGTCGGTGTGACCTTCAATACGTACAGACTGTACACTGCTGTCAGTCAGCTTAGCAGCCAACTGATCCAGAGTATTGATTGCTTCTGGGCGCAGAGTAAATTTATCAAAGCCAAACAGGAATTTAGCAGCCAGAGGTACTGTTTCGTCAACATATCTAGGTGTTTCAGGAGCAGCCTGTGCTACTTCGGGGTGACCACAGTTGTTACCCAGAGTTGGTTCATTATCATTGTTAAAGCGGTTTTTAACACATTCAGGTGTACCATCGGCACCATTTTCGCGGGTGACGATAATTTCGCCAGTTCCTTTTTCAGGAGCAGAACTGGTAGTATAGCCATTGTAAGCACCAGCAGGTTCACCGGTCCAGTCGGGCCCCGGTACAACACCATTGGCAAAAGCGGCAGTTGAAGCAGCCATAGCAACGATCAATGCGCTCAATTTTAGCTGTTTGGTCATGTTATTCCCTCATCAAAAAATTTGTTATGTGCTGATTCAGCCTGAAATTCGCCTGATCAAAACACAAATACCATTTACAGGCCGCTCAAACCGGGCGGGTAGCTTGGTAAATCACAAGTCTATACTATAAAAACGCAGCATAAACTGTCAATATGCAAACCACCAAGGCGAAGCTGCTAGACGACCCGCTTCCTATCTGTGCATGATGCCTAAAAAAAAGCCTTGTGTCACTTATTTACAACTAAATTCACGACTTTACCCTAATTAAGTTGTATGAAAACAACAGACAAGCTGCACTTATCATACTCATCCGCTGCCGGCAGATTAAGGTAAAAAGATGTTATGCTAAAAGTTAAAGTGTTCCATGTCAGAATGAGTAAATTGAGTTATGATACAGATAAAGAAGCTTTTTTGTTGTATTTGAGCGACAGTTAAAATTATTCCAAACTTAAAGGGGCTGAAACAATATGAAGCTGCAACAGTTGCGCTATGCGGTTGAAGTTTATCGCCAGAATTTAAATGTCTCAGAAGCAGCTGAAGTACTGTTTACTTCTCAGCCGGGTATTTCCAAGCAAATACGCATGCTGGAGGAAGAACTGGGCGTACCGTTATTTATTCGCCATGGCAAACGCATGGTTGCGGTGACAGCTCCGGGAAAAGTTGTTCTGGAAACTGCCGAGCGGATTTTACGTGAAGTACAGAATATTAAACGTATCGGTACAGAATTTGCTGACCAGAATATTGGATCCCTGACCATTGCCACAACACATACACTGGCCCGGTATGCTCTGCCAAAAGTTATCTCAGCGTTTGTTGAATGTTATCCGCAGGTACAGCTGAGCATCCATACCGCCAGCCCTAAAGCCATTAGTCACATGGTACTGGACGGAGAGGTAGATTTTGCCATTGGTATGGAAATGGAAAGTGAGCATCCTGAATTACGCAAATTGGGCTGTAAAGCCTGGAATCGCAGTATCGTAGTTCCAGATAATCATCCTCTGCTTGATTTAAAGCGGCCATTACGGCTCGAAGACATAACAGCTTATCCGCTCATCACTTATGATATTGCTTTCAGTGAGCAATCTAAAATCGCCCGTGCTTTTACTCAGGAAAGCTGTCAATTACCCAGAGTAACTCTGGCTTCAGCTGATACCGATGTCATTAAAACTTATGTTGCTCAGGGACTGGGTATCGGATTGCTAGCCACCATGGCTTTTGACAGTAAACAAGATGAAGGTTTACAACTGATTAGTGCAGAACATCTGTTTGAACCTTCTTTTACCCAGATAATACTCAGACAGGATGTTTATCTGCGTGGTTTTGGCTATGAGTTTCTGGCCTTATTCGCTCCTGGGTTAACACGGTCGCGGATTGAATCTGCCCTGTATTCTTCTTACGAAGAAGATTTTTCAATTTAATAGTTTTTATCCCCGATACAAAACAAAGCCATTTTTATCAGATGATAAAAATGGCTTTGTAAATACTTTAACTGATATCAGGGCATCAGCATTCCGCCGTTCACATGCAGCGTCTGTCCGGTAATGTAACGTGCTTCTTCACTGGCCAGAAACAAAACTGCGGCGGCCACATCTTCTACAGTTCCAAAATGATTCAATGCAGTTTGCCCGGCAAAAAAATCACGCTGCTCTTGCGGTAAAACTTTTGTCATATCTGTTTCGATAAAACCAGGAGCTACACAATTTACGGTAATCCCGCGCGAGCCTACTTCACGCGCCATTGATTTACTGAATCCGACTAATCCGGCCTTGGCTGCAGCATAATTAGTCTGGCCTGCATTACCGATAAAACCGACTACAGAAGTTATATTGATAATCCGGCCCCAGCGTGCTTTCATCATACTGCGGGTGACTGCCTTGCTGGCACGGAAGGCAGATTTCAGATTAATTTGCATGATTTCATCCCATTCTGATTCTTTCATGCGCATCAGCAAATTATCACGGGTAATACCGGCATTATTAACCAGTATGGCAATATTACCGATATTACTTTCAATGTCGGCAATCAGATTTTCAATACTGTTTTCTTCAGCGATACGTAATTCCCGACCTTCTCCGCCAAAATCAGCCAGTGCTTCATTGATACTAGTCACACCGGCAGCAGAAGTGGCTGTACCGATTACTTTAGCACCTTTTTCTGCCAGAAAACGGGCAATAGCGGCGCCAATTCCACGGGTAGCACCAGTTACCAGCGCAATTTTACCTGTTAAATCCTGATTCATAACTTATTCCTTTAGCTCTCAGCATATGCAGCAATAAAATTTTCTATGCTTTGCACACTGGTTAATGCAACGCAACTGGCGCTCTTATCAATTCTTTTAGCCAGTCCGGCCAGCACTTTACCCGGACCGCATTCAGCAAATTCTGTTATCCCGTCAGATACCAGTTTGCTTACTGTTTCAGTCCAGCGCACAGGTGAATATAACTGCTGTACCAGAGCCTGTTTAATTGTTTCCGGTTCTGAATGCACCGCAACATCAACATTATGCAATACCGGAATTTGTGGTTTTGAAATATTGATCTGTTCCATGGCCGCAGCCAGTTTAGCTGCAGCTGGTTTCATCAAACAGCAGTGTGAAGGCACGGATACAGGTAACGGCAGTGCACGCTTGGCACCGGCCGCTTTAGCCAGCTCACAGGCACGATTAATGGCAACAGTAGTTCCGGCAATCACTACCTGACCGGGTGAGTTGTAATTTACGGCTTCGGCCACTGTACCGGATAGTTCGTTTTGTGCCTGTAAACATACCTGACGCACGATATCATCATCCAGTCCCAGTATTGCGGCCATGGCACCCTCTCCGGCCGGTACAGCTTCCTGCATTAATTGAGCACGCAGACGAACCAGTTTCACAGCATCATGAAATGCCAGGCTGCCGGCAGCGACCAGCGCAGTGTATTCTCCTAAACTGTGTCCGGCCAGCATCACAGGTAATTGACCAAGCAATTGCTGATATACACGCCATGTGGCAATACCGGCAGTCAGCATCAGGGGCTGAGTATTAATGGTTTCATTCAGGGCTGTACTGTCTTCCCCGTTCATCAATGTCCATAAATCCTGATTAAGTGCTTCTGATGCCTGTTCAAATGTTTCTTTAACAACTGGCATATCATTAAAGCCGGACATCATATTGAGACTTTGTGACCCCTGTCCGGGAAAGAAAAAAGCAGTACTCATGATCTTCCTTGAATTGAATAAAACTAATGTCCGGACATTTATTGTGCCGGAGACTGATTGGTCTGTAATGGCTGTTCGTGGTGCAGAAACATTTTTGCACCTGCCGGGGCACCTATTGCGTAAGCAAGATTAGCTTCCAGTGACTGGGCAAAAGGCCCCTGATAGATTTTGTTACCCATATGGGTCAGGTTAGAGCGTGCATCAACATAAATCTTACCGCCTAACTGATTCCATAAGCGGCAAAAACTAAAATCTTCAGATAAATAACGCTTCGTCACCGGATCAACAAGACAATCGTAAAAGCGATAGTGATATCCCCTATCAGTAACACCGATAGAATCAGGCTGATATTGCAACTCAGGATAAGCTTCCATCAGCCGGATAAATACTTCCCGCTTGATAACCATAAATCCGGTTGGTGCTTCCGGCAGCTCAATAAAGCCTTCATCATCTACCTGTACATGCACCTCATGATTAGTATCTGCATTACTGATATTGATGGTATAGCGAGTATAAGCGGCATTAAACTGCTGCTGGGTCATATGCTCAGGAATACCTTCGTCCGGCCATGACTCACGCTTGAGCGGATAAACACCTGCAACAATATCGCGATCTGCCAGCAGCAGACGCTGAAAAGCTTCCGGTGAAAAACCGATATCAGTATCAATCCAGCATAAGTGCGTCCATTCCGGATGCGACAGAAATTCTGCAACACAGTTATTCCGTGCACGGGTAATCAGACTTTCACCCTGATGCATAAATACCTGTATTGGAAAACCTGCACTGGTATGCGCAGCAACTAAAGCCAGCAATGACTGTACATAATTACCAAAATACCGCCCGTCATGACTGGGCGACATTACAACCGGATACATATTGGCTAACGCAGATTGAGATAGCATAATCCGATCCTGATAGGAACAATATTAATATTTTAAGGTAACCGCACCCCAGGCAAAACCACCTCCGATACCTTCAAGCAACAAGGTCTGACCGCGCCTGATCCGACCGGATTTAATTCCCTCATCCAGTGCCAGCGGAATAGAGGCAGCAGAAGTATTGCCCTGCTCAGCAAGGGTAACAATAACTTTATCCATTGATACACCAAGATGGCGTGCAGTAGATTCGATAATGCGCAGATTGGCCTGATGCGGAATAATCCAGTCTATATCAGACGGCTGTAAACCGGATTGATCAATGACTTCTTTTGCAATATTGGCCAGCGCTTTTACTGCAAACTTATAGACAGCCTGCCCGTCCATATACAGATAGGGTGAACCTTCAATTTTTCCTGCTGCAATTTTTCCCGGTGTTTGCAGAATATGACTGTAATTACCATCAGCCTGTAATTTGGTATGGATGATACCGCCTTCCTGTTCGGAAGCACCCAGAATAACTGCACCGGCACCGTCACCAAACAACACACAGGTACGCCGGTCACTCCAGTCAAGCAGACGACTGAATGTTTCCGCACCGATAACCAGTGCCTTACTGGCCATACCGCTTTTAATATAAGCATTGGCAGTAGCCATGGCATACATGAATCCAGCACAGACTGCCTGAACATCAAATGCCGGACAGCCAGAAATGCCCAGTTTATTCTGCACAATGCAGGCAGTAGCAGGAAATGTCATATCCGCAGTTGAGGTAGCCACAATAATGAGATCAATTTCATTGGCATCAATGCCTGCGTCGGCCAGCGCAATCTGTGCTGCAGAAACAGCCATATCACTGGTCTGTTCATTTTCTGCGGCAATATGACGTGCTTTGATACCGGTACGCGTTGCAATCCACTCATCCGAGGTATCAACAAATTTGCTCAGGTCATCATTAGTCAGGCGGCGTGCAGGCAGGTAACTGCCTGTACCCAGAATATGGGCATTCAGCATGGCATAATCTTTAATTTACGGCAAAGAGCATATTTTAAAACAAAGTCGTTTGACTTGTCTGCCTTTGCAACAAGGTGATTTATTCTTCCAGTGCAGCCAGCTGACGTACAACACCGGCCTGGATTTTAGTGATTGAATCTGCCTTAATGGCTTTATAAGCTTCCTGCAGGGCAAAACAGAAACCTGTAGCATCCGTACCGCCATGGCTTTTAATTACGACACCACGTAATCCCAGAAAAATGGCACCATTAAAACGCCTCGGATCAAGACGCCGCTTAAATCCCTTTAATGTTGGTAATGCAATTAATGCGGCCAGTTTATTAAACCAGCTGCGGGTAAACTCTTCTTTAACAACTGAACCAGCAAATTTTACCGCTCCTTCGATACTTTTGAGCATTGCATTACCGGTAAAACCATCAACTACCAGCACATCAACTTCAGCTGTAAAAATAGAATTACCTTCAACATTGCCGACAAAATTCAGATCACTGCGTTGTAAAAGCTGATGAGTTTCTTTAGCAGCCGCATTACCCTTGATGTCTTCGGTACCGACATTAAGTAAACCTACTCTTGGCTGCGTATTTTCAGGAAACAGTGCCGCCACCTGCTGGCTACCAACAATAGCAAACTGCAAAAGCTGGGTGCTGCTGCAATCGACGTTGGCACCCAGATCCAGTACCAGTGTCATATGATTATTGCGTCCGGGCAGGAATTTAGCAATTGCCGGACGATCAACACCATCAATGGTTTTCAATACAAAGCGGGCAGTTGCCATCAGTGCTCCGGTATTGCCGGCCGATACAGCTGCCTGTGCCAGACCTTCTTTAATCTGGTTGATGGCCACACGCATCGAAGAATCTTTTTTATTCTTGAGCGCAGAAGTCGGTTCTTCATCCATGCCTACCACTTCACTGGCCGGACAAATGGTAATCCGCTCCATGGAAGCATTAGCTTTTTTTAATACATTTCTGATTTTGGTTTCATCACCAACCAGAATCAGTGCAGCGTCAGTTTGCTGCTGTAAAAATGTCAGCGCTCCCGGAATGGTTATATCCAGACCGAAATCGCCGCCCATGGCATCTACAGCAATAGTTTTCAGGGTCATAGATCATGCCTCTGATGTAGCTTGGGCTGCAACATGCTCATAGTGCTCATCAATATCAAGCGCATCCCAAGGATAGTTAATCCACCAGTCATCAACCTGTATTGCACTATAAAAAGGTAAATCTGCCGGCAATACCCCTTTTTTGGGTTTGCGCTTTTCATGCAGTACTGCTACCCCGAGATGCTGGAATCCTTCATGCTGTAATTCGCGAATACAGTATTCGAGCGTAGCCCGGCTGTCATCCACTTCATCAACAATCAGTAGTTTTTTGTTTTTTAATTTTTCGTCAAAACCATTGGTCCACTGTATTTTCTGCGGCTGGTCAGTCGGGCAGTCGTTAACATCATAATAAGACAAAGTAACGGTATATACAGGAATATTCAAAAAGCTACGCAATATACGTGCCGGAATAAATCCACCACCACCGATAGCGATCATTGCATCAAATGAATGCTCTGATTTCTGAATTTTTTCTGCCAGCTGTTTAATGGCACGATGTATGTCTTCGTAGTTATACCAGATTTTTTTCATGGGAAACCCGAGTCAGTGTAAAGCAGGCCATTGAGGCTGCCGGGAAAGTGGAAGCAGTTTATTTTAGCAGGATAATGACTCTGCTAATATTGGATACAAAAAAGCCAGTGATTGCAGATGCAATGTCTGGCTTTCATACGTATTGAATAATCAAAGGTGTGAATTATTCACCTTTGGCTTTGACTACTTTACGTCCGCGGTACATACCGTTTGGAGAGATGTGGTGACGCAGGTGTACTTCACCGGTAGTGGTATCAGTAGAAACCTGTACAGCGGTCAGACCATCATGTGAACGGTGCATACCACGTTTTGAAGGGGATTTTTTGTTTTGTTGTACTGCCATGTTAAAGCTCCTGGGTAATGTAAGTTAATTCGTTAGTGGCCGCTTTTCAGTCCTGCCAGTCTGGCAAAAGGATTACCTGAGTCTTGATTGGTTTGGGTTGCCAGAGTGTGATCACAGTCTTCATGTCGCGGTGCAACCGGAATAGCCATTAAAATCTGCTCTTCCAGCAGTGCAGTAAGGTTATATTCTGCACTCCATACCGCGCCTTCAAGCGTTTCATCAGCGGCCATGGCCTCGTCCAGCAACTGTTCGCTGGTAAACAGCACTACACGCGATTGGTCATTCAGCGCCCAGGAAACGGCCTGTAAACAGCGCTGACACACCATCTCCAGCTGACCTTCCACACTGATATCGAGAAAAGGACGCTGCCAGCGGTCAATACCACCACTAACCTGATACCGGATAATGCCTTCGCGTTGCGCTAAAAGCTCATGCGACCAAACCCGCCGGTCAAGTGCCTGAAGCTGCAATTGACCGCTGCGTTGCTGCCGTTCACATGTGAACGTGGCCGTGTCAATCAAAATAGGGTCTAACATAAACGGCGGATGATATAATTTAAACTTTATAATGTCAATGAGTTCGCACTTATGCCGAGAGAGAGAAAGTTGATTCTGGCTTCCAGCTCCCGTTTTCGCCAGCAACAGCTTCAGCAGTTAAATATCCCTTTTGAAGCGGTTAAACCTGATTTTGAGGAAACACCGCTTCCTGCAGAAACCGCACCACAAACAGCATTGCGTCTGGCCAGCGGCAAAGCATACTCCCTAACCGGTCTTTATCCGAATGCTCTGATTATTGGTTGTGATCAGGTTGCGTTATGTCGCGAGCAGCAACTGGGCAAACCATTAACCGTAACAAAAGCACAACAGATGTTACACTATCTGAGTGGTCAGCAAGTGATATTTTACAGTGCACTTACGGTACTGAACGCTGCTGAAAACTGCATGCATCAGCATGTTGATGAAACACGCGTCATAATGCGTTCGCTGACTGATGCGCAGATTAAGCATTATCTGAGTCGTGAACCGGATGCTGTACATTGTGCCGGTGCGGCAAAAAGTGAAGGATTGGGCGCTTTACTAATTAAACGCATCGAAAGCACCGATCCAAATGCACTGATTGGTTTACCAGTTTTTCGTCTGGTGGATTTTCTGCTGGCAGAAGGAATGAATATTTTATGAGCAGTCCTGTACTCTATCTGATCCCGACACCGCTGGGAAATGCGGATACACCGTGTCTGCTTGCGCATGAACAAAAATGCATTGTTAACCTGACCGACTTTGTTGTTGAAGCAGAAAAAACAGCACGGGCTCATTTAAAAGCCTTCGGTGTGCAAACACCGATTCGTGAGCTGAATCTGTGCACTTTAAATGAACACACTCCTGAGCGAGATATTGCTAAGTTATTACAACCTTTGCAGGCCGGTCGCAATATGGGATTACTCAGCGAAGCCGGCTGTCCGGCTGTTGCAGACCCGGGAGCCCAGCTGGTGGCACTGGCACATCAGGCCGGGTTCACTGTAATGCCGCTCGTGGGACCGTCCAGTATCATGCTGGCTCTGATGGCTTCTGGCGCCAACGGACAGTGTTTTGCTTTCAAAGGTTATCTGCCTGCTGAAAAAAACGCACGTATTGAATGTTTGCATACTCTGGAAAAGCGCTCACGACAGGAAAATGAAACCCAGCTTTTTATTGAAACACCTTACCGTAATGATGCTTTACTGGCTGATGCCATAGCAATTTTACATTCTGAAACCCGTTTGTGTATTGCCGCAGATTTAACTATGCCGACCCAGACTATTATCAGCCAAAATATTGCAGCATGGCGAAAAATGCCGGCATTGCCACAGCTGAAAAAAAGACCATGTCTGTTTGTGGTTTATGCCGGATAATTGTAGCTGATATTTTTTGAAATTAATTTGCGCTTCACTCTTGTCAATGTCCTCGCCGCTGCCTATAATGCACAACTTCTTTCGGAGTGTAGCGCAGCCCGGTAGCGCACCTCGTTCGGGACGAGGGGGTCGAAGGTTCGAATCCTTTCACTCCGACCATATTTTAAAAACCGTCTGCTTATTTCAAGCAGACGGTTTTTTTATAACTAAAATAAATTTATTTTGAATGAAATTATTTTAAATTAAATAATATAAATTATTTTTTACTTCTAAAAACACGATAGAAAATTATCGTCAATTCCTAATACAACCATCTATTTTTCTATAAAAAATTTTCTTATCATACATCCTTTTGTCTCATGGTTCTTATTTAGTAATTAATAATGCTTTTCTGTTAAGTTATGTAGGCTTTATAATCAGCCAATTATGTTACATCCTACTACATAATAACGTTAAAAAACTGTAGCCTTTAAACACAACCCATTGAAAGGTAAACATGTTACCACTCGAAATTGAGGAAATGAATCCACCACCGAAAAAACAGCGCTGGTATCAGATCCTATATGTACAGGTAATTATTGCCATTATTATTGGTATCTTACTTGGCAACTTTTTCCCTACTGTTGGCGAAAGCATGAAACCTTTAGGTGATGCATTCATCAAATTAGTGAAAATGATCATCTCCCCAGTTATTTTTCTTACCGTGGTAACCGGCATCGCCGAGATGACCAATATGAAAACCATGGGGCGGGTCGCCGGCAAGGCTATGGTTTACTTTCTTACTTTCTCTACTCTGGCTCTGGCTATCGGGCTGGTTGTGGCCAATATTGCCCAGCCGGGACATGGTCTGAATATTGACCCGAGCTCACTGCAAAGTGCCAAGGTACACGAATATGTGCAGAAGTCCCATGAATCCAGCCTGACCGGCTTTCTGATGGATATTATTCCGACTACTGCCATGAGCCCGCTAACTAATGGCAATATTCTGCAAACTCTGTTTATTGCTATTCTGTTCGGTATTTCACTGGCACTGATTGGAGAAAAAGCCCGCCCGCTGATTAATATTTTTCAGGATTTATCGGCGCCTGTTTTCAAAATGGTATCTATTCTGATGCGTGCAGCCCCGATAGGTGCATTTGGCGCCATGGCTTTTACCATAGGTAAATACGGTATTAGTTCTATTGGTAATCTGCTCTATCTGATTCTGACTTTTTATATTTCTTCCGTTCTGTTTATTCTGATTGTTCTGGGTGCTGTAGCCCGTTATAACGGTTTTTCGATTATCAAGCTGGTCAAATACATTAAGGAAGAACTGTTACTGGTACTGGGTACTAGTTCATCTGAAGCCGCCCTGCCCACACTGATGCAGAAAATGGAAAAAGCCGGCTGCAAGAAATCAATTGTCGGATTGGTAGTACCCACCGGTTATTCGTTTAATCTGGACGGTACCAATATTTACATGACCATGGCGGCATTATTTATTGCACAAGCATGTAATATTGATCTGACACTGGAACAGCAAATACTGCTGTTACTGGTTGCTATGTTAAGTTCAAAAGGCGCCGCAGGTGTAACAGGAGCAGGATTTATCACTCTGGCTGCAACCTTATCGGTAGTACCTTCTGTACCGGTGGAAGGAATGGCACTGATTCTGGGTATTGACCGATTCATGTCTGAGTGTCGTGCTCTGACTAATCTGGTAGGTAATGCCTGTGCCACTATTGTGGTTGCGCGCTGGGAAAAAAGCCTTGATGAAGAGCGTTTACATGAAGTACTGAAATAAGCACTTCATACAGCTTAAAATTCTGCTTACAGAAATTTGATTTTCTTATACCAGGTGATGAGATTAACCATCTCATCACTTTTTTGATTCATAAATAAAAAACCAGACCAGCAATATTAGCTAGTCTGGTTTTTCAGCAAGATAATCAGCCGACTTTCATACCCGGTTCAGCCCCACTATCCACATCCAGTAAAAATAGTTTGCCATTACCGGCAGCTGAAGTAATCATTCCTTCAGACATGCCAAATTTTGCCATTTTACGCGGCGCAAAATTGGCTACCACAATGACCATTCTTCCGGCCAGTTTTTCCGGTTCAGGATAGCTGGCGGCAATACCAGAGAATATTGTGCGCTGCTCAAAACCAAGATCAAGCTGAAATTTGAGCAGTTTGCTACTGCCTTCGACTTTTTCGCACGTCAACACTTTGGCAACACGCATATCGATTTTCATAAAGTCATCAAATGAAGCCGTATCTGCCACAGGCTCATACTTTGTTTCAGCAGCAGCCTCAACTGCCTGAATATTCTGCTGATTCGCTGCAATCAAATCATCAATCTGTTTCTGTTCCACTCGGTGCATCAGATGCTGATATGCATTGATATGATGACCGGCAGGTAATAAGGTCGTACTATCAGCCCAGCTTAATGGCACCACATTCAGAAAAGCGGCTGCTTCTGCAGCAAGCTTCGGCAATACTGGTGACATATATACGGTCAGAATACGGAAAGCATTAATCAGTTCACTGCATACTTGCTGTAAACGTGCCTCCTGTCCTTCCTGTCGCGCTAGCTCCCATGGTTTGTTGGCATCGACATACTCATTGACCACATCAGCTAATGCCATGATTTCACGTAAGGCGCGCGCATACTCACGTGCTTCAAAGCTGGCAGCAATATTTTCACTTTGCGCCTGTAGCTGTGGTAACAGCTCGCTGTTGCTAACATCAGCCAGTGTTCCCTGAAAGCGTTTGCTGATGAATCCGGCAGCACGTGCGGCGATATTTATGTATTTACCAACCAAATCACTATTAACCCGGGCGATAAAATCATTCAGATTTAAATCCAGATCTTCAATTCTGCTATTGAGTTTGGCTGCAAAATAATAACGCAGCCATTCGGGATTCAGTCGCTGCTCAAGATAGGAACGGGCTGTGATAAAAGTACCGCGTGATTTGGACATTTTCTGTCCGTCTACCGTGAGAAAACCGTGTGCAAATATGCCTGTTGGTGCCCGCAGATTGGCGTATTGCAAAGTAGCCGGCCAGAATAATGCATGAAAATATAAAATATCCTTACCGATGAAATGATACATTTCGGTATCAGTATCAGCACAGAACCACTGATCAAAATCAATGCCCAGACGTTCACACAGGTTTTTAAATGATGCCATGTAGCCGATAGGTGCATCCAGCCACACATAAAAATATTTACCGGGAGCATCCGGAATTTCAAAGCCGAAATAAGGCGCATCACGACTGATATCCCAGTCACTCAGGCTATCATTCTGCAACCATTCATTCATTTTATTCAGGGCTTCTGCCTGTAAATGCGGCTGCTCACGACCATTTTTCAGCCGGGTACTGCCGGCAGTCCACTGTTTCAGGTAATCCGCACATTCTCCGAGTTTAAAGAAGAAATGCTCGGATTCTTTCAGTACAGGAGTAGCGCCGGAAATAGCAGAATATGGCTTAATCAGTTCGGTAGGACTATAAGTAGTGCCGCAAACTTCACAATTATCACCATACTGATCCTGTGCATGACATTTCGGGCATTCACCTTTAACAAAACGATCAGGCAGAAACAGATTTTTTTCCGGATCAAATAATTGCTCAATAGTACGGCTTTCAATTTTTCCATTGGCTTTTAACGCCAGATAAATGCTGCGTGATAAAGCTTCATTTTCAGGTGAGTGCGTACTGTAATAATTATCATAGCCGATACCAAAGCCGGTAAAATCGGCCAAATGATTCTGACGTACCTGAGTAATCATTTCTTCCGGTGTTATTCCCTGTTTCTGTGCCGCCAGCATGACCGGCGTACCATGCGTATCGTCTGCACAGACATAATAGCATTCATGTCCGCGTGCTTTCTGGAAACGCACCCAGATATCAGTCTGAATATGTTCAACCATATGTCCCAGATGAATATTACCGTTTGCATAGGGCAAGGCTGAAGTAACCAGTATTTTGCGTTGTTTTGTCATGATTGATGTATCGTTAGAATCTAGTAAAAATCGTTGAAATTATACCAGAGCCGTTTCTCTGCTACAGTAACGGCTCATAAACCACTCACGTGCCGGAATATTAGTCAGTTTTCTGCTGCAAGCGGGAAATTCGGGCGGCCAGTCGGGCTGTATCATCACGTAATGTCCCGACCTGAGCAGAAAAACGTTGTAATTGCTTCTGCCAGACCACAATCGCATCACTTTCCTGTGCATAATCTGCGACCTGTGCTGCAATATTCTGACCAATAGCGCAGCCTTGCTGATAGAGACTCTCCAGTTCCAGCGCCACCTTTCCGCCCACAGCATCACCAAGCAGTCTGGCCAGATCATCACGCCAGTCATACTGCAATGCCTGTATAAGCGGCAAAATCGCCATACCCAGGGTACGGTCACCAGTAATTTGTACGTCACCCACTCCCGGCTGTACACCACTGAGCATTTTAGTCAGAGCTGTCGGAGCGATAATAATAGTGGTTTCAGCTTCGGCAGAATCTTCCTGCCAGAATCCTTGATCATCAATGCGCCCTTTAAGAGTCAGTATAGGCAACACCAGCGCTACAACCCGTTGCCGGTATTGCTGCCAGCGCACTTTAAGTTCCACATTCTGCTGGATAAGGTGATTAAGAACAGCTAAGGTCAGCATAAAGTTTCTCTGGTTTGCTGCGCCCATTGCGGAGTAACCCATTTAACTGCATCACGCGGCTGCCAGAGGCGCATTTGTTCCAGCAGCTCCGCTGGTTTGGCGGACTGACAAAGTAAATCCATGTTTTCCGGCGGCATAAAACCGGCAGTGACTGTATTTTGAAGCATTTGAATTAAGGGATCAAAGAAACCGGCTACATTCAGAATTCCTATCGGATGAGGATGCAGTTTCAGCTGAGCTTGTGAGAGAACTTCAAACAGTTCTTCATAAGTTCCCAGTCCGCCGGGCATGGCAATAAAGCCGTTAGCCAGTTCAATCATTTTATTTTTGCGCTCGGTCATATTGGTGGTTTCATACAATTCGGTTAACCCCGGATGCGCACCTTCCAGATTTTTCAGAAAACTCGGAATAACACCAATAACTTCACCACCATGTTCCAGTACAGCAGTAGCAATCGTACCCATCAGACCAATATTGCCACCACCATAAACCAGACGGTATCCCTGCTGAGCCATTTCCTGTCCCAGCTGCTGAGCCGCGTCAAAATAAGCTTTGTTCTGCCCCAGATTAGAACCACAATATACAACAATATTTTTCATATTTGTTTTATCTCCATGCCAGCAATCAATGGTATCTGCTTCAGATAAATATTAACTTTGCATTTAAATCACAGCCTGTGGATAAGAACCAATTATTTTCAGAAAAGCTGAACGCTGTTGCAAGACAGCCAATGCAGCTGCCACATCCTCATTCTGCTGATGACCTTCAATATCAATAAAAAATACATATTCCCACAAACCACCGCGGCTGGGGCGACTTTCTAGTTTTGTCATAGATACCTGATGATCTGCAAAAGGCTGAAGTAAATCATGCATGGCACCGGCTTTATTGGGCGCAGCCACAACCAGTGATGTTTTATCTTTACCGCTGCTGGTCGTGATATTCCGTCCTAATACCAGAAAACGGGTAGTATTATTTGGTTCATCTTCGATATTCTGAGCCAGTGTCTGTAGCTGATAGTAATCGGCAGCCATCAGTGAGGCAATGGCTGCAGCACTACTGTCTGCGGCAGCCAGTCGTGCTGCTTCTGCATTACTGGCAACAGCTATCCGGGCTACCTGCTCCGGTAGGTTTTTATCCAGCCAGTTCCGGCACTGAGACAGTGCCTGAGCATGTGCATAAACCTTAGTGATATCCTGTTGCGATGCTACAGCACGCAGTAGCTGATGATGAATGCGCAGATTGACTTCACCACAAGCTTTCAAAGGCGTGGTTAATAACAGGTCGAGACTGCGCCCCACCGACCCCTCAGTAGAGTTTTCGACAGGTGTAACCACATAATCGGCCTGCTGCGCTTCGACCAGACGGAAACATTCATCAATTGAAGTACACGGATGTGTCTGTGCAGCCTGACCGAAATGTTTAATAGCAGCCTGTTCGGTAAATGTACCCTTAGGTCCGAGATAAGCGACAGTTAACGGTCGTTCCAGTGCCAGACATTCACTCATAATCGCCCGCTGTAAACGTGCAACTGCCTGACCGGACAACGGCCCCGGATTTTGTTCCTGAATCCGGCGTAAAACAACTGCTTCACGTTCAGGACGGTACACTATGCCCTCTCCCTTTAATGTACCAATGGCCTGAGCATGAGTAGCTCGCTGGTTTAACAAACGCAGAATTTCACTGTCAATCCGGTCTATAGCATCGCGGTGTGGTTTGAGTTTATCGTTATCAGACATAATTAGTAGTGTTATTAATAGTTTATTCAGAAAAACAAGAAAAAGGCAGCCTACTGCGGGCTGCCCGTTATTATTTATGTTTTTTTTGCCATGCGGTATGTGATAAAGCCCATAATAATACGGCACCACAACTGGTGGAAATCAGCATCATTGTCGGCATCACATGTGTCGAACCATTATGCAGCAGTGTAGTCAGCCAGCCTACAGTAGCGGCAATCAGAAACTGCATTGTTCCCAGTACAGCATTGGCACTGCCACCAATTTTACGAAAATAGCTCATGAAACACGCCTGAGTATTGGAACCAATCAAACCCTGTGAACCAATTGAAAACATAATCAGCAACAGTAACAGGAAGAAAGGCGGACGATCCATACTCCATACCACAATGGTTAATAATAAATTACAGCTTAACTGCAACAGCACACCGCCAAGCAAAATGTTGCGAGCCGGCGTAGTACGCAGACGATAGGCTGTTACCCGGTTAAACAGCATCATAGTAATCACATTGGCACCAAAGGCCCATGAATACTGATGCGGGCTAAGACCATATATATTCATGTACAAAAAGGAAGATTCAGTCAGAAATACAAACATGGCTGCAAAAGCAGCAGTTTGGAAAAACATGAATCCCAACGCTTCGCGTTCATGAAAAACCACTGAAAAATTTTCTTTTATCTTGCGAAAAACTTTGCTATCCAATGGCTGGATATCCATTTTAACCTGTGGCATAAACCGCCATACACAAATCAGTACGGCCAGAGCATATATCAGCAGAAATATAAAGATAACCCGCCAGCCACCAAGAGCAGCCAGCGCTGTACCCAGCATGGGCGCAGCCAGTGGTGCAGCCAGAGTAATAATACCAATAGTGGCAAACATTTTCGCGGCTTCATTGCCATGAAAGAAATCACGTACAGTTGCACCAACTGTAACAGTAGCCATACCGCCGCCCAGTGCCTGAATCCAGCGCCAGAACAGCAATTCTCCGGCTGAATGAATAAAGACAATAGCAATAGCTGACACCAGATAGACACTCAGACCAATCATAGCAATGATTTTGCGCCCTTTAATATCGGATATTGCCCCCCCAAGCAATTGTCCGAGCGCAACACCAAACATGAAACTGGCCAGACTGCGTTCAATCTGATCAATCGGTGCATGTAAAGAAGTCGCCATTTCCGGTACAGAAGATAAATAAATATCTGTGGAAAACGGCATAATAGCCACCATCACTGACAACAATAATGCCAGATAATGCGGATTAATAGGTAACTGATTGGGGGATGTTTTCATAACCATTCTTTCCATTTACTACAGGCCTGCCCCGGTCAGGTAGTTAATAATGCTACCAATACTGCTTTAATGGTATGCATCCGGTTTTCTGCCTGTTCAAAAACAATAGAAGCAACACTTTCAAATACTTCTTCACTTACTTCGGCACCATCCAGAGAAAACTCATTAAAAAGCCACTGTCCTACCTGAGTATCGCGGTTATGAATTGCCGGCAGACAATGCATGAATTTCACTTCAGGATTATTGCTGGCAACCATCAGACGTGCATCAACGCGGTAAGGTCTGAGCTGCTCAATCCGTTCTTTCCAGGTTTCTTTCGCTTCTCCCATTGATACCCAGACATCGGTATGAATAAAATCAGCCTGATCAACAGCTGCGGCTGCATCTTCAGTTAATGTAATCCGTGCACCGGTCTGCTTTGCAATTGAGCGGCACTGTTCTACCAGAGCGTCATTCGGCCAGAAAGCCCGCGGTGCACCAATACGTACATCCATACCCATTTTGGCACCGGCAACCAGCAAAGAATTACCCATGTTGTAACGGGCATCACCCACATAAGCATAGGTAATCTGATTCAAAGGCTTTTTGCTGTTTTCTTTCATAGTAAGCAAATCAGCAAGCATTTGCGTCGGATGGTATTCATTGGTCAGACCATTAATCACCGGAACTCCGGCATATTCAGCCAGCTGCTCAACAATTTCCTGTCCGTAACCACGATACTCAATCGCGTCATACATGCGCCCCAGAACCCGTGCAGTATCACGGATACTTTCTTTATGCCCGATCTGGCTGCCACTGCTGTCCAGATAAGTCACATGTGCACCCTGATCATGCGCAGCCACTTCAAAAGCACAACGGGTACGGGTAGATGTTTTTTCAAATATCAAAGCAATATTTTTACCAGTCAGACGCGGCTGCTCCGCTGCATTTTTCTTTTCAGCTTTCAGGCTGGCGGCCAGATCAAGCAGTGTCTGAATTTCTGCCGGCGTATAATCCAGCAGTTTTAAAAAATGTTTCTGTTTCAGCATCCCCATTAGTCTCTCCTTATGCAGCATGAGTAAAATCAGCCTGTGCCAGCTGTTGCAGCATATTCTCATAAATAGCCGATAACTGAGCTATTGCGGCAATATCCACACACTCATCTATCTGATGAATCGTGGCATTAACCGGCCCCAGTTCTATTAATTCGCTGGCGATAGCCTTAATAAAGCGACCGTCTGACGTACCGCCCGTGGTAGATAATTGAGCATTCACACCACAAACACGCTCAATGGCAGCCTGTGCTACCGTAGTCAGACGTCCTGCAGCGGTCAGAAACGGTTCTCCGGACAAAGCCCACTGCAAATCATAGTTTAAATTATGTTTATCCAGAATGGCATGTACCTGCCGGCGCAGACTTTCCGCTGTCGATTCCGTTGAGAACCGGAAATTAAACTGTACGGTAAGCTCTCCGGGAATCACATTAGTAGCCCCTGTACCGGCGTGAATATTGGAAATCTGAAATCCGGTAGGCGGAAAATAAGCATTTCCGTCATCCCAGTGCGTGGCAGTTAGCTCAGCCAGTGCCGCAGCAGCCACATGTACCGGATTGGCAGCCAGATGAGGATAAGCGATGTGTCCCTGACGTCCGTGCACCTGCAGCGTACCCGATAAAGAACCACGTCGTCCGTTTTTTATCATGTCACCCAGTGTATCAACTGCCGTAGGCTCACCCACAATGCAGTAATCAATATGCTCTCCCCGCTCTTTTAAAACTTCGACCACACGTTTGGTACCATCGTGCCCGTCACCCTCTTCATCAGAAGTAATCAGCAAAGCCAGACGCAACGGCAATTCAGGTTGCTGAGCCAGCAAGCGTTCGCAAGCAGTTACAAAAGCTGCAATACTGCTTTTCATATCGGCAGCACCTCGCCCATACAGGTATCCATCACGCTCTACAGGTGTAAATGGAGGCGAAGTCCAGCGACTTTCATCGCCGGTTGGTACCACATCAGTATGTCCGGCGAAACAAACCAGCGGTCCCTGCCGGCCGTAAACGGCATAAAAATTATCCGTTTCCCCGAATCTGAAGGTTTCAATATTGAATCCCATTGCTGTCAGACGGCTCATCAGCAACGGCTGACAACCATGATCATCCGGCGTGACAGATGGCTGTGCTATCAAATCTTTGGCCAGTTTCAGTGTTTCTATTTCCATTATCATAAACTCAAAAAAAATAACTTCAGGCAGCTTGAAAGGCTGCCTGAGAACATATTACATCTTTATAAACCAATTTTTCTGTCTTGCCAAACATTTACCCAATAATTGACAATCCATACCATTTATTCATACACCATTTCAGCACGTTTAACATTACACAGCAGCTCATAGGAAATGGTTCCGGCGGCAGCCGCTACTTCATTTACATTAACAACATCACCCCATAATTCCACTTCACTGCCGAGTGACTGCCGGTGGTCATCCAGTTGAACTGTCATCATATCCATGGAAACCCGACCGAGAACACAACTGCGTACCCCGTCAATTGCCACCGGTGTGCCTGTTGCCGCACGGCGCGGATAGCCGTCTGCATAGCCGCAGGCCACCAGCCCGACACGGGTTGAACGGGTAGTGACATAACTGGCACCATAACCAATCGGTTCTCCCATCTGCAAAACCCGTTCTCCGAATACTTTACTTACCAGCCGCATTACCGGCTTGAAACGGCTATCAGCACCACCCATCGGCGAAATACCATAAAGTGCCAGCCCCGCCCGTCCCCAGCCGCACTGTGTTTGCGGATAAGCCATTATGCCAGCTGAATTAGCCAGACTTACCTCACCGGGCAAATTGGCACAGGTCAGCTCAAAAGTACGAATCTGTTCAGCCGTCATGGTTTTCATCGGCTCATCTGCACAAGCAAAATGGGTCATTTTCACCACATCAGCAACCTTACTGCTTTGAATCAGAGCCTGATAGGCAGGTGCATAATCATGAGGGAAAAAGCCGGTTCGGTGCATACCGGAATCCATTTTCAGCCATACTGTTACCGGTTTCTGCCAGTCATAATCCAGTAAGCTTTCCAGCTGCCATAAATTACCTACTACAGGCCACAACTGGTAACGGTCTGCCAGCTCATATTCTTCAGCAGCAAAAACCCCTTCCAGCATGATGATCGGTAATTGTATACCTGCTTCACGCAACTGCACTGCCTCACTGATACAGGCTACCGCAAAACCATCAGCTATATCAGCCAGTGCCTGCGCGCAACGCACAGCGCCATGTCCATAAGCATTGGCCTTAACCACGGCCAGCATTTTGCCGCCGCCATGCATCTGCTTTAAAGCCAGAAAATTATCACGCAAGTGATTCAAACGAATCTGCGCAACTAACGGACGCATCATTGCTCCCCTGTTATCCTGATTATCAAATTTCATTATTTAAGCAAAGCCGCCATGCAGCAACAGCTTTCAGTAATAAAATTTTATCATTATCTCTATCTGAATTTCATATATCACCATAACTGCCAGCCGTATCAGATAAATTAATAATATATTAATATTATGATAAAAAATTTTACCGTTTCTGTCTGCCCTGACAAACCGGACAAAATAAGCACCGATAAGAGCAAAACTTACCCGAACCGTTCTGAACTTGCTTAAACATAACGAGCCAGCGATAAATCACTGGTTTCAATTTCCGGTTTAACACCACTAATCAAATCAGCCAGAATTCTTCCCGAACCCAGCCCCATTGTCCAGCCCAGCGTACCGTGTCCGGTATTGATAGACAAATTCACAAAACGGCTGGCACCAATAATCGGCGTACTGTCCGGTGTCATCGGGCGCAGACCGCTCCAGAAAAAAGCTTCCGAAGTCCGGCAGCTATCCGGAAATAAATCATTCACCACCAAATCCAGTGTTGCTTTACGTTTGGGGTTCAGATGAATACGATAACCAGACAACTCAGCCATACCACCGGCACGGATACGTTTATCAAAACGCGTTACTGCCACTTTATAAGTTTCATCAATCACAGTAGAAACCGGTGCTTTTGCTTCATCAGTAATCGGAATAGTGAGTGAGTAACCTTTAACCGGATATACCGGCAGATTAATTCCCAGCCCGCTCAGCATACTGCGACTAAAACAGCCCAGAGCACAAACATAATGGTCGGCAGTAAAGTACTGGCCATTGGCCATAACACCCTTAATACTGCATTTATCCTGCTGTATTTCAGTAATAGCATGCCTGTAGAGGAATTTTACACCGAGATATTCACATTTTCTGGCCAGCTCAGTAGTAAATAAATGGCAGTCACCCGTGCCGTCCTGTGGTAAATACAGGGCACCGGCCAGCTTTCCGGTCATATGTGCCAGTGCGGGCTCGTATTGGACACATTCGGCAACACTGCTGAGCTCCTGTAAAGGCACACCGAATTCCTGTAAAACAGCTACATCGGAACGGGAATCGATAACCTCTTTTTCTGTACGGAAAATCTGTAAAGTACCTTTGCTGCGGCCTTCAAACTGAATATTTTCTTCTGCCTGCAATTGCTGTAACATCGCACGGCTGTACTCGGAAATCCGCACCATGCGTTCTTTATTGGTGGCATAGCTTCGGGCATTACAATTACGGTACATCTGCCAGAGCCATTGCAGCTGAAACAGACTGCCATCAGGCCGAAACAACAAAGGGGAATGTTCTTTAAATAGCCATTTCCATGCTTTGGCCGGAATATTGGGTGCTGCCCACGGAGTGGTATAACCATATGATAATTGACCGGCATTGGCAAAACTGGTTTCCATTGCTGCCTGATCAGCGCGCTCCAGCACAGTGACTTCATGTCCTGCTTTAGCCAGATACCATGCTGTACTTACTCCCACAATACCGGCTCCCATAATCAGCACTTTCATAATATCCTCTCTCTGGTACTTAACCGGAATAACCTATTGGTTTAACCACAAAGTTCACAAATATCTTAATTCAGTTACTTTCCCTAGTGTAAACAAAGCCTGATAGTGAATTTCACTTTATTTATACAAAAAAATGGAGTATTTTAATAAATACTCACATTCAAACTATCAAAAACCATGCACCATATAGATAAAGTAGACATGAAAATCTTGTCCCTGCTTCAGAAAAATGCCCGGATGACCATGACCGAGCTGGCCGATAAGGTTGGTCTTTCCACCACACCAGTTACCGAACGGGTACGGCGGCTGGAACGGGAAAACATTATTACCGGCTATCACGCCCGCCTCAATCCTCGCGCCCTGAATCAGAGCCTGCTGGTATTTGTTGAAATCAAACTGCGCTCTAAATCCGGCAATATTTTTGAAGACTTCCGGCGTGAAGTTCTGACTATTCCGCATGTGCTCGAATGTCATCTGATTTCCGGTGAATACGACTACCTGATAAAAGTTCGCCTGCCGAATATGCACGCTTACCGCAATATGCTGGGTAACATTCTGTTACAGTTGCCCGCAGCAGCCGAAAGCCGCAGTTATGTTGTTATGGAAGAAGTAAAAGAAGAGCAGATGTTGCATCTGGAATAAATCTCCGGGTGTATTATGTTCGGTACCATTACAGCGCAGCTGTATACTTAAGGAAGATGAATAGTTGATTATAAAGCAGTTAAATATTAATTTAATCAGAGTGTAACCATATTTAATTAGATGAGATTTTTATGAGGTTAACTGCGATACTAACTTAAATTTTTTCAGGATTGATTATGCCAAAAATTATTAAGTATTTATCTAAGGATAAATTATAGATCTATCTTTTTGGGGTTATTTATTTGGCATTTATAATTACTTTTAATATTTTTTCATTAAAAAGCAAATTTTATATTAGTCATATAGCTGCACATATCCTTCTGATAATATTTTGTATAACAATGGTATTTGAAATTATTTTTTTCTAACACAATTAATAAATTATTTATTATCCCTAAAAAACATGTATTAACTTCTTTTTTAAGATTATTTTGTGGATTAGTTTTTTTGCTGGTTTGGCATTTAAAATCTTTATTTTAGTTATATTAGTTATGGTATTGATAATTTAGAATTTATTATTACGATGTTTATTCCTGCGCTCAGTTGCTTTTTAGGTTACATTATTTTAGTTTTAATTAAAATTTTAAGATGTTTATGTTGTTTTCTCCTTGTTAAACAAGCCAATGATTTTTATCCGTAAAGTAAAATATATTAAGACAATCTTTAAAAAAATCAGCTAAATTTTATTGAGTATTAGCCAGTTATTTCATATTGACTGCGCTTCTTTTTACAATTTTCATTTGCAAATTGCTCATAAGAATCTATTATTATCAAGTTAAAATAAAGATAGCATTACGTTGCTGTTATTATCGAGTATTTAAGCTTAAAAATCTAAATTTTTTATATTTTAAAGCTATTTTAGCAAAGATATTGAGAGTTTATTCAATCTTGGCTTGATTTTTGCATCAATCAGCATTTATATATTACGGTAACAAGCAAATCGGCTTATTATTTATAACATTTTACTGGAGGAATTTATAATGATGGTACAAAAATTTGCTTCATATGGTAGTAATATATCTGCAGGCGATTATACTTATAAATGCGCTGATTGTGGCTATGTATATTCAGACCAAAGTAAAAAATTGTTACCCCCTTGTCCTGATCGTTACAACAAGCCGCATAGGAAGAATGGTTGGTATATGATTAGTGGTCGAGGTGATTCATTTAAATGATCCTTATCCTACTAACTAAAAAAATAGCATTAATAATTTTATGTTGTAACTTTGAAAGGTAATACTTAGTGTTACCTTTTTGCTAATTAGTCATCATCATTAAACTTTATTTTCGAATTTTTGGATTTTGCCAATAAGTTTTTTTCAAATTGTAATCTTCATCACGTCGAAAAATAAAAGCAATGTTTCATCCATTGCTAACTCTACCTTTCGTTATTACCTATGGCTAATTGAGAAAAACTTGATTTATAGTAACAAAAATTATTTGTAATCAATTTCAGCCAAATATATGTCTTTCACTACAAAGCAAATTCAGTCATTTTTTGGCAATTTAGCGATTCTAATAAACTGCAAAGAAGATCATAATTTCATTAATATTTGATGCTTATACTAATTCAGCATCCTGAATATACTTTACCAGCAATGCAGTTTCATCATCCAGCTGTTCTTCATCTTGATTGAGAAATAAATAAACCGGTGTTGCACGGCGCATACCCTGGCGCAATGGCAATAATTTTAATTCTCCGCAGGCCAGTTGATTTTTAATCCGTTCTTCCGGCAGCCAGCCATAACCCACCCCCTGACTGACTGCCTCAATAGCTGTTTCAATCGTGGTGAATGTCCAGTTTTCAGATGCAGTAATCTGCCTGTAAGGCAGTTGCTGTTGTTCACGACTAACAATTTCAATCAGCGGATAACGCATCAGAACATCCTGACTCAATGGTGCCGGTAAATCCAGTAAAGGGTGCGAATGCCGCACAACTGCTACAAAATTCACCTCCAGCAATAACTTACCCTGCCTCATCATCTCAGCACTTGGGGTGATAATATAAACATCCGCCTGCCGCTGTTGTAAAACAGTACAACTTTCACTGCGCAATACCTCTGTGAGATGTATCTGAGTAGACGGATAAGCCTGCTGAAAACAGCGCAATGCTGAAAACAGGCGATCTTTAGGAAAAATACTGTCTACTACCAAGTCTAACCTTGCCCGCTCTCCGCGTTTCAGAGCCCGTGAACGATTTTCCAGTGCTTCAAATCCCTGCAACAGTGGTAATGCCTGTGCCAGCAACTGCTGTCCGGATGCTGTCAGTTCTGCACGCCGGCCGACAATAGTTAATAGCGTTACCCCCAGACGCTCCTGCATCAGCGTCAGCTGATAACTTAGCGAAGACTGGCTGCGATTAAAAGCTTCAGCAGCACGGGCAAAACTGCCGTAACTGACTACGGCCTGCAATAACTGCCATTGCTCCAGCGTTGTTTTCATTACTTAATCAATCGAAATTTTGGAACGGTTTAAACCAATATTAGCGTTATTCATCAGATAAATACAGGTTTACACTTTATTTGTTTTTATTCAGATTAATTTCAATTCAAAAGGTGAAAAAATGCCTGCATTTAATACTGCCGATTTAAGTAACATTCTTGGTAAACATCTGGTTTATACCTACGACAATGGCTGGAACTACGAAGTTTATGTTAAAAATGCCACTACCATCGATTATCGTATTCATAGCGGTCTGGTGGGTAACCGCTGGGTAAAAGATCAGAAAGTTTATCTGGTACGCGTAGCAGCCGGCGTATATAAAATTTCATGGACAGAACCTACCGGTACAGATGTCAGCCTGATTATCAATCTGGAAGACAAATTATTTCACGGCACCATCTTCTTCCCGCGCTGGGTAATGAATAATCCCGAACATACTGTTTGTTTCCAGAACGAGCATATTGCACAAATGGAAGCTTATCGTGAAGCGGGCCCGGTTTATCCGACAGAAGTTATTGACGAATTTGCTACCATTACTTTTATTGAAGATTGCGGCGAAAATGATGAAAATGTTATTAACTGTCCGGCCAGCGAATTACCGGCAGATTTTCCGCATCACCATTAATTACTTATCCTGAACCACAGGGCAGACAATAAATTGTCTGCTCTGTTCTGTTTATTTAGCAAAAACCTCTGTTTTTAAATACAAAAAGATAACTATAGTAGCGTTAACACTTAGCATGGTTATTTTTTACTGACCGGTAAAATTATATGTATGGTCTACATTTTAACTATACATAACTCTACATTCGAACTGTACATAAAAACAACATGCCTCTTTCCTATAATTTAATTATTGTTATACTTTTTAAGCATAAAAAATAGTTGTATGTGAGGTCATTTTGGATATTAAAGTATTACGTTATTTTTTAGCTCTTGCTAGAGAGGAAAGTATCACTGCGGCTGCTGAGTATTTACATCTGACTCAGCCAACATTATCTCGTCAACTGGCTGAATTAGAGCAAGAATTGGGTAAAACCTTATTTATTCGAGGCAGTCGTAAAATTACCTTAACCGATGAAGGTATGCGTTTACGCAAACGTGCTGAAGAAATTTTAGAATTAGTGCAAAAAACTGAATTAGAGTTTCAAACTTCAGCTGAGGAAATCAGTGGCGATATCTATATTGGCTGTGGTGAAACCCATGCCATGGGATTAATTGCTGAGGTTGTTAAGGCATTACAACATGACTATCCGCAAATTCATGTGCATATTTATAGTGGTGATGCTGATGAAGTAACAGAACGTATCGATAAAGGCTTACTCGATTTTGGATTATTAATTGGTGTGGAAAATATTAGCAAATATGAGTCGTTACTATTGCCCGAAAAAGATACTTGGGGAGTATTAATGCGTAAAGATAGTCCACTTGCGCATCAAGATGTGATTAGACCTAGCGATTTATGGAGCTTGCCACTTATTATCTCTAAACAGAAAGAAGTCGATATCCGAATTACGCGCTGGTTAAAACGTGATTTAGATAAACTCAATGTGATTGGCTCATATAACCTACTTTACAATGCCTCACTTATGGTTGAAAAAAACATGGGTTATGCATTAAGTATTGATAAGCTGATTAACACGACTGGTAATAGTCATCTTTGTTTTAAACCTTTAGAGCCACAATTAACGGTTGATATTCACATAGTTTGGAAACGTTATCAAATTTTTTCAAAAGCAGCTGAAATCGGTTTACAGCGAATGAAACAGGCTTTTTCTCAATAAATCCCTCTGAATATAGAAGTGAGCAAAATGATTCTCCTATTTTGCTGAGCTTATTCTTATAACTTCTTTTTATTGATATTAATGACATTAAATACAGCTTATACCCATGCTTTTAAGGCATAAATAACCATAAAATATAAGTAATTTACATATCTTTAGCTGCTATTTAGACTATGACCCATTCAATTCATTCGTCTTTAATATAATAATGGGATTAACCATGTCAGATAACACATTAAATTCCCCAACTACGGCGTATTGGGGAGCAATATTCTCGCTATTTATTGGGGTAACAAGTTTGATTACCGCGGAATTTATTCCCGTTAGCTTATTAACACCTATCGCACAAGATTTCAATATTACTGAAGGTCAAGCAGGCCAAAGCGTCACAATGGTGGGGATTTTTGCGGTAGTCACCAGTTTGGTTCTCGCACCCATGACCCAAAATATTAATCGTCGAGTAGTATTACTCACTTTTTCTATTTTATTAGTATTATCCAATTTGTTCATTGCTGTTGCACCTAATTATTTCATTATGCTGATTGGTCGAGCGCTATTAGGGATTTGTGTTGGCGGATTTTGGTCAATGGCATCTGCTGTAGTATTACAATTAGCGCCGAGTAAAGATATTCCTCGAGCATTAAGTATTGTCTATGCCGGAGTGTCGGTTGCAACGATTATTTCACTGCCTCTTGCCAGTTATTTAGGTCATTTAGTCGGTTGGCGTAATGTGTTTTTTATTGCTGCGGCATTAAGTTTTATCGCGCTAGTTTGGCAACGGCTTACCCTACCATCTTTACCGCCGCGTGAAAGCAGTAATTTTAAAAATATGTTTGCCCTATTTAAGCAAAGTTGGTGTTTTCTTGGCATTATCGGGACAATTTTTAGTTATGGAGGTTATCACTTCTTTTTTACTTATCTGCGACCGTTTTTAGAGCACAATTTAGCACTACAAGCCGGTCCATTAACCCTTATTTTATTGGTGTTTGGTATCGCTAATTGCATCGGAACCTTTGTTGCGGGTTTACTACTTGGCCGATTTTTTAGACCTGTGATGATCGCCATTCATTTAGTTTTAGCCGCTATAGCCATGCTCTTATTTATTAAATATAGGTTTTTAAGTTCTGATAATGTGACTATGGATACTACATTAGTGATTGCTTGGGGATTTGTGTTTGGATTTATCCCTGTTGGTTGGTCAACGTGGATCACTCGAACACTTGCTGATAAAGCTGAACTGGTTGGTGGATTATCGGTTGCCGCGATTCAATTTTCCATTGGTTTAGCGGCTGGTGTTGGTGGAATGACCTTTGACCAATTAGGGTTTAGTGGCATTTTTATCACGGCCACGATTATTTGTATTATGGGTGCCATCATTACCGCCTTGTGTTTTAGTTTATATAAAAAAGCAACAGGCAACCTTGCTTAATCAATCTCATATAGATAAAAAGGATCACAAATAAAATTCAAGTTTACGGCTTTAGTGTTTATGCTAACTTTTGTACAAACAACACTTGCAAACACAGCAGAAGTGGCTATGCAACATTTTCCAAATCCATCAACAGTGAGTCAGGCATTACAACCTTTAGTCTCTGGCGACACCCCCTTTTGGAATGATCATCCTAAAATTAATGCCGAATGGCATCAATGGGTCGATACGATTGCTGCCCAAACATTAAAAACACTCCCTACGTTAAAAGAACGAATGCAAGTCAGTGTTACAGCTACGCAGCTTGGTTACGTACTGATAAGCTCCTGAATACCTGTACTTGGTTTCAGCAAAGCATAAAAACAATCAAAATTATATTCTTTCTCCGCTCAACAAAACCACCAGCACTGTTATTGAACATCATCATTCATAGTTTTATCTATTGCATAAGCTGACTATGATGCCTGACCCAGATTATTCAGAATAACCAAAGCCTGCTGCACATCATCATCAGATACAAAAATATGATCATGATAATAACCGGCTATAACGTTACAACTGATATTCTGTTGTGCCAGTGCATGCGCAAAAGCAGCTGTCAGCCCGACAGCTGCCAGCGAAGAATGCACCATTAATGTAATCCAGCCAGCAATATATTCATAATTCAGCTGATACTCATCAGCAACTGCCTGCGGTAAAACCAGCGTAGTACCTTCGTTTTCCTGCATAATCGCCACAGCAGCAGTCAGTAATGCTGGTGCAGGTTGCTGTAGAGTACAAAATACATATTTGCCCGGATTATGCTGCGGAGAAGCAGATTGCAGCAAAATTTGCAGATTACTTTCACCAGAGATTTTAGCGTCCATATCAAAGTACCTTCAGAAACAATCAAACCAGTCATCTAATGACTAAATTGGTCAAAAGAATTTATCCTAGCATTAATTCTATTTGCATGACAGCACCGAATACCTTTGATTACCAGTATCCGTCTGGCAAATTCACTTACTCAGGGCGTAATGAGCAATTCTGTCACCGAAGCTGAAAGCAACTACACATCAGACTATATTTATTTACTCAGCCATCAAAAAAATACTAATACAGACCATCAGCTTTAAAATTCCATTAGCATAAAGAAAAAAGAATAAAAAAATGCGCACACGATTAAGTGTGCGCCAAGTCTACAAAGGAGAAATAGAGGAGAAACTGTTAAACCAACTAGGAGCTGATTTAACGAAGCGAATTATGCCTCAACTACGCATGCATAGCAAGTCATATTTTGTATTAATTCGACAAAATATAGTTATTTTATTTAAAAATACCGCAAAATTCATTAACTGCACATATCTTTCTCAGGAAACAATCCCCAAAAACATTATATCTAACCATAACTTAGCCTGAACAATATAGTCATCAGGCATACTTACCACAGACTTCGGTTGCCGGAATACTAATTATTCCAGTCTTCGCGTATTTTCTGTGCTTTTGCAAAAAAAGCAGTCAATTTTTGTGCATCCCCTTGTTGCAGACAGTCCTGTAAATATGCCAGTTCATGCTGCTGCTGCTGGAGTAAACCAGCCAGTACCTGACGATTAGCCAGACAGATATCTGTCCAAATCTGCGGATTACTGGCTGCAATGCGGGTGAAATCCCGAAAACCGCTGCCGGCAAATTGCAACAATTCTTCGGCATTTGCTGCTTCGGCCAACTGGTGTACATATGCATAAGCCAGCATATGTGGTAAATGACTGACAGCAGCAAAAATTGCATCATGTCGCGCCGCATCCAGATGATAAATCTGCGCCTGTACAGCCTGCCACATAGCAACAACTGTATGTAATGCAGCTTCGTCCTGCTGTTCATGAGCGCAAACAATACATTTTTTTCCGGCAAATAAACCAAACTGCGCCGCCAGTGCACCATGCCGGTCTGAACCGGCAATCGGGTGAGCGGCCACACAGCGCGGATAATGATGCGATAATTCAGCAGCAAAGGCCTTTAATGCCAGCTGCTTGGTACTGCCCACATCAGTAACAATACAATGCTCAGATAAATAGGGAACCAGCTGACGGCAAATTGCCGGTAAAGTATTCACCGGAGTGGCTATCAGCACCATATCGGCTTCTGCCACACTCTCTGCATTAATCTGCGTATAGGTATAATCAACTACCCGCCGTTCCAGTGCACGAGTCAGATTATCGGCATCGATATCAATGCCGGCTACTTCAGCAACCAGTCCGGCACGTTTTAAATCCAGTGCCAGCGAACCGCCAATCAGCCCCACGCCGACCAGCACCAGCCTGCGCATATTCATCTCAGAAAACATCTCATACAAATCATCATTTCAGTTTTCGGCTTATTTATTTTGATAATCAGACCGATCTGCCCCATGCACTCAGAAATTCCTGCCAGTGTGCTGCCTGTTGCGTACTCAGATAACCTTTAAGACAACGGATTTCCTGCTCATATTCGTCTGCATCCAGGAAACCGCGTAACAGATTAAAGCGCAGATACATTAAATAAGTATTGGCTGCATCGGTTTCGCAATAATGTCTGATCTGTGCAAGTTCGCCCTGCTGATAAGCTGCCCAGACTTTACTACCGTCCATACCCAGCTTTCCCGGAAAGCCGCATAGTTTGGCCATATCATCCAGAGGTACACAAGCACGGGACTGATATAAAGCCAGTAAATCCATTAAGTCACAATGGCGTGCATGATAGCGGCTGATATAGTTATTCCACTTAAAATCACGACTGTCACCAAAATCACCCTCGCCCATATCCCAGTAGCGTGCCGCACTGATGCCATAAATCAAAGCACGATAATGTAATACTGGTAAATCAAAGCCGCCACCGTTCCAGCTCACCAGCTGAGGTGTATGGGTTTCAATCAGCTCAAAAAAACGCGCAATTAAAGTTTCTTCGCTGTCTTCCGGCGTTCCGATACTACCCACATGAATTTTATCTGCGCCCCAGCGCATACAGCAGGAAATAGCCACTACCTGCTGCAAATGCAGCTGTATAAAATCGTTACCGTTTTTGGCTCGTCGCTGCTGCAAGGCAAATTCCACCACATCAGCATCACTGACCTCTGCCGGCAAATGATTCAGAATACGAATGCCGGCTACATCCGGCACAGTTTCTATGTCGAAAGCCAAAATCGGAGTCATAGCAAGAATTCACATTAATTATCGGATTAAGTATTGTGGCATGAAGCCATTGCCTGCGCTAGCCGTTTAATCGCAAAACACTATTACACTTTGCACATGATTGCTTTATACTAACAAGTAGCCAGACAGGTCTAAGATAAAAAACAGATTATATAGACCACAGATTCCGTTGTATTCATGCAGCAACTTTTCAGTTCTGCCTGTTTCATTCTGTTTGGTGGCAAAACAGCAGAATTTTCTACTTAAACACTTTTATGCTTTTCTCATTTTAGGCATAATAACAACATATGAATCCACAATAATTGATTAACAAACAACAAAAGAATTCTAATATGAAAAAATCTTACTTATGGCAATGGCTTGCTCCTTTGCTGACCATACCATTAATCACATCCTGCGACGGCACTCCTGTACACAATGCTGATTCTGCAGCAAGTTCAGCCTCTGGTACCACAACCTCTGTGTCTGCTAAAAATGTGGCTGAATCCGGAAATCCTGCTAATGCAGATATCAGTAAAAAAATAAGTACCAATCTGGCCAGCAAAATGCGCAAAATGCTCAAGGGTGCTGAATTAAATATTCAAGGTGTTTATACCACGCCGTTACAAGGTATTTATGAAGTAGTAATTACCGGTAATCAGATTATCTATACCGACGAAAATGCCAGCTATATTATGATTGGTAATTTAATTGATCTGGAACATCAGAAAAATCTGACTGAACTGCGTGTCAGCGACTTGTCAAAAATAGACTTTAAAGAATTGCCTTTAGATAAGGCAATTAAAGAAGTTCGCGGTAACGGACAGCGAGTACTGGCTGTATTCTCCGATCCTGACTGCCCGTTCTGCAAAAAACTTGAAGAAGAAATTGCCCAGATTGACAATATTACCATCTATACTTTCCTGATGCCGGTGCCTGATCTGCATCCGAACGCACAGAAAAAGGCTGTACAGATATGGTGTCAGAAAGATCGTACAACCGCATGGACCGAGTGGATGCGCAATGGGAAAGAGCCGGCTGCTGTGGCCAATTGTGACAACCCTGTAGCAGACACTATGAAGCTGGGCAATAAATTTGGTATTGATGGTACACCGACTTTAGTTTTCCCGAATGGCAAAACCATTTCCGGGCTAATGCGTAAAAATGATCTGGAGCAGGAACTGAGCAAAAATCAGAAATAATTATCATCCATACCTATAGTCAAAAGCAGCCGTACCGGCTGCTTTTTTATATTTTTTCATAATAATACTGCCCATTACATTACAATCACCATACTGATTAAAATAAATCATACTATTTTAATACTACATCAGCAAACATATGTAGTTACGGGTTTACCAACATGCCTGCCGATACAATTATTAAAAATTTATGATTGATAATTTATTATAGTTAAGCTCAATCGCCATGTATAACGTTCAGCGTGTATATACCTATCAGCATCAGCAGCCGGCAGTATTAATAGACCGCCTGTGGCCACGCGGTATCAGTAAAATCAGACTAAGCGGAGTTGAGTGGATTAAAGCTGTTGCCCCGTCCGGCCCGCTCAGAAAATGGCTGCACCAGAATCCTGAAAATCATTATCAGGAATTTTGCCGGCTGTATCAGCAGGAACTCAGCCTGCCACAACAACAGGAGGCATTGCGCACACTGAAGCAACTGCATGAGCAGCATCAGCAACTATGGCTGCTTACGGCGGCCAAAGATATTGCTCGCAGCCATGTACCAGTATTACTGGCACAATTACAGGCATAGCTCAAAATTAACTGATGTATCCTTTTAGTCTCTATCAATAAAAATGCCCTGAAAAATATATCAGGGCATTGCTATAACCATTATTCGATTATACAGATACAAACTGTGTCAGGCGGCATCCGCACTGACTTCTGAGCGTAACAAACCAATCAGTCGAACAATTCGATCTTTTAATTCACGCCGGTCAACAATCTGATCGATTGCCCCTTTATCCAGTAAAAACTCCGAACGCTGGAAGCCTTCCGGTAAAGTTTCACGTACAGTTTGTTCAATCACCCGCGGACCGGCAAATCCAACCAGAGCATTCGGTTCAGCCAGAACAACATCACCGATAAACGCAAAGCTGGCCGACACACCGCCCATAGTCGGATTGGTTAATACTGATATAAAAGGCAGTGATTTATCAGCAAGCAAATGTAATGAAGCACAGGTTTTAGCCATTTGCATTAATGAATTGAGACCTTCTTGCATGCGTGCACCACCAGAAGCGGCCACACAGATAAAGGTGCAGTTATGTTTTACCGCCTCACGTACACCGCGAACAAAGCGCTCACCCACAACAGAACCCATTGAACCGCCGATAAAATTGAATTCAAAAGCGGCCACAACCACAGGTACACCATTCATGGTTCCGCGTACCACCAGCAGCGCATCATCTTCCTGCGTCAGCTTACGGGCAGCACTTAAGCGGTCAGTATATTTCTTGCTGTCACGGAATTTGAGAATATCAACTGGTTTGATGTCTTTACCAATTTCATACTGTTTGGTTTCATCCAGCATCATACTGATACGTTCCCGTGCTGACACCGGATTATGATATCCGCACTTCGGGCACACTTCCATATTCTTTTTCAAATCCGTGGCATATAAAGTTGCCGCACAGGACGGACATTTCTGCCACAATCCCTCAGGGATACCTGCGGATTTAACCGCTGCATCTTTTTTAATCTTAGGCGGCAGGATTTTATCTAACCAACTCATTCTTTTATTCCCGGTTATTGCCGGCAGCCGGAACAGGCTGCCATACAGAATTAGGATGTTACACAGATTATTCCAGAGCTTGTCTGAGCTCGGCGACAACAGGAGCCAGAGCTTCGGCCTCATGACCAATATGCTCGGCTATTGTCTGCACAAAGCGGCTGCCAACGATTACGGCATCCGCTACTGCTCCGATACGGCGGGCACTGTCGGCATCGCGAATACCAAAACCCACACCGATAGGCACCTGTATAAACTGGCGTAAATGATCAATTTTACGCGAAACTTCGGCCGTATCCAACTGCGATGAACCGGTCACTCCCTTAAGTGATACATAGTAAACAAAACCACTGGCCTTACTGCCAATCAGTTTAATCCGCTCATCAGTGGTAGTAGGGGCAATCAGAAAAATGCAGTCCAGCCCGTATTTCCTGAGCTGCTCATGCAAATCATCAATTGTTTCGGCCGGACAGTCTACAGTCAGCACACCATCCGCACCAGCCTGCGCAGCAGCACTGGCAAAACGTTCATAACCCATATGATAAACCGGATTCAGATAACCCATGAGCACCACTGGTGTCGTCTGATTTTCCTGCCGGAACTGTCTGACCACCTGAAATATATCATTCAGAGACACATTCTGGCGTAAAGCACGCTCGGCAGCTGACTGAATCACCGGCCCGTCGGCCATCGGATCAGAGAAAGGCACACCCAGTTCAATAATATCTGTACCATTGGCTACCAGCGTTTTCATCAGCTGTACTGTTGTAGCCAGATCCGGATTACCACAAGTGATATACGATACCAGAGCAGTCCGTCCATGCAGCTGCTCAAACGTATGTTGAATTCTACTCATTATGTTCTCAACTCATTTCCGAACACTTTAGCAGTATATTGATTCAGCCAGCCATCATTCTGCCGCTCCCTGCGGACAGCCAGATTTTATCTGCCTGCAACACTGCCAGTGCTGATTATCATAGCCTGCATCATACCATGCGGTACAGCACATTCCTTAATTTTTCATTGACTGCACCGGTGCCGGTACTCGTCCGCCACGATTAATAAATACCTCACAGGAACCGGATTTCACCGGCATAACCGGAGCTCGACCGAGTAAACCGCCAAACTCTACGTAATCACCGACATCCTTACCGGTAACCGGAATCACCCGCACGGCTGTAGTTTTACTATTAATCAGGCCGATAGCGGCTTCATCAGCAATAATTCCCGCCAATGTACTGGCCGGAGTGTCGCCCGGCACAGCAATCATATCCAATCCGACCGAACACACCGCCGTCATAGCTTCCAGTTTATCCAGAGTCAGCACACCGGCTTCTACCGCTGCTATCATACCTTCATCTTCAGATACCGGAATAAACGCACCGCTTAGTCCGCCTACTGCGCTTGAAGCCATCATACCGCCCTTTTTCACAGCATCATTCAGTAATGCCAGTGCCGCAGTCGTGCCGTGCGTTCCGCAGACACTCAGCCCCATCGCTTCCAGAATCCGGGCAACACTGTCCCCCACTGCCGGAGTAGGTGCCAGAGACAAATCCAGAATACCGAACGGAATACCCAGCATTTTACTGGCTTCATGGCCGATCAGTTCACCCACGCGAGTAATCTTGAATGCGGTTTTTTTCACCAGCTCGGCAACTTCAGTCAGGGACAGCCCTTGTGTATTCTGCAACGCAGCACATACCACGCCCGGTCCGGATACGCCGACATTAATGACGCAGTCTGCTTCTCCCGCACCATGAAAGGCACCGGCCATAAACGGATTATCTTCTACCGCATTACAAAAAACTACCAGCTTGGCACAGCCAAAACCTTCTGGCGTGATTGCCGCAGTCTGGCGGATGGTTTCCCCCATCAGCCGTACAGCATCCATATTAATGCCGGCACGGGTAGAACCGATATTTACCGAGCTGCATACGACATCTGTGCAGGCCATAGCTTCAGGAATTGATCGGATTAATATCTCATCAGCAGCACTCATTCCTTTGTGCACTAATGCAGAAAAGCCGCCGATAAACGAAATACCAATGGCTTTTGCCGCTTTGTCCAGTATCTGTGCTATCGATACATAAGAATCAGCACCGGTAGCAGCCCCAATCTGAGCAATAGGTGTGACAGCAACGCGCTGATTTACAATTGGTACACCATATTTAGCCGACAGCTCAGTTGCCGTCTGTACCAGATTTTTACCGACACGGGTAATCTTGGCATAAATTTTTTCATTCAGGCGCTTGATATCTGTATCAATACAATCATGCAAATCAATGCCAATAGTTATCGTACGCACATCGAAATGCTGGTCAGATACCATTCGTACAGTTTCCAGAATTTCATTATTCTGAATAGAAAAAGACATAAATAACTCCTAAATCCGGTGCATGGCATTAAACAATGCTTCATCCTGCACACGGATGTGCAATCCCCGTTTTTCGCCTTCACTATCCAGAAATTTACTGAACTCTAAGCGTGGTAAAGTACATTTTTCCGCATCCAGCAGAATAATCATAGTGAAATAATCATCCATTAACTGCTGACTGATATTCACAATACTAACCTGATGCTCTGCCAGCAGCGTGGCTACCTCAGCAACTATACCAATACGGTCTTTACCAATCACTGTCATCACAGCATGATTAGACATAAATAATCCTATTCACAATAATAATTATTACCAACCACAGAAACTAATCCGTCACCAGCCGGCAGCCAGATCAGTTCAGCAGCACAGATTTAAGATATACGTTCACATTTAAAGAATAGTGCACACAGCAAAATCAGCGTTGCCACTCCTCCGCCCAGCAACGAAACCCCGTTCCAGCCATAATGTGCATAAGCCATAGCAGAAGCAAGTGAACCGAGTACACCACCGATAAAATACATACTCATATAACCGGAAGTAATCCGGCCTTTGAGCGCCGGATCAGAACGATAAATCAGCGACTGGTTACTGATATGTAATGCCTGAATCGCAAAATCCAGCAAAATTACCCCGCCGATCAATGCCCATAAATGCACCCCTCCGGCATACAATAGTGACCAGCTAAGCAAAAACAGTAAGGCACAAACTATTGTCATCGCATAAGTGTGGCCTTTATCCGCAGCCCAGCCCCCTACATTGGAACCAAAAATCCCCAGCGCACCAAATAAACCAAATAAACCAATTGTACTCAAACTGAAATGATAAGGTGCATGGCTGAGCAATAACGTCAATGGTGTCCACAACACTGAAAATAAACAGAAATCCAGCGCCCCGAGCACACCACGCTGCCGCAATAACGGTGTACGCCATAATAACGACCAAACCGATACCAGCGTTTTCCAGTAACCCAGAGTACTGTGTTCACGCTGTACATGAGGCAGTTTGCATTGCAAAATCAGTGCCATTAACAGCAACATTGCCGCACCGAGCATATATACCGTACGCCAGCCCCACCAATGGGCAACCATACCGGAAAAAGTACGTGACAACAGAATACCCAGTAACAGCCCGCTCATCAGCGTACCGATTACCCGCCCGCGCTGTTCGGGTTCCGACAGACTGGCGGCCAGCGGCATCAGCACCTGAGCCACGGTACAAAAGGCGCCGACCATCACCAGACCGGCAATAAACAGCCATAAATCAGGAGCAAATGCTATCAGCAGCGCACTGATACCTACAACAACATACAGCGATACAATCAGCTTTTTGTTATCAAGCAAATCACCCAGCGGTACCAGAAAAATCAGCCCCAGCGCATAAGCAAGCTGCGTCAGCGTAATCAGCATGCCGCTACTGGCAACATTCATACCAAAATAGCGTGCAGTTACTTCTATCAGCGGAAAGACAAAATAATTACTGGCTACGGCCAGACCGATGGCCAGAGCCATCATAAAAATCTGACCGGAAGACAGTTTAATACTCTTATTCATACATACAACAAATATTTACTACAAACTAATTCCGTCTAGCCGGGCAACCGTATTAATATCTTTGTCCCCCCGACCGGACAGATTCACCAGAATGACTTCATCCGGACTCATTTTCGGTGCATTGGCTACTGCCCATGCCAGCGCATGGCTGGATTCAAGTGCAGGAATAATACCTTCCTCATGACACAGTAAATGAAACGCTTCCATAGCAGCTTCATCACCCATGGCTTCGTACTCTACCCGGCCAATATCATGCAGCAGACCATGCTCCGGACCCACACCGGGATAATCCAGACCGGCGGAAACAGAATGAGTATTCATCACCTGTCCGTTTTCGTCCTGCATCAGATAACCCCGGAATCCGTGCAATACCCCCATCGGGCTGTGCGAGCTGATAGGTGCGGCATGCTGAGAGCCGGATAAGCCCAGACCACCTGCCTCAACCCCTACCAGACGAGTTTCAGTCATATTGATATAAGGATAAAACAGACCAATCGCATTCGAACCGCCGCCGACACAGGCTACTGCTACATCAGGCTGACGACCGATGGCTTCCTGCATCTGCTGTATTGCTTCATTTCCGATAACACACTGAAAATCTCGCACCATTTCCGGATAAGGCATCGGACCGGCTGAGGTACCAATAATATAATAGGTATCATCTACCCGTGCCACCCACTCACGCAATGCTTCATTCATAGCATCTTTCAGCGTACATGAGCCGGAATTCACCCCAACCACCTGAGCACCAAGCAGTTTCATCCGGTACACATTCGGTGCCTGACGGCGGATATCCTCAGTACCCATAAATACCGTACATTCCAGACCAAAACGCGCGGCTACCGTAGCAGAGGCCACACCATGCTGACCAGCACCGGTTTCAGCGATAACGCGCTTTTTACCCATTCGCTGTGCAAGCAAAGCCTGACCAATCGTGTTGTTAATTTTATGTGCACCGGTATGATTTAAATCTTCCCGTTTCAGATAAATCTGCGCTCCGCCCAGATAGTCAGACAAGCGCCGTGCATGGTAAACCGGACTGGGACGGCCTACATAATATTTTAAATCCTTATGATACTGTGCCCAGAATGCCGGATCAGCTTTCGCTTCATAATAAACCTGTTTTAATTCAGCCAAAGCTGCAATCAGTGTTTCCGATACAAACAGCCCGCCGTGCTCACCAAAAAAACCCTGTTCGTCAGGATAGTGATAATTTTCCATATTTTTTTCCATTGAGCGACAATTTACCCGCAAAGTAAAACTATCCGGCCATATTATCACCTTTTAAATCCATTATCCCGTTATCCATACTTAATCCGGAATAAATAAAAGAGTTCTGCTTCTGTGCCAATAAAAAATGCAGGTTATTAATTTCATAAATAAGAGCTGCTTAAAATAACAACATGAATTTAATTATATGCTTATTGATATAGCTGTCATTAATTTAAAAAAATCTTAATAAAACCAATATCGGCTGTCTGATAATCTAACACCAACATCAAGACATTACTTCCAATAAAAATCTGGAAAAATAGAATCACAATGCAAAATTTTCTTCTATATTTCTGTTTTAAAACAGAAATATAAATCAGTCGTACTGGTTAGTATTATTTTTTATCGGGTCTGTTATGATGATCTGTCAATAGAACGTAAAATAGCCAGTTTCAGCACCAGAATATCCACAAGCTCAATCATTTCAGCCATATTGGTTTGAGTACAAAAATAATATTCAAACAGGATGATTTCACTCTCTGGCTTTTCATCTTCAAAACCAGAACCGCACTTACCTTATAAATATATTTTTATTGCTCAGTAATAAACTGAATAAAATTCAGGCTTGCGGATATTGCTTTCAGTTTCTATGCCATAATAATAAATACCGCATAAAAATTCTTATTTTTTATTATAAAATCAGATTATTACTTATTCAGAAAACTGATTAACAGCCGCCATCAGAGCCCGCATTTTTTGCTCATCTTTAATTCCGGGCAATGCTTCCACACCACTGGATACATCAATAGCCATAGCTTTGCTTTGTCTGATAGCCAAAGCAATATTTTCCGGTTTCAGACCACCAGAAAGTATCCATGGAATATCCAGCCTGTCTGGCAGCATCTGCCAGTCAAAAGTCTGACCTGTACCGCCATACTGCCCGGCAACAGCTGCATCAAACAGCAAAGCACGGGCATCTGTATATGTAGCTGCCGCAGCTTCAATATCAGCTGTTTCACCTACTCTTATTGCCTTAATATACGGACGCTGAAACTGACGGCAGAATTCAGCATTTTCATCCCCGTGAAATTGCAGTACATCCAGAGGCACATGCCTCAGCACTTCCTGTACTTCAGTTGTAGCAGCATTAACAAACAACCCGATTACTGTTACAAACGGGGGTATACACTGAGTAATTGCCTGCGCCTGCTCAATAGAGACACAGCGTTTACTGTCAGAAAAAAATATCAGTCCAATTGCATCTGCCCCAAGCCGGGCAGCGAGCATTGCATCTTCAGCGCGGGTCATCCCGCAAATCTTGCTTCGAATTTTCATCCTCGACCCCTTTTCAAACTTGCCCGCAATATTGGCATTAATCCAGATATGGCCACAGCCATACCGGTAAAGCAGCTGTTTCCACACCCCAGTGCTGCGGATAATCAATACCGGTCAGATATAATCCGTCCGGCATAAATGTTGGCGGTGCCAGCCGCCGGCTTCTAGCTGCCAGCAACTGAGCAAAACCGGCCACACTCAATTTACCTGCACCCACATACACCAAAGCACCAACAATATTACGTACCATATTGTGTAAAAACGCACTACCATAAAAATCGATCGCCATTAATTCCGGGCTGCCGACAAGGTCTAATTTATATAAGGTTTTTACTGGTGATTTAGCCTGACAGTCACTGGAGCGGAAGCTGGAAAAATCATGTTCTCCCACCAGCATTGCCGCAGCTTCACGCATTAGCGCCATATTCAACGGATAGTGAGTCCAACCAACACGACCACGCAGTTGCGGCATACGTACTCGGCTGGATTCAAGCATATAACGATAACGCCGCCCGAATGCGTCAAAACGGGCGTGAAATTCAGCGGCTACCGGTTGTGCTTTGATAATACGAATATTTTTATCCATCGCTGTATTCGTACCGCGCAACCATGCTTCGGCACTTCGCAGCGCACACGTATCAAAATGTACCACCTGCCCCGTTGCATGAACACCGGCATCGGTACGTCCTGCTACCACAACATTGATTTGTTCAGCGGCAATGGAACTCAAAGCATCTTCCAGAACCGACTGAATAGTATACAAACCATCCGGCTGCTTTTGCCAGCCATGAAAGGCACGCCCATCATAAGCCAGAGTTAATGCCCAGCGCTGTACAGGCAAACCACCTTCATGCGTAATCACCTGATTTTCTTCTCTGTTAGCAACCATGCCTGTTTCTAATCCAAATAAATCACATCAACCACATTCATTATTATCGCATAGCCGTTAACCGCCTTCATATTTGAAACCTATGTAATTGCTCATTGCAAAGCAACAATAAAAAATTGCCTGATAATAGACTCGCTTACATTATTAATAGGCCAGTCAAATCAGAATATATATTAGTTCAGAATGATTTTATCTGGCTGCAATGCCCGTTTCTGCACGCCATTACGCACCACTTCTTTATTTCTTAACAGTTACATTCAGCTTGTTTCATAAGCTGATACACCTTAAAAGCAAACTTATAAACCAAAACAAAATCAATTAATAACAGAAACTTATGTGAGTAATATATTAAAAAATACGGCAAATTTACAACAAATAAAATAGCCAAATTCCATAAACAGAATTCGGCTATTTAGTGTTCAAATACAGAAATTAATACAGCTGACAATTCAACCTAAGCAAGGAGAATTAGCCACCTAATTGCTGTAACAGATTTTGTGCCTCTGCCAGTATCGTGCCATTAGCTTCATCAACCAATTCACGCAACGTCTGACGAGCAGTAACTGCATCATCCATTTCCAGATACATTTTTGCCAGTTCCAGCTTGGCTTGTAATGGAATAGCCTGCTGTTCAGGAGTCAGAGGTTTATCAACCTGCTCAGGTTCGGCTGATTGTTCCAGCCAGTCCTGCCCACCATCACCGGTGGCAAATGAAGAGATCGGTCCTGTTGGTGCAGAAGTTGCATTAACAGCTGGTGCCGGTTCAGATTTATTCTCTTCCAGAGCAAAATCCAAGGCTGAAATATCTGTTGCATCTTCATCAGCGGCAACAGGGGATACAACAGGCTGAACTACTGAATCATCATCACTTATTCCTAATGAATCCCAATCAATATCTGTGGAAATAGCATCATCTTCTGCTGCAAATGCATGCTGATCGTGTGGTGCTAAAGTCTGCTCAATAGATGAAATTTCATGCTCCGCAGCAGAAGTTTCATGTTTGGTTTCATCATCAAATTTGAAGTCATCGTCCCATTGCAAATCAGACAGATTATTTAACGTATCGTCTTCCGATGCAGCCACAGGTTCAGATTGCGGTGCAACCTGAATGGTATCCTGACGTGTTTCAGCAGACTGTTGCTCATCTGCAACTACCCACTCCAAATCGGCATTATCTGCAACCTTTTCCTGAGCCGCAGCTGCAACCGGCTCTTGTGAAGCCAATACCTCCGGCTGCTCAGTGTCATCAAGCTGATCCAGCCAGGATAAATCATCTTCACCATTTTGCTCAGCAGCTGCCGGAGCTGCCGCATTTGTGTGTTCCTCTTCAGTGAAATTGAAATTGAGCCAGTCAGTATCTGTTTCTTCCTGTTTTGTTTCTGTCGCTTTATTATCAGAAAGCAGAGCTACAGATTCTGTTTTCACATCAGCAGCAGGTTTATCATCGGCTTTAGCTGGTGTATCTGACACCCCGGCATCATTCAACCATGACCAGTCATCATCTTCTTCTGCGGCCTCAGTGGCTGTAGTCGCCGCCACCGGAGCTGCCGCTGTTTTAGTCTGAACAGGTACAGTTTGCCGGACCTCAGGCGGCTCAGAGTTAAATACAACATCATCTTCATCCTCGTCATCATCAGATGAATAATCCTCATCATCCGCACTATTTTGTTTTTTACTTCTTTGCCAGAGTAACGCGGCAATTAACAGCACACCGGCAAAACCAGCCAGAGCATAAAGCCACCATGAAGGCAGGAAAGATTCTTTTTCGGGCTCTTCTGCCGGTTGTGTATTATTGACTTTAGGTTGTACGGGCTCAGCCTTAACCACTGATGTCGCACTTGCTGCAGGAGCTGAAGCCTGAGCAACTTCTGAAGCCTGAATAGTGGCTGAAGCCTGAGCAGGAACTGAAGACGCTGCTGATATTTCTGCTTTAACAGTGCTTTCTTTAGTTTGAACTTCCGACGCAGCCGTATCTCCGGTATTAGCTGCTACTTTGGGATTTTCTTTTGTTACTGCCGGTGTTGTATTTTGTGTCACTTCCGGTTTTACAGCTGTTTTAAGTGGTACTTTGGATAATTTTTTCAGTTGTGAAGTAGAAGGAATATCCAGACTGATATTGCGATACATCAAATCAGGATTACCGTTACGAAAAGCATTCGGATTGGCTACCTGTATAGCATGCATGGTCTGCTCTAAACTCAGCCCCTGCGGCCGTACCCTACGTGCAACATCCATCAGGGTTTCATTATTATCGACATTATATTTCACTACCGCATTTTCGGAAGCAAGACCGTTTTGTAATGCGACAGTAGCCCGTGCTGCAGATTTTTCTTTTACAGAACGTGCCGGTGCAGGATGTACAGGTCTGTGCTGTTTGCCGGTTGCTCTGTTTTTACCGGCTGAGCGATTGCGTTCAGGAGGATCCAGCAACGCAGTATACTGTCGTCCCTGACTACCGGCAGTAAGACTGAAAGTCAGCATCGGATCATGCACAGGTTTACTGGAACGCAAATGAATCACAGCATTTTGTCCTTGTGCGGTTACACGTACCTGCAATGGTGCTCCTGCAACAGCCGGACGTCCTTTTAACGCTGCCCTAGCTTCGTCCCCTGTCACCACAACGCTACCTGAAAACGGTTCACCCAGTGCCGAACTAACTTGTAAGCTACCTAGCCCTGCCCAGGCAGGTGCACTGGCTAACATACATAAAGACAATGCGATGATTTTTAAATTATTTGCGTTTTTCAATCCCGTACCCTCATCGGTAATGCACCAATGCCGTCAGGCGTATGTGCCTATTTACTATGAAAATTTTACAAGTACTTTTAAAAAATAAATGCAATTGGTGTTTAACGTTTACTAAACCTGTTTTTATATTATCTCACGCTATAATAGCTTTTGCGACACTTTAATGCCAAGTATCCTTTACTTAACTTTCATTCAAATCCGGTTTATCTGTGGACATTTTCAGACGAATCATCATTCAGAAAGCCTGAAACCAATATACAACAATAGTTAAATTTTGTTTATTAGCTTACTTTAACACGTGCCAAGTGTAAAAACTCAGGGTATTATGGCACATATATATACCCTTAATTAACCTGTTAACCAGAAAATAAAGATATCTATTCCCGATAATGAAAGCAGTATTTGAATTCATGGTAGTCATTCTTTTCTTTACTACCTATGCCTTAACCAAAAATATTATCCTTGCCACTGAAGTAGCCATTGCAGCAGGTATTATTCAGGCTGTGTGGTGCCTGTATAAATACCGGCGCCTGCAAACGATGCAGTGGGTAAGTCTGTTACTGGTCGTCATACTGGGCGGAGCGACCGTAATTTTAAAAAATGAGCACTTCATTATGTGGAAGCCGACCGCCCTGTTCTGGGTTATGTCGGCAGGTCTGCTGATTTCACACCTGTGCGGCAAAAATGTTCTGAAAAGTACCATTGGAAAAGAAATCAGTATGCCCGACACTGCATGGCGTAAACTAACCTATATCTGGGTTATATTCCTGCTGGCACTGGGTGCACTTAATCTTTGGGTTGCTTACACCTTTACCGTAACACAATGGGTTAATTTCAAACTCTTTGGCAGTACCACAATATTATTTTTATTTCTTGTTGGACAAACAGTATATATTAGTCAATATACTAAAAAGGATGAGTTGTAATGCTGTTTATGCTAATGGCCACTGATGCCGATAACAGTCACGAAGCGCGTATGCAAGCACGGCCAAAACATTTGGCGCGTTTAGAAGAACTAAAGGCACAGAAGCGTCTGGTTCTGGCCGGTCCTAACCCTTTACCCGAAGATGACAGTCATTTTTCCGGCAGTCTGATTGTTGCCGAATTTGATTCTCTGGATGAAGCGCAAGCATGGGCCGAACAGGATCCTTACGTTGATGCCGGAGTATTTGAAGAAATTCTGATCCGTCCTTTTAAAAAAATTCTGCCAAATGACTGATATTCAGACTATTATTCAAACGCGTCTGCAAATACTGGCTCCGCAGCAACTGGAACTAACTGATGACAGTCATTTACATGCAGGACATAAAGGTCATCGTGGTGGTGGACATTACAGCCTGCTGATTGTCAGTGATGCTTTTACCGGTTTATCTCGTCTGGCCCGGCAACGTAAGGTTCATCAGTTACTTGAAGATTTATTCAGAACAAATACCATTCATGCCTTAAGCATCAGAGCATGCACACATAGCGAATACTTAACCAGATAATAATTTATTTTTATCTACTTAAACTAAAAAGAGAGTTAACCATGAAAAAACAACTTATTGCTGCTGCCATCATGTTCGGACTAACCGGCATTGCCGCTGCTCAGACTGTAGTTACTGTTAACGGAACCAAAATTGACAGTAAAGAAGTCGATAGTCAGGTAGCCCTACTGGTACAGGAAAGCCAGAATCAGATCCAGGATTCGGCCGAATTGCGTAAAAATATCACTGACCGCCTGATTATTCGTACTTTGCTGATTCAGGCTGCAAGAAAACAGAATCTGGACAAAGATCCTGAATATTTAAAAGCATTGAGTCAGACTGAGGCAGAAATCAAACGACTGGGCGATGATAAAAAACCGGGTTTCAAAGAAGAATGGGCACTCTTCAAAGACGAACTGCTGGCTCAAGCCTACCAGGTCAGCATAGCAAAAAACAATCCGGTAAAATCTCAGGATGTAAGTAATGCATATAAGGACATGGTAAAATACTACAGTGGCACACAGGAAGTGCAACTAGGTGAAATTCTAACCCAAGATACAGATACAGCAAATCAGGCTATTAATGAGTTAACAGCGAAAAAAAGTTTCAGCGCTGTAGCCAAAAAATACACGATTGATCCTGCCGGACGCGATAATGGCGGTATTGCTAAAGGTTTCGTTTCTCTTAAAGATCTGCAGGAAAGTTCTGCCCCGGTTTATAACGCCATTAAAGATCTGAAAAAAGGGCAGTATACTACTACGCCGGTACAGGGTAACGGCAATATATATGCTGTATTCTATATAAATGATAAGCGCAATGTTAAACTACCAAGTCAGAAAGAAATGGAGCCTATTCTGTCACGTCGCTTACAAAATGCCTTAATAGCCCAACATATTGAGCAACTGTACAAAAATGCTTCTATCAAATAATAATTTAATTCTGAGTTATTTTATTAATCAGAACAGAAATAAGGAATACTCAACATGAAAAAAAGCATTCCTTGGCTAGCCGGCTTAAGTATCATGGCAGCCGGACTCGCTTTTGCTGATGCGCCCAAAATTGACAGCCAGCGTATTGACGTTATGCTGAAACAGTTTGAGCGTCAGATGCAGGCTCAGCCAGGTGCTCCGGTACCGGATAAGGCAGAAATTCAGAAAGAAATTACCCTGCGCCTGCAAACAGCTGATTTATTAAAAGCTGAGGCCATTAAAGCCGGACTGGATAAACAACCCGAAACTCAGGCAGCATGGCAAAATGTGCAGGCACAATTTTATGCCGCCCAATACGTAGATTATCTGGCTGCTAACATTGAAATAAAAGACAGCGATCTGCGCCGGCAGTATAGTCAGGTCAGTCAGGAAATAAATTTACTGCCAATTGTTTTTCCAAGCAAAGAAGCGGCTGAAGAAGGTTTAACCAAACTGAAAAAAGGCCTGGCTTACGAAACACTGTACAAACAGGTTAATCCGGAAGCGCCAGCCAGCAACTGGGTGAATCCTCAGCAATTGCCGCCTGAATTTGCCCAGTTAGCTTCTCAATTGAAAAATGGTCAGATTTCAGCAAATGTCATTACTATTGATGGTCATTACATTTTGCTGAAACTGGCCGGTATGCGTCAGGCACCTAACGCACCTGCATTTGACCAGATTAAAGAGCAATTGCGTGAACAAGCCAAACAGCAGAAAGTACAGGAACAAATTAATCAGCTTTTGCAAAAAAACGGTATTAATCTGGATCCGCAATAATTTTACTGAACAAAAACCGGTACACAGTACCGGTTTTTTATGGATAAAGACAAATCACTCTGTCGATCAGTCTCTGAACAATTCTCAATCTGTATTCGCCTGCTTATTTTGTGGCTGATACAACATCTCTACATAGGGTATTCCGTCAGTAATATAAGGCGCTCCCTGTATCTGAAAATTATGTCGCTGATAAAATTTAAGAACCTGCCGGTACGCCTCTATTTTGACCGGATATTCAGCATAATGATTCCTAGCATAATGCAGAATCAGATTAACAAGCTGGTCTCCGAGTCCGGTGCCGCGTACGGATGAATGCGTTACAAATCGACTAAATGTAAAATGCTCTCCTGCCAGAAACATCCTTGCATATGCCAGTATCTTCCCGTCGCGCTGGTAGTAAACATGTTTAGCCTGCAAATCCCTGTCATCCAGCTCAGAACAAACGCGTTGTTGCTCCACGATAAAAGTATCAATACGCAAGCGGGCAATGTGAAAAAAATCATGTGATGAAATCTCATCAAAGTTTTTAATACACCACATAACTACTTCCATCCCTTCATATTAATAATGAATAAATGATTATTCACGCCTTAGCCTTAATCACAAAATCTAAAATACGCTAACGTAACATACTCAAATTAGCTTCTTAACAATACCACAGTTCCCGCTCCCTAATCCCGACTTCTGCTCTTTTACTTTTATCGAAAGAAGTACCTGTTTAATGAATAATTAATCCCAAAAACCAGAAAAAATTCAATGATTTAAATAATCATATGAATCAAAATATGAGATATTTAAAATATGTCTGCTATAAATCAAAAACGGATTATCTGCAGTAAAGCAGATAATCCGCGTAAATTTTTTTCAATTCACTTACTGTCTGGCTGCTTCAATCTGAATGTTAAGTTTAACATAACGACTGGCCGGCATAGCAGTCAGATATTCATTAATTCCCCATTGTGAGCGATCAATAATGGCCTCAAAATCACCGCCACATACCTGGGCCTGATTCATAGGGCTTTTATAACAATTAAATTTAGTCGCTCTGAGCGTAACAGAATGGGTTTGCCCGACCATCGTTAACTGACCGCGCAAGGCTCTGACTTTACCCTTATTATCAAAAACCCAGTTATTCGAAACAAAATGCAGATTCGGATATTGTGCAGCATTAAAAAAAGCTTTGCTTTGCAGATGTTTTGTGAATTCACTGCGACCAGTATCCAGAGTACTGAGAGGAATAGTAATATCTACAAAACCTGTCTTCGAAACTGCATCATATTGAAGTTTGCCATTAAGATTATAAAAACCGCCTACATTACTGGAAGTCGCAAAGTGATCAAGCGTAAAACGGGCATTGGTATGCAACGGATCAATTTTATAATCCGCAGCAACCGCCGGTACAGTTATTCCAAGCAGAGCTGCCATCAAAATACTGGCTAATTTATTCATCAATAAACTCCTCTAAACATTTGTCTGACGGCTGCAATATTAACGTGAATATTCAAACAAAAAAATCCCGAAGAGTAAAAATATTATTTCTTAATGGGAAAGAATTCCGATATATGAATATATCTTTAACCGGATAATTTTATCTATTTTACAATTAATAATTACCGGTCAAAGACTGCGATAGATTCAACATGTGCAGTTTGCGCAAACAGATTCATAATACCGCCGGCACGATAATAATAACCGCGCTTAACGAGTAAACCCGCATCTCGTGCCAGAGTAGCCGGATCGCAGGAAATATACACAATCCGTCGTGGCAACAACCGCTCTTCAATTTCATTTAAAGACTGTATCAGAGCCTGAGCGCCCGCGCGTGGCGGATCAAGCAACCATTTATGTGCATAACCTAAACTGCATAAACGCCGTCTGTTCATAGCAAAAATATCAGCCTGCTGAAAACGCACAAGCCTGGCCAAACCATTATGCCTGGCATTACGCGCAGCACGTTGACACATAGCAGCAACACCCTCAATACCCAACACCTCTGCCTGCATCCGTGCAATCGGTAAACTGAAATTCCCCAAACCACAAAACCAGTCAATAATCCGCTCGCCGGCACATGGCTGCAACCATTGCATTGCCCGCTGTACCATAAGTGCATTAGTCGCATGATTAACCTGAGTAAAATCTTCCGGCTGATATGGAATCTCAATTTGATATTCGGGCAGACGATAAGCAAGAACCGAAGTCGCAGATGAAGATATTAAAGTGGTTTTATTACCTTTTTGTAACCAGCACTGCCACACATAACCGCTTTGCTGCTGTAACTGTTGCAGCAGACTATCAATCTGCATACGCTTGGCCTGGTTTAACTCATCAGCCTGTATAGTGAGTGCAATAGCATCATTACCCTGATGCAGCATAATGCCCTTAACCGTATTTGCAGACCAGTTTTGTAAAAAAAGCTTAATTGGTTTTAAAGCTTTCGATATTACCTCGGGTAATACCAGACAATAATCAATATCTACAATTGAATGGCTTTGCCTGGCCTGAAAACCGAGCTTTAACCGGCCTTTATCATAGACTGCATGTAATCGCACTCGTTGGCGATAATGCCATGCTAAGCCATAAACAGGCGGCACCAATTCATCAGGCAAAACCTTGCCCAGACGCTGCATCTGACTTAACCACGCACGCTGTTTTAGTGCCACCTGCGCAGTAAATTCAATATGCTGGCTATTACAGCCCCCGCAATCAGCATAATAATGACAAGGTGGTTGCACACGAGCAATACCGGGCATCAGTATTCGGCTGATTCTGCCTTCAGTATAGGATTTTTTTATCCGTACCGGCTGCCACTCCACCACTTCACCCGGTAATGCCTCCTCAATAAAAACCGCCTTACCGTCAACATGGGCAACACCACGCCCTTCCTGATTCCAGTCAGTAATCTGTGCCGTAAACTGCTGTTCCAAACTATAACCTCAAGCCGGATAATGGCCATAAATAAATTTAATTGTAATTAATTTATCACATTACAGACAAATTACGTTATTATTATATTCATATTGCCACACTGGATTGTCAGAATAATGTTAAAACCAATACTTTATGCGCTGACCACTACTTTGATCACTACAAGTGCATATGCTGCAATTCCTATGCCGGACTATGCTGTGCCCAGTCAGGGGCAGCAGGTTATCCTGAATGTTCCGCAACTGCGGCTATTTTTGTTTCAGGACGGAGAATTAATTAAAACTTACCCTATAACAGTAGGTAAAGCCAGTACACAAACACCATTGGGTGAATACAAAATTGGTGCCAAAGTAAACAAGCCTACCTGGAGTGTTCCGCTCAGTATCCAGAAAGAAATGGCAGCCAGCGGTAAAGCTGTACAGAAATCCGTACCACCCGGCCCGAATAATCCACTCGGACCGGTATTTGTTCGTCTTGGTGAACCACGACTCGGGCTTGGCATTCACGGTACCAATGTACCCAGCAGCGTGCCCGGTGTGCGCAGCCATGGCTGTGTGCGTTTACGCAGTCCGAATGCACTGGATTTTGCCGCAGCAGTACAAAGCGGCGCCGATGCAGCAGTTATTTACCAGCAGGCATCAGTCAATACAGATGAACAAAATGATATCTGGATTGCTGTTTACCGTGACCCTTATAACAAACGTAATCTGAATAGAAAATTGCTCAACCAAAGCATTAGCTCTTGGGCACAACAACATCAGCTGCACATCGATCAGCAACGCCTGAATAACGCTCTGAGCAAACCAGCCAATACATTGATTTGCCTCACCTGCAGTGCCGGAAAAACCAAAGTCAGCGGCAAACTAAGCTCACTGCAATGGACTAGTGGTCAAGGCAAAATTGTCGGATTCAAACACGTTAACCCAGCAAATAATAAGCCTAAACAGGTAATCACCCCAGAAAACAATAATATTGAAGTGGATGAAGATGCGGATGAATCACCCAGGCAAAATATTACCCCGTTACAGCCATCCGCTACCACACCGGCCAGGGAACAATCTGCACCGGCACAGCGGGTTCCGGTCAAAACTATTCCGCCCTCTTCCGAGCCGGGCTTTGATGCATTAATGTAACAAAATACCAGATAGTTTAATCATATCTGTACTTAATTCAGGGAAAAAAATCTTCCAGTAGCTGCCATAAAACTGCTTTGTCTGCAGCCTTAAGCCGCTTTAGCCGATATTCACATCGTGCTGCAGCGGCTTTATTAATATTCTGGCAAACCAAACGCATCCGAAGTGGCGGATATATGCGTGTATATCTGGCTCCTTTTCCGGCACAATGCAACTGCCAGCGCTGTAACGGCCGGTTAGTTATACCGCAATAAAATGCACCATTAGTACAATACAGTAAATACACCGCCCAATCAGCCCTTAGCTGTGGTAAAGGAGGTAATACAGCCAGAACACAATCAGGTAACACTAATTTCATCTCTTTGAATAACCTGCAATCTAATATCTGAGAAAAATCATTTCAGACAAAATCAAATCCTCACTTAAATTGAGATATTTATTTTATAAGCAAAACTTTAACCACTCAGTAATATCATAGCAAATAGCTGAACGCACATTCATACTTATCAATATTCAGAGCAAATCAATTACCCCGTACAAATTATCAGCTAGTTTACAGATTAAACATAAAACCCATTAATGTTCATTCACAGATAAACATTAATGATTTAATCACTAACTCATCTCTGCTAAAGCGGTTACTCCAGCTTCGGATGTAAATCAATATATTGCTGCTTACGCTTTTCCAGCTCGCCTATCTGCTCCTGTAAGCGGGCAATTTCTGCATCAATATCGTCCACACTCTGCTCAATATGCTGATAAGTCTGCACCAGAAGCTCTCGCGCTTCCTGCTTATTCGAAGCAGAAGGAGACACACCGCGCAGCGGGCGGTTGGCCGTTTCTTTCAGGCAGATACCGGTAACAATACCGATAATTCCCACCAGCATCAGATAATAAGCCGGAATAAACAAATCATTAGTAGCATCCACCAGCGCAGCGGCAATAGTCGGCGTTAAACCGGCAATAATAATTGCAATATTAAATGCACTGGCCAGAGCACTGTAACGGATACGAGTAGGAAACAGTGCCGGCAGCGTAGAAGCCATAACACCGGTAAAAGAATTCAGAATCAGCGCCAGAATAAACAGCCCGAGAAAAATCAGCCCTACTTTGCCACTGGTAATCAGCTGAAAACACGGAATAGCCAGAATCAGCAATGCAATTGAACCGCCAATCACAAATGGCTTACGTCCGATTTTATCGCTGACAAAACCAATAATCGGCTGCATAAACATCATACCAATCATAATCGCAATAATAATCAGCACACCGCGATCTTCACCATAATGCAGATTATGCGACAGATAGCTGGGCATATAAGTCAGCAGCATGTAGTAAGTGATATTTGTGGTTAACACCAGCCCGACACTCACCAGCAATGTAGGCCAGAAACGCTGCATAATTTTCTTAAACGAAACCTGAGGCCGGTTACCAACGTCTTCCTGCTCGGCCTTTTCCATCATATCCAGATGTTGCTGAAAAGCCGGAGTTTCCTCCGCAGCATGGCGCAAATACAAGCCCAGCAGACCTAAAGGAGCAGCCAGAAAAAACGGAATGCGCCAGCCCCACGAGAGAAAATGTGCCGAACCCATAATATTTTCCAGCAATACCACCAGCCCTGCACCAAGCACAAACCCGCAGATTGAACCAAAATCCAGAAAACTGCCCAGAAAACCGCGCTGCCGGTCGGGTGAATATTCCGCGACAAAAATAGCCGCTCCCGTATATTCACCGCCCACAGAAAACCCTTGAGCCAGCTTACACAACAGCAACAGCACAGGTGCCCACATACCAATACTGTTATACGATGGAATCAGACCAATACAAAAAGTACTGAGTGCCATAATAATAATGGTAGTCGACAATACTTTCTGCCGGCCGAAGCGATCGCCAAGTATCCCGAAAAATACACCACCAAGCGGGCGCACCAGAAATGGTACGGAGAAGGTACCCAATGCGGCGATTATCTGCACACTGGGCGAAGCAGATGGAAAAAATACCTGTCCCAGCGCATAAGCCACAAAACCATATACCCCAAAATCAAACCACTCCATGGCATTACCCAGTGCAGCGGCAGAAATGGCCTTTTTAAGCTTATTCTGGTCAACAATAGTGATATCGTGTAATTCCAGCGTTCCGTTCTGAGTAGGAATCAGTGGTGGAACATGAGAAGAAGCCTCATTTTGTTTATTAACAGCTGTCATGATAATCCTCTCATTATTAATATTTAAATGATATTTCAATTATAACATGCGTCTGAAAAACGCTTTGTAATTGAATTTTAAAGAAAACTATCTACAGCATAATCGATAAAAGAGCACTTGTGCTACAATTATTTTATTCCACCCCGATTTTTCATAGTTTATTAATTCACTTTCACAGCCTGTTTGCCGCATTACTTAGCCGCTATCCTGCCTGCTCCGGCATCAGCCCGCAAAGCCTGCCTGTACAGTGGCAGCTGTACATGAATCTGATGCAATTGCCGCCATAATACCTTTTCAACCACATCATCATCCGGCAGCGGCCTGCTCACATTTAACTGCTCTGCCAAAGCCGCCCATTCAGTTTGAAAATGTGCAGAATCGGGTTTCTGCTCCATCAATTCTGCCAGACTGCCGGCAATTGTCATCCAGTATTGCACCTGTTCCGGCGTCAGCTGTGGACGCAGGCGATCTACCTGAGCACGAATCGCACCCAGTGCAGAAATACAGCTTAACAATACATAATTCAGTTGCAGCAAGGTTTTACCCTCAGCCAGATGTTGCCCGTAACGTTTTGGCTCCATCGACATATCAGCTACAGTATTACTCAGCGTAACCGCCAGCTCGTGTGCATTGCGTCGCGCCGCGCGATAAACAACATCGTCGCTCAGCCCGTTCTGCAACTGCTGCGCTACCTGTCGCAGATAGACACCGTCACTGCTTAAGGCGCGCCCGGCAATCCGCCCCAGCGTCAGATAACGCCAGTCCGGCCACAAATACGATACTGCACACCACGCCAGCACTGAGCCAAGAATCGTATCCGTAAAGCGTGACAGCATGGCTGACTGCGTATCCATACCGATAATCGCAAAACCCACCAGTACCTGAACCGTAATAAAAAACGTGGAGAAACTGTAGCGGCGAACCCTGAATGCAAAAAACAGCACCGTACTAACCACCACAATTATCAGCCTGCCAGACAGCGTAGGCACAAAATAGGGCAATGCCGAACCAACTACTACCCCCAGCAGCGTACCCACAATTCTTTGTTTCAGCCTGGCTGTTGTTGCCGAATAATTCGGCTGACAGACAATAACCCCGGTCAGCAAAATCCAGTAACCCATTTTCAGATGGAAACTTTCAACCACCACACAGGTAACAGCAGTCAGAATGGCCAGACGCACAGCATGGCGCAACACATTCGACTGAAAAGTAAAATGTGCTTTTAATGCCGGCAGAATATCGCGTATCCGGTCAACATCCAGCCCGGCAATCTGCAAATCACCGATGTTTTGTTCTTTACTGTTATTCTTTACCTGTTCCAGCCACAACAGCTGCTCATTAATCGCCAGAATATTAGCCGTTAGCTGCTGTAAACCCGGTAAATCCTCATCACTGCCATGTTCTGCACAATAACGTGCCACAGCCTGCTGTACACCTTCACCGGCACGCTGAAGCATCAGATTAAATGCATATAGCTTATCTTCCTGCAGGCATTCACTCATCTGCCGGCAAGCCTGCGCCTGTAATACAATCAGGCGCTGAATACGGTAAATTAAATCAGAATGTGCCAGCTTATGCGCCAGTGCCGCATAATCAACATGGCGCGAACTGATACGTTCATGGATATTTTGTGCAGTCAGATAATATTGCAGCAGCATACCAATACTACGCTGCCGGTGCTGCCGGCGCAGACGATAAAACAAAGCAGTACGGCACTGATTAAAACCATTAATCACCGCCGTATTTTTCATTGCTAGCTCAAGTTCCCTTTCTGCAAGCAAATCCACCTCATCCGGGTCAAAAAACTGAGCTTTTACCAGCATATAATCGGCCAGTCTGGCAAAAGAGCCGGCCAGATTGTCCTGCACCGGCCGGTTGGGAAACAGCAGATGCAGCACCAGCGTACACAGACTAAACAAACTGGTACCGCAAACCAGCATAATCGGATTGGTATACCAGGGTAAAAGCGGCGAATAAGTCAGCACCGTATACAGCATCACCAGCAGCGTACCAAAAGCAATCGTACGGTATCGCACATCAATAGCACCCATCATCGTCATACTGAATGCCGCCCACACCATCAGCAGCGAAAACGCCAGCGGATGCCCGAATGTCCACTGCACCGCAGTAGCGGCCAGAGAAAAATGTATCAGCGTAAAAAACAGATTGCGTAAACGGCCGGTGAATCCATCATCCAGATCCACCAGCCCGCCGGCAATAATCCCCAGAAACAGCGCCGTACTTTCTGCCGTATTGCCCGTATACCATACCCACAGTGCCGCCAGCATCATACTGAGCAGCATTGGTAAATTGGCCAGATAACCTGCACGTACCGGAATTGTTCGCATCAAACCGCCTCTAATGACCAGAAAACACAACCTGCCCTATTTTAGCAAGCTGCCGGATAAACCTGACAGATTATTTACAGCATAAAAAAAACCGGCTTCAAAAAGCCGGTTTTCCATATACAGACACAATTATTTCTTCTCAGCCTGCGCCTGCCAGGTATCACGTAAAGTTACAGTACGGTTAAATACCGGATTTTCCGCAGTATGGTCATAGCGGTCAGTCACAAAATAGCCCAGACGCTCAAACTGATAGCGCGTTTCCGGTGCCAGCGTATTTGCTACCGGCTCCACCAGTGCATCAATTTCTGTTACCGAGGCCGGATTCAGAAACTCAGTAAAATCACGATACTGACCATCATCACCGCGTACTGCATCCGGACGTTCCACAGTAAACAGCCGGTCATACAGCCGCACCTTAGCCGGCACAGCATGTTCAGTAGACAGCCAGTGAATAACACCTTTCACCTTACGTCCTTGCGGCTTAGAAGCCAGCGTGTCATGGTCTATCGAGCATTTCAGCGACACCACCCGACCGGACGCATCCTGCACCACTTCCTCACACTTAATCACATAGCTGTAACGCAGGCGCACTTCACCGCCCGGCGTTAAACGCTGCCAGCCTTTAGGCGGCTCCAGCGCAAAATCGTCTGCTTCAATATAAATCGTTTTCGTCAGCGGTATCAGACGCTCGCCCATTTCCGGATGATGCGGATGAAAAGGTGCTTCACGGCTTTGCGTTACCGCCTCATCAAAATTAATCAGCTCAACTTTAATCGGATTGAGCACCGCAATCATCCGTGGTGCCACACTTTCCAGATCTTCACGAATAGCACCTTCCAGAACACTCATATCCACCACATTTTCGCTCTTGGAAATACCTACCCGTTTGGCAAACAGACGCAGCCCTTCCGGCGTATAACCACGGCGGCGCATACCGGAAATAGTCGGCATACGCGGGTCGTCCCAGCCGGACACATGATCTTGCACTACCAGCTGATTCAGCTTGCGTTTGGAAGTAATCGAATACAGCAGTTCCAGCCGTGAAAATTCATACTGATGTGGCTGATGCGCAATCGTAATATTCTCCACCACCCAGTCATACAGCGGCCTGTGTGATTCAAATTCCAGCGTACACAGCGAATGGGTAATATTTTCAATCGCATCCGAAATCGCATGCGTATAATCATACATTGGATAAATAACCCATTTATCACCAGTGCGATGATGATGCACACGGCGGATACGGTAGATTACCGGATCACGCAGATTAATATTGCCCGCAGCCATATCAATTTTCAGCCGCAGCGTTTTACTGCCGTCCGGAAACTCCCCATTGCGCATACGGGCAAACAAATCCAGATTCTCTTCTATCGTACGTTCACGATACGGGCTGTTTTTACCCGGCTCCGTTAACGTACCGCGATACTGACGCATTTCTTCAGCGTCCAGATCATCCACATAGGCCTTACCTGCTTTAATCAGCTCCAGCGCATACTCATACAGACGTTCAAAATAATCTGAAGCAAAACGTTCCTCATGCCACTGGAAACCCAGCCACTGCACATCTTCCTTAATTGAGCGCACATACTCATCCGATTCTTTCTCAGGATTCGTATCATCAAAGCGCAGATTACACAAACCATCATAAATATAAGCCAGACCAAAATTCAGGCAGATTGATTTAGCATGGCCGATATGCAGATAACCATTAGGTTCGGGAGGGAAACGCGTAATTACCTGCCGGCATTTCCCGCTTTGCAGGTCTTCCTCAATAATAGAGCGTATAAAATGATTATCGGCAAACTGATCTTTATTAAGCATAGTTCTTCTGAATATGTGCAAATGTGTTTTGCAGAATAAAAACGCCTGAAAACACCAACTAAAAGGTAATAATTATATACCCAATTTATATAAGCAATATACAATTATACTAACCAAAAACGTATCAATTAAACAGTTTAGTAATAATTAAGCAAATACTAAACCAAATCAGATGAAATACAAACAATAATTTACCGATTACCTGTATTCAGTATGCCTGTCTGCTAAAACATCCGTGTCTCATGCCCGCAAGCGGGCACCACACAATGACATAAAATATCCGGCATGAGCCGGCCGAAGCCAAAGGACTGCCATCATGTAAGAAAATAAATCAGCAAGAAAGTTTAAACTATATCTTGAGTATAATGGCTGTAATAATCAATCCGTTATCAATAGTCCGCATGCTTCGCCGCAAACCGTATGAATACATCAAAACGTTATAAACAGGCACAACAGCAGTACAGCATTTCCGTATACAGCGTATAAATTGCATAATCAGCTCAGTATATTATCCGTTCTGCAGATACAATAATCATATCGTCTGCCTTCGATAAATATTTTTCTTCCGGACATTTGCTTCTCACTTTTTTTGTTTTTCAGCACACAGCCACAGATAAAAAATTAAAGTCTGCTAGTTGTTGTCTTATTTACCAGTAACCGGCAGTTTTCCCTGCTGCTCCAGTTCCTTTATATATTCCGGCAGGATTACCTGCTTAATATTAGCCCGTTCCTGCTTGATTGCATCCATCCTAGCTTTATTGCGCCGGTAGTCCGCCATGGATTTGATGGATGGGCGCGGGGTACATAATTTCTGGCTTTTCGCAAATAGTTCAAACTGTTTTTTCACCACTTCCGGTGTTCTTTCCTTCCGGGTGCCGTAATCAATCAATATCTGATTACAGGCCAGAAAATGGATGGTGATATTTTTTGCCTTACCAGAATGATTTCCTGCAAATGCCGATGGAGGTGGCAACGGTATTACTTCTGAATAGTTTTCATCATACTGATTAAGAATAGCTGCTTCTTTAGGATCTGAAAGATTCAATCCTCTGGCATGCCATTCTGGATATGGTGACACCCTCCAATTGATACGCACCATCATTCCCGGTTTCCATTTCATCGGAAGATAAGCTGCTCCACAAGAACCGCCACCATAACGCTTTTTACCTACTTCATCATCATCAACACCATTGGTATTCGGAATACAGCCATCATTGGTTGAATCACTGAAAAAATTTCTCGTTGAGCCGCCGGAAATAATTGAACCGCCGGAAATATTTTCGTCAGTGTATACAAGAACCTCAACCGGCACGGAATAGGATTGTTTTTTACCGGTCATGCCTACATAAGGGTCAACGTATTCTCCGCAGGAGGTGATCGCAGTTGCTGACAGCAGCAATAAACTCAGCCGGATAACGCGGCTTACAGTAAATATTTTTCTTCTACACATTTGATTCTCACTATTCTCAGATTAAACGCTGTGATTACTGCATTGTTGTATTTAATAATTGATTTCATAGCTGCATCTGTACCTTCCCCCTTTATTCCGGTTTTTGTTATCACCCTTTTGACGGTACCGCTTACATCTGTCAGTTTTTATGTAATGATATTACCAATATCTGGCGCAGAAACGAGAATTTTTTATTATTCAAACCGATATTTATACTGCGAATAATAAAACGCCACTGCACAATAGAGGAACAATGGCGTTATTTTCAGGAGATTCCGGCTATGGCTAAATCAGCCAGCTTTTTTACAAATGGAACAGTTCAGGATTGCATGCGCAAGCTTATTTGCATTGGTAAAATACTAGCCGGCGACTACTGCTAACCTGCAAAACTTATTTACTGCTAACCGGCAGCTTGCCCTGCTGCTCCAGTTCCTTTATATATTCCGGCAGGATTACCTGCGGGATATTGTTACGTTCTTTTTTGATTGCATCATTTTAGCTTTGTTACGCCGGTAATCTGCCATGTTTTTACTATAGGGCATGGTGTACAAAGTTTCTCATTTTTCGCAAACAGCTGGTAATGCATCGGAATATTTCTGTCTTCTTCTATTATAATATACAATTGATTACAGGCTAAAAAATAGACAATAATATTTTTTATTTTACCAAAATCATCACCGGCATATAGTAGCGGAGGGTGTAATGGTATTACTGCCGAATGTCTCTCAAATCCAGAATTGGCTTTTTTGGCAAAAATTCTATATAAAATAAACCACCTAAAAATACAAATGATTTACGACCAAACTTATTGATACTGCGCCTATAACAAAACTATTAATCGTCTGAAGCCCAAACTTGAGATCACATAAGCAATCCCCAAAACCATTGATATAAAGAAAATTTAATAACTATTCATATCGTTATATTAAAAAAGCATTTTATTGCAATATGGTGCTTTAGCATTCATAATTGGTGAAAAATACTTAGCATAAACATTATTAACTCTATGATTATTCCCGCAACAAAAGCCGGTTGGATTTTGTTAACTAGCTATCTAGGATTGACGCTAATCCTTATGATACTTACTGATAGTATCTATCCCGATTTCAGCGATATTTATGGCTCACATGCCAAAATTGGTTATTATTTTTTTATGCCTATCCTTTGGATAGTTTATGGGATATTCATATATTATCTGGGATTAAAATTAAATTTTAAAAAAGAGTTTATTGTCCCTTTTATAATTTCTAGTGGTAAAAATTACATCAAAGTTAAAGACATTAAATACACTTTCTGCGAAATTCCGATCCAATATATAGGATTGCTATCTTTAGTATTTGGTATTGTTATGCTATTGATACAAATCGTCTATCGATTTTTATATTTATAGTATTTTAGTTAATAGACAGCTATGGCAGGTTTTTGAATGATTAGCCACAAGAGTAATTTATTACTCTTGTGGATTTTTCCTGGTTAATTATTTTGTTGACAGAAATTGATTATAAATACTTATTTTATTTAAGAAGGAATATATTTTATTAATATGAATGGCAAATATATAGATGGTTATACCAATATTTTGAAGGCAGAATGGTGATTGTGCTTGCTAATAGTGGCACAAAAACCGACTAGTTATGTTTTATGAAGAAATTACCTTTATCAGAATGTGTTGATGGTTTTAGATAAGAATTTGCTACAAAGTGAATGTGCAATTATCGGTAAAACCATGATTTTATGGTGACTATCCGGCTATGATTTGTGGCGATGTTATCAGGACGCCACGGAATAGGATTGTTTTTTGCCGGTCGTGCCGGCATAAGGGTCAACGTATTCTTCGCAGGAGGTGATCGCAGTTGCCGACAACAGCAATAATAAGCTCAGCCGGATAATTCGGCTTGCAGTGAATATTTTTCTTCCGGACATTTAATGCTCACTCTACAGATACAAAAGACAATATCAGTTTCTCTGGCCTACAGATTTAATTAATGAAAGATAGCTGACAATCGTCAGCAACTGAATTGGTTGAATGCGGTTGCTCTATTTTATCTGCACCAAACCTGTTTGTTATTAAATTAAACAAACAGCATAGCAATGATTAGTCATATTGAGCAATGCTAATTCAGACTCAACAGATTGAATATTATATTTAATTTTTGCTGATGAAGATTTGATTTATATCGATAGATTCTATTACTCCTCTTCAGAAGCAGAATTGACTAAATGTTTAGAAAAAAATTTTTTATATCAGTCAAGCTGAGTTAAATAAATCGCAGCAGAAATTTTTTAATGTACTTTCAAATTGGTATGAAGACAAAGAGTACATCGGTAATTGCAAAAAATAAACTTAAAAAAATCTAATAAAGAATTGATTAAATATCGTGATTTACAGTGTGACTTTACTTATTCGTTAGGGGGTAGAGCAATTGGTAATGCTCTAAATATGTTAAAATACACTTATTTAGCTGAACTAAATTTTCAACGAACAAAACAACTTGATCTTTATTGGTCTGATTGTTTGTAACTGTTATAAAATTTTTTCCACTTATTGTTATTGCATAAAAATAAAGTTATATATTGTTATTCTTAGTATGTAATAAGACATTCAACAAAAGATTGATATAGTTATGAAACTAACTTTTTTAGGAACAAGCTCAGGTTCACCAACCGCCGAGCGCAATGTAAGTAGTATTATGCTCGATCTCCGACAAGAAAGAGGCCGATTATGGCTTTTTGATTGTGGTGAGGCAACTCAAATGCAAATGCAGAAAGCAAAATTTAGCTTAGCCAAATTAGAGATGATATTTATAACACATTTGCATGGTGATCATCTGTTTGGTTTACCGGGTGTTTTAACTACACGTTCATTAACCCAAAATCAATCGGAACTAACTTTGATTGGCCCTAAAGGCATCAAACAATTTATTCAAACTGTGATTGATATTAGTTATTCTTGGATAACTTATCCTTTAAACATTATTGAACTTGATCAAGATGGTTTGGTATTTGAAGATACTAAATTTCAGGTTGAAGCCAAATTATTAGCGCATCGGGTACCTTGTTTTGGTTATCGTGTTATTGAAAAGGATTCGCCACCTGTCTTAGATATCGACAAATTACAGCAAGATAATATTAATCCTGGTCCACATTATGCCTATTTAAAAGAAGGTAAAACAGTAACACTAGCCGATGGCCGTGTCATTGATGGTCGTAATTATCTTGGTGATTTTAAACAAGGGAAAAAATTGGCTATTTTAGGTGATACAGGACCCTGTGATGCTTCAATTGAATTAGCAAAAGATGTTGACGTACTTGTCCATGAAGCAACGCATGAAAATGCATTAGGACAAAAAGCAATTGAGCATGGTCATTCTACCACTGTTCATGCAGCCACGATTGCTAAACAAGCCAATGTTAAAAGATTGATTATGACGCATATAAGCCCTCGATATTCTCTCAATGACAATGCCAAATTAGTTAATGAGGCTAAGAGCATTTTTATCCATACCGAAATCGCAACTGATTTTGCCACGTTCCAAGTATAGAAAAATATGCCGACATTATCGGCTAGTTTTCTGATGTTTCAATTAGTAATAAAATTTCGCAGGAAAAGCTAATTGAGCCTGAAGTTTATAGATTTTGTAAAAAATATTCAGGAGTCTATACCGTTTCATTTTATATTCAGAATAAAATCATTAAATACCCATTACTTTAGAAAAAATAAGAAATATGCTGTATATTTCTTATTTTTTGTCCACAGCAGATTTTATTTAGTAATAAGCTTGGATAAACTTGAATGATCTGTTTTAAATTAGCATTCCTAATTTTTTCATCCAATTCACATAATCATCTGCACTTTTATCTATATCTTTTTGTGTAATTTTATCCGGATAGTCTGGCTCATTATTTGCGCCATAAATTGCAAAAATGGGCTGATAATCAGCCTGAACGTAATTTATTGTTAATTCAAAGGGGCTGAGAATTTGCTCAAGTGTATATTTATAATGTCCTGTTTGAGAATAGTCTGCTTTCTTTATACCTGCCGAAACAGCTAAACCTACTTTTTTACTTCTTAATTTATCGCCTAAGGCACCAAATGCCCATCCGTAAGTGAAAACGTCATCTAACCATTGTTTTAATAATGGTGGACAATTAAACCAATATATCGGAAATTGAATTACCAAATTTTGATGATTTTCAATTAAGTTTTGTTCGAAACTAGAGTCTATTTTATAAGAGGGATAGTAAGAATATAAATCATGTATGGTTACTTGTTCATGATACTGATTTAATCTATTAACCCAACATCGGTTAACACTTGAAGAGGCTAAGTGAGGATGAGCTACAATCACTAAAGTGCGTTTCATTGTTAAATATTCCATCTATATTATTATCAATAATTAAGTCATACTAATATTAATACGATTAATTTTGAAGTACGGTAATTACTGTTATGTACTATCTTTATGGAAAGTATCAACATGGAAAATCATCATTGTGCCGAAGATCATTTTGAGGATAGTGGATTTAATTACACACTCTCAATGATTCGAGGTAAGTATAAAATTGTTATTCTTTATTGGTTAAACGAAAATCAACCCTCAATGCGATTTAATGAACTTAAACGAAGCATTAATAATATTTCTTTTAAAACACTGAGTAATACCCTAAAAGAGATGGAAAAAGATAAATTAATTTTTAGAAAAGAATATCCGCAAATTCCACCTAAAGTGGAATATGGGTTATTAGAACGAGGTAAATCTTTAGTTCCTATTTTAGATATGCTTTGCCAATGGGGAAATAATCATAAAAATGACCCATTATCATAATCTGAAAAAACTTTATCTGCCGACATTGTCGGCGTATTTATATGACTAAAGACAGAATTTGGTGGCGGAGGGATTGGAACTTATCTTGGCGGTTTAATCCTGGAAGCTTCAAATTATCAAATTCTATTTATTGTATTTCTTTGCCTGATCTTTATTCCACTGTTGATTACAGTACGCAGCAAAGATATATAAATCAATATATCAGACTATATTTAAACTTTAGCATCAATGTGAGAGCTGATATCGATGCAGTTATACGGAATCCTTGCATAATCAGTTTGTTTGTTTATCTGAAGTTTATTGTGTTATTGATATAGCGGTATTTTTATGTGTATAAATTTTTAATATAAGTTTTAGTGATAAGCACGGATATGCTGCTATTGTTTAGTAAATAAAATTACTGCTGTGTCTGATAGTGATACACGGGAAAACCAGCGTCTTATATTCGATGGATTAAGCGGTATTATCATAAATGAATATTGCTCAAGATGCCGGAATGACAGTGAATGCAGGCTCTGTCCTGCTATCAAGAAAAAATTTTATCTAACCGTATAAATCATACCTGTTGCAAGTGGCCTGATACAAAAACAACGCCACTGCATTTTTTAAAATACAGTGGCGTTTATTACTGCGTTATATAGTTATAAATATTAGTTATAATTATATATTTTGTATGTCTATGTTCTTTTCTTTAAAATTATACTAAATAAAATTACTCCTCAGAGCAAGCATTATTTATATTTTAAGCTTTGGTAATAGTTTTAAAACACATTGTGTTGGATAGTAACGACAACAAAATAATAACATATTGATTATTAAACAGTATAAATGTTGAAATCAGAAATTAAGTAAATAATCAGCAAGCATAAAAAAACCAAATTCGGCAAGAATCTGGTTAGAAGGTTTAGAGATAATAAATGTTGTTAGTCCGGGTTTATTCAGCTGTTTATAATTTGTTGTTGCGGAGTATGTAAATTCAGCGATTTAATCGTCCAATCGCGAATACGCTGTACCAGATCCGGGTTTTGTTCCAGTTTCTGACCATAACCCGGTATCCATTCGTGCAGTTTTTGCGCCCATTCATTGCTGACTTTATCCGCAAAGCAGTGTTCGAGTAATTCAAGCATAATGGATACGGAAGTAGAAGCACCCGGAGATGCGCCTAACAGGGCTGCCAGTGTACCATCGGTAGATTTCACCAACTCAGTACCAAACTGCAGCACGCCACCTTTTTGCGGATCTTTTTTGATTACCTGTACACGATTGCCGGCAACGGCCAGCTGCCAGTCTTCATCACGGGCTTCAGGATAAAAGGTACGTAATTCCTGCATGCGGTCGGCAAAGCTTAACCGTACCTGCTGTATCAGGTAATGCTCAAGAGCAAAGTTATGCACGCCGACGGTGAGCATGGGGCGAATATTGGCAAAATTCAGTGTCTGAAAAAGATCTTTAAATGAGCCGCATTTAAGAAATTTGGTGGTAAAACCGGCAAAAGGGCCGAAAAGCAATGCTTCTTCACCATTGATAACCCGTTTATCAAGATGCGGCACACTCATTGGCGGGGCGCCGACTGATGCTTTGCCATATACTTTGGCATTATGCTGTCTGACAATTTCGGGATTTTTACACACCAACCACTGACCGGATACGGGAAAACCGCCGTAGCCTTTGCTAGCCTCAATCTGGCTTTTCTGCAGCAGTCTGAGAGAGCCGCCACCGGCGCCGATAAATACAAAGCGGGCAGATACTTGTTGGCAGGTTTGATTAGTTAAATCTTTGATTTTCAGGTGCCAGCGGCCATTCTGCTGTTTCAAGTCGATAATTTCGTGCTGCAGATGCAGTTGGCAGCCGTGACTGGTGAGGTTATTAATCAGAATGCGGCTTAAGGCGCCGTAATTGACATCAGTACCCAGATCCGACCAGGTAACGGCTACCGGCTCGCTGTTATCGCGCCCCTGCATCATTAATGGCACCCACTGGCTAATCTGCTCTTTATCTTCGGTATAAACCATATCCTGAAACAGACGGTATTGCTGCAAGGCAGCAAAACGTTTACGCAGAAAAGCAACATCAGTTTCACCACGTACAAGGCTCATATGCGGCACACTGCGGATAAATTCACTGGGATTGGCAATCATACCGGCATCGACAAGTGATGCCCAGAATTGTTTGGACAATTCAAACTGTTCGATAATTTTAATTGCTTTGGATACTTCGATTGTGCCGTCTTTCAGCTCAGGGGTGTAGTTGAGTTCGCACAGGGCTGAATGGCCGGTACCGGCATTATTCCATGCATCTGAGCTTTCTGTAGCCACACCAGCGAGACGTTCGTAGATATTAATCTGCCAGTCTGGCTGTAACCCCTTAAGAAAGGTTCCCAGTGTCGCGCTCATTATACCGGCGCCGATTAATACTACGTCTGCTGAGCTATCGCTATTGGTGTTTTTCATAACGCAAACTCTTTTCTCTTCTCTTCAGGCTACTTTGATTAAATGTTTATCTGGAAGTTCGCACACGAAGTAATCAATATTGGAGTGATTTATTTGTTTTTGACTTAAATCATTGACAATAACAAGTAGTTAATTTAAGCACTTTTACTAACAGGCAGCAATAGCAAAATACAGTATGTATCAGACTCTATGGCTTTTTATTAACTATTTTATTGTTTATTAAGCAAATTGTTTTTCATTAGCATGACAATGCTATTTTATAGTAACAGCAAATGATTATATCTTTATTGTTTTAAATTAATTTTTCATTTTTCAATACAAATTTTTACAAATAAGCAACGAGGGTATTATAGCTATGCCGACCATAACCGCTGCGGTTATGGCTGATTTTTCTATGCCAGCTGTTGCAAACGGTTAACACACAAAGCACTAATGGTGACGGCCAGTGCATTAAACAGTATTGGTATCCAATCCAGCGGCCAGCTAAATAGCCAGTTTTGCAGGAGTGCAACTGAAAAGGCAATAATGGCGGCGGCGGCACTGAGCAGAAAACGCGGCAAACGCCGGACAAAACAAGAGCAGAATACGGCCGCCAATAGTGAAGGGATTAACGCAAAAAGCATACAGCCACAGATAAGTACAAGAATAAGCTTAATATCATTAGAATTAAGTAAGCTGGTCTGCATCAAGGGCAGTTCACTATTGGCGCGCCAGTAAAATAATATAGTACAGAATAAAGCGGTAATGATTACACTGCTTAGCGTTTGCAGCATAAGTGCGGGCAGTCTGGCCAAAGCTGATGGATGGTGGGTATGGATCTGCTTGTGCTGCATGATACTGTCCCGTTCTGACCGGCCGGCTGACAGGATCCGGCTGTGTTATTCAGTGTACCTGACAATGCCGCATACAGGTATGCTGTCTGGTTGTTAAGTATTTCTGACTACTCCGGCATGATACTAGATACTTTACCGCAGCCGGCGCAGAAAAAGCCAGTGATTAAGCTTCGCTGGCACCAAATAACAGATTTTCTTTAATCGCACGGATTTTGTCCCGAATCTGTGCTGCCTCTTCAAACTGTAAATCACGTGCAGCAGCCTGCATGGCTTTTTCCAGCTTGGCGATTTCTTTAACAGCATCATCTTCGTTACGGATTTCTCCGACTTTGAGTTTGCTGCGACCTCGCCCTTTGCTGCCGTTTTCATCGTGGTAAACGCCATCTATCAGGTCGCGTACCTGTTTTTTAATTTGCTGCGGCACGATACCGTGTTCTGCATTAAAAGATATCTGGCGGGCACGGCGGCGCTCAGTTTCATCTATGGCGGCTTTCATGGAATCGGTAATTTTATCGGCATACAGAATAGCTTTACCGTTAACATTGCGTGCAGCGCGGCCTATGGTCTGAATCAGGCTGCGGTGACTGCGCAGAAAACCTTCTTTATCCGCATCCAGAATTGCCACCAGTGAAACTTCGGGAATATCCAGCCCTTCACGCAGCAGGTTAATGCCTACCAGTACATCAAACAATCCCAGACGCAGGTCACGAATGATTTCTACCCGTTCGACGGTATCAATGTCACTGTGCAGATAGCGCACCTTTACACCCAGCTCGGCGTAGTAATCGGTAAGCTGTTCGGCCATGCGTTTGGTCAGCGTAGTGACCAGCACCCGCTCTCCCAGCTCACGGCGGATATTGATTTCCGAGAGTAAGTCGTCTACCTGTGTGGCCACAGGACGGATAATGATTTCCGGATCCACCAGACCGGTGGGGCGCACCACCTGCTCGACTACCTGACCGGCATGTTCTTCTTCATATTTCGCCGGTGTAGCCGACACAAATATGGTTTGCGGCATTACCCGCTCAAATTCATGGAATTTTAACGGCCGGTTATCCCGCGCAGACGGCAGGCGAAATCCATAATCCACCAGATTCTGCTTACGTGAAGCATCGCCCTTGTACATACCGCCAATCTGGCTGACGGTCACATGGCTTTCATCAATAAACATCAGCGCATTTTTGGGCAGATAATCCATTAATGTAGGCGGCGGCTCTCCTTCTGGTTTGCCGGAAAAGTGGCGCGAGTAGTTTTCAATACCTTTGCAAAAGCCCATTTCATAGAGCATTTCCAGATCAAAGCGGGTGCGCTGTTCAATGCGCTGCGCTTCTACCAGTCTTCCTCCATGGGTAAACCATTTAATCCGGTCGCCCAGCTCCTGTTTGATGTTTTCGCATGCCCGCAATACAGTTTCGCGCGGGGTAACATAGTGGCTGGACGGGAATACAGTATAGCGCCCTACCCGCTGTTGCAGACTGCCGGATATCGGGTCAAACAGCTGCATACGGTCTACTTCGTCGTCAAACAGGCTGACACGCAGAGCCAGCTCAGAGCTTTCCGCGGGAAAAATATCAATCACATCACCGCGGACGCGGAAAGAACCGCGGGCAAAGTCGATATCACCACGCTCATACTGCATAGCTACCAGACGCGCGATGATATCGCGCTGGTCGATTTTCTGTCCTTCTTTCAGGTGCAGAATCATCTGGTGATATTCATTAGGGTCACCAATACCATAAATGGCCGATACAGTTGCCACAATCACCACATCCTGACGCTGCATCAGGCTTTTGGTGGCACTCAGACGCATCTGCTCGATATGCTCGTTAATGGCCGAATCTTTTTCAATAAACAGGTCACGGCTAGGCACATAGGCTTCCGGCTGATAGTAATCATAATAGGAAACAAAATACTCGACTGCGTTTTCCGGAAAAAACTCACGCATTTCCGCATACAACTGGGCGGCAAGCGTTTTGTTATGCGCCATGATAATTGCCGGCCGGCCACTTTGCGCAATCACATTGGCCATGGTGAATGTTTTACCGGAACCGGTAACCCCGAGCAGGGTCTGGCCGGACAAACCGTCTTCCAGCCCCTCCAGCAATCCTTTGATTGCAGCCGGCTGATCACCGGCAGGCGGAAATGGCTGGTGCAGTTTAAACACACTACCCGGATACTGAATAACATCCATAAGTTTGTAACCTAAATAAAATTCAACTCAGCAAAAAAATCACGGCTGAAACAGCCAAAACCACCGGCAGCGGTTTTGGCTTACAAATAAGGCCATTACAGGTAAAAAGCAAGTTTGAACATAATGCTTTATATCACTTCTGCCTGCTGAAATACCGGCTGCTGCCAGACTTTACTTTTTATAGGGGTTTTCTAACAAATCAGTGATTTAATCAGAAAGTTAATATTCCACAGCAGCCAATTATGCATATTATGCCGAGCCTGCCCTGCCGGCCGGTGGTTTTGCGTTAGCCGACAGCAGGCAAGAGATAGTTGGTGTAATCATACTGCGCCATGTCTGGCTATGTTGTAAAACCCGCTAACAGGGATATTTTTATGCGCTTTTCCGGATTGATTTCTGTATTACAGCCATTCAGAAATATTATAATCAAATCATTGATTACACCAACCAGAATAACCGGTGAGTACCGGCAGAATATTGCTATACAGGGGAAAAAATATTATGGGTAAACTTAGTCTGAGCAAATGCCAACCGATCGAAATTGATGCCGATAATCCATTTAAAAACGATGTACTGGGCAGAGAGGAGAATATCACCGTTCTGACTCAATTTATTACCAGCTTTGAACAGTCTATTGTACTGTGTATTGATGGTGGCTGGGGACAAGGTAAAACCACCTTTATCAAAATGTGGCAGCAGTATCTGAAGAAACGGAATATAACTACTATTTATTTTAACGCATGGGAAAGTGATTATACTGACGATGCCTTAATTGCGCTGATTGGGGAAATTAGTTTATCCATAAAGAAATTAAAGCAGCTGGATAAATCTAAAGTCGATGAAGCATTTGAGTCTATCTATGAACATGGAGCCAATCTTATTAAAGTTTGTGTACCAGCTTTGTCTAATCTACTCGTTAAAACTGTTTCAGTTGGTTTAACCAATGCTGATGAACTAGCCAAAACCTTAGGTGCATTAAGTGAATCTCTGGTGAAAGAACAGATTAATAAATATGAAGCCTCACATAGTACTCTGAAAAACTTTAAAGAAGAATTAAGTAAACTGGCAACAATTTGTGCCAATGGCGAGGAACAAAAGCCGTTGGTAATTTTTATTGATGAACTGGATCGCTGCCGCCCTAATTTTGCGATTGAAGTACTAGAAAAAGCCAAACATTTATTTAATGTGAATAATATTATTTTTGTACTGGCAACGGATAAAACTCAGCTTAGCCATTCTATCAGAGCCGTGTACGGTCAAGGGCTGGATGTTAACGGCTATCTGCGCCGGTTTATTGATTTTGATTATCTGCTTCCGCTATCATCAGATGCACCATATATTATTCACTTAATGAATAAATTTTCACTTGAAAATTATTTCCAAAAAAAAGGACTTTATCGTTTATCAACTAGAGATTTTTTAGTAGACATTGTTCACAAATACAAATTAAGCTTAAGAGAACAAGAAGCTTTTTTTAATATTTTCAATGTTGTTATTAGAACGGAAAGTAATGCTCATTTAGGCCATTGGACAGTTCTTACAATCATTTTTTTAATTATATTAAAATTAAAATTTCCAGATTTATATAAAAGTCTGGATAACAAAAATGATACTAATTTTATTTCAAATACATTAGAAAATATTCGTTCTCATTGCACTCCAAATAATGAAGATTTTAATTATTACTTAGAAATAACAGAATACTTACTTTTAGAAATCTCGAAATCGTTTCTATCTCGTTCAACTTCATCACAAGAAATTATTGAACAATATGTTAACAAATTTCATTTTGATGAAAATAAAAAAAATAGACTTGAGACAATTGGAGTTAATTATGGAAATCCCCATATAGGTTTATCACAATTGTTTAACATAAAAAAAGCCATTGAATTTTCTAATTTATTCAAATTTAATTAATTTTCCGGATAGGTACTTATCTACATTTTTTTATTTTCCGTTTAGGAATAAAGAATTAATATCCAGAAATATTGAAAACTGCTGGCAAAAATAAAATTTGAATAAAAAAACCGCCATACAGGCGGTTGAGTATTTATTTTTTCGGCGTACGTTTAGAATAATCAATGGCTTTGAAATAATCTGCACCACTGCCTGCCGGCGGTTTAGCTGCCTTTTTAAGACAGGCATTAATCACTGTTTCATCATTCAGTCTGAACTGTTTACTGTCCAGTTTACCGCTTAAGGCCTGATTTTTGATTTTTTTAGCGATATCGATTAAATCCTCACGTGACATAAAACCAGTCAGATTATAAATCCGGTTCTTTGCAATTTCCTTTTCAAGGCCGTTTCTTTTTATCAGATTATAATATTGCAGCATGCCATTATTCAGATATTCTTCCGGCGTCCCTTTCAGAAACGCCGCTCTGATTTCGGTGGAAACAACATTATCGGCAGCAGATAAAGATTTCTGCCCTTTGTAGGCCATGTCATACTGATTATTGGCTGTGGATACAAAAGCTTTTAATGTAATGCACTGCGGCGGCAGATCATTCACATCGCTGGTTTCATAATTGTATTCTTTGGCAGCGGCACCGGCGGATATACAAAACAATAAGACAGAGGTAAGCAGCAGTTTGTTCATACGGTTTTCCTGATTAATCAGATATTGCTTTAACTTTATATATCAAATCAGATATAGCCAGAGCTCCCATGCAGACTGCAGACAATAAAACTTAAATTCTGTTTCTCTTAATCCATGATAACTTCACAATAAAAATATCAATGAATTATTGATATTTAAAGATATAGTGTGTATGGTAAATAAGTTTTATATTTTTTGTCTGCCAAAGTCTTTTTCTTCGCATACTGAGCTGATTAATTTCCTAAGTGATTTCAGTTAGTCGAATCAGCACTTTTTAGATAAATCTGAATAGCTTTGCTGGTGTATCCCAGAGTATATTGTGTGTCAACTGTTTATCCTGCAACAGCATATTCAGCTGCGTAGACAGATAATCAGGGGTAATCTGCTGTTCAAATTGAGTATGCGGCCAGTCACTGCCCCACATCAGCCGGTGGCTACCCAGATTTTCTACTAATAAAGGGATGGCAGAAGCAAAGAATTTGTGACCTTCTGCTGCGGCAGCACTAATCCGGTATGCTCCCGACAGTTTGCACCATATCATTCCGCTACGCCCCCACTCGAGTAACTGCTGAAAACCATAATCGCGGGCAGGCTGACAATCCGAAGGCCGGCCGAAATGATCAATCACCACTTTCACATCTTGTTTGAGCAGTGTTGCAATCATGTCACTGAGTTTATTACTGCGGCAATGCACTTCTACATGCCAGTTAAGCTCTTTCACTTTATCAAGCAGATTTTGCCATGAATCGGTTTGTAAATCCGGCTGGACACCATCAATAATATTCAGGCGTATACCGACAATACCGCCTTTATCCAGGGCTTCAAGTTCGGGCATTGTGATAGAGGGCTCAACACAGGCAACGCCTCTGAGACGGGGTTTAGTCTGTGCAATAGCCTGGAGCATAAAGCTGTTGTCATAACCCAGAAAACTGGGCTGAATCAATACGCCATGTGTGCAGCCATGAGCATCCAAATGCGCCAGATAATCAGCGAGCGGCGCATTTTGTGCCGGTGTATAGCGACGGCCGGCTACCATCGGCAAATCCAGGGTAAATACATGAGCATGGCTATCAATGATACCTATCGGCTGTTGATTCATATTATTTCTCTTTCTCAATCTGCTATTTATCAGGTATATGACCTTCCTGATCTATTTCGCTTAAGTCACGCCCTTTGGTTTCCGGTAACAGCAATACGCTAACAACTACTATTGAGTAAGCCCAGCTGGCATCAATACCGATGGCTGAACCCAGCGACATTGATGCGCTCATATGCCCGACCAGAAACGGAAATACAGAGGAAAGAATACGGCCGAAGTTATAACAGAAGCCTACTCCTGCACCTCTGTATTTCTGCGGATACAATTCATTAAATAATGCCCCAAGACTGGAGGGGATGCCGGCAGCAAAGAATCCCAGCGGAAAACCCAGAAACAGCATCTGGGTATTGGTTAAGGGGACAAACAGATAAATACGTACAGTAATCACACAGCAGATAGCAAAGCAGGCAACATTAAAACGCCTGCCGATTTTGTCGAGTAAAACTGAACTGGCCATACAGCCACACCAGAAGGCAACGATGATTACTGCCAGATAGGCACTGGAATTGAGTACAGAAAGGTGGCGTTCTGCTTTCAGATAGGTAGGCAGCCACGACATAATTGCATGATAACCGCCATGTGCGCCCAAACCCAGTAAACCGCCTAGTAAAGTAGTACGAATCAGTGAAGGAGAAAAAATGCCGAACAGTGCTTCGGTAATAGGCATGCTGTTTTCGTTTTTCGGAACTATGGCAGTTTGTTTTACCGGCTCCTGTACATGCCGGCGTACATAGAAAATCAGTAATGCCGGCAGTAAACCAACCGCAAACATAATGCGCCAGGCGAAAGTTTCCGGAGCCAGACTGAATACAATGGAAAACAGTATAACAGCTAATCCCCATCCCACTGCCCATGCACTTTGTACTGTTGCCATCACTTTGCCGCGATACTGGCTGGAAATGGTTTCTGCCATCAGTACAGCTCCGGCTGCCCATTCACCGCCAATACCAAATCCCTGTAAAGCTTTCAGTGCCAACAACCAATAATAATCGGTAACAAATGCTGCCAGAAATGTAAAAATTGCAAACCATATAATCATGATTTGCAATGTTTTAACACGTCCGTACCGGTCTGAAAGAGCTCCGGCAAACCAACCACCCAGTGCAGATGTTACCAGCGTGGCACTACTGAATAAACCGGCTTGCCCTTTGTCTATGGCAAAATAAACGAGTAATGACGGAATCACCAGGCCGAACATCTGAGTTTCCAAAGCATCAAGTGCCCAGCCACTAAAGCATGCCCAAAAAGTTTTTCTTTCATTCCCTGATACTGCCCGGTACCACGTAAACATAAAGTTTCTCTTTCTTTGTCTATTTTTGAGAATATGTATTTTTTTAAAGTTGCAGCAAATTAAATTTGTTTTTTGAAACTTTATATTTTTAATTTGCTTTTAATAGCTCAGATCAATAAAAAAATACTATTTACTTTCTAATCAGATTAAACAGATGATAAGTTGGTTACCGACCTCTTCAAAAATCATTAGTTAATTAATATTAAGATATATATAAATTACATATCCTATCCTATACAACTAAAAATTAAACTATTTTTTGTTTAACTACAAATATATACAATAAAGTTTTGATTTCGAACAAATCTACAGACCTTTATTGCTTATAAATGTTATTAATTAATAAATTATATTAATTCTAATAAATATAACCTATTTTGTGCAGACTTTTTTCAATTATTGTTTTTTTAACAATAAATTTTGAGTATATTGAATTTAAGTATAATATTATTCTAAAAAATATATATTTTTTAGAATTAAAAACTATTATATTAGGTATTTAATAAATCTAATTGCCGGAAATAATTAAGTTTATATTATTTGTGTAAACAATAATTATAAAAACTATATTTTGAAAAAAATTTAATGATATATGTAAATATATTCTTTACAATATTATATATACTTATAAAATTGTTGGCATTTTAAAAGAAATCATATTTAAATGGATATTAAACAAATTAAAACTGATTCAGACAAAACAACTGAATCACTTAACACTGAGGAACAACAACTAGTAAATGAGCATTTTAAATTATTAGTGCATAATTCAATAGATTTTTTAGAAAAATCAGTTAATTATTTTGAAAATGATTTGAAGGTTTCTATTATTTGCTTGTGCTCTGCTTTTGAACTTTTTCTCAAAGCTCGAATAATTAAAATTGACTGGAAACTAATTTTTAAAGAGCAAAAAAATGCAACGATAGAAAATTTTATTAACAAAGAATTTATTTCTATTAATTCTGACAAAGCTAAAAAAATTCTTCAAAAATATGATAAAGATAGTTTATATTTAATTAATCATGAAGTTTTTGAAGAATTAAAAGACCTTAGAAATAATATTATTCATTTTTTTTCAGAAGATACTCAAAATGAAGACAAAGATAGGATTATCATAAACCGATATAAAGCTCTTTATTGCTTAGATAAATTATTACAAAATCAATGGAAAAAATTCTTTAAGGATTTCGATAGTGAACTTACAATTGTTACAAAAATGCTATTAGAGCACAAACCATATCTGCAAATTAAATATGACAACTTACAGGATGAATTAAAAAGTTATGAGACTAAAGAAACATGTAATGTTTGCAGCTTTAAGTCATCAGTTAAAACAAATATATACCATAAATTAATTACAGAATTTACCTGTAAAGTATGTGAAACAATGCAATTACAAATTAAATATAATTGTCATAATTGTAAAACAGATATACTCTTAAAAATTCCATCCTCAATAAAATTAGAACCCCAAGAATTAAACACACTAATTTGCACGAAATGTGATGATGAAATTGTAGCTGATGATATTCATACCTATTTAGCCAATAATCAAAAAACTATATATGCTACTGATTCTGATAATTTAGACCAAGAATGGGTAAGTTGTGGGTACTGTGAAAAAGAAGGTTCTTGTGTCGAATTAGAAAAAGATTATTATTTTTGTTTAAACTGCTTTGCTTTTGCATCAGGTATTTCTAAATGCCAATACTGTAATCACTCATTTACGGGTAAAGATACATTAGATGAAGAAAATAGTTATGTTTTTGGATGCCGATTTTGTGAAGGATATTTAGGGAATAATTGTCATAATTAATATTATCTGTTAAAACTTTAGTGATGAAAAAAACACCATCAATACTGGCGAAGTAATATTAACAATAAAACCAAAGCTGATTGCCACCGGTACTGCAGTAATGCCGCCCGAGGATTGTATTACCGGCAAAGTAAAATCCAGACTGGTTGCACCACCTACGCTGACGGCTGTAGTAGGATAACGACGCATCAGTACGGGAATAAAAATAAGCGCAAAGAATTCGCGTGCCAGATCATTAAACATGGCAATACTGCCCCAGACAGCCCCGTAAGCCTGACTCATGATAATGCTGGAAAGTGAATACCAGCCATAACCACTGCTGAGTGCCAGCCCTTTACTTACAGACACATCCATAATCAAAGCAAATAGCAAACCGCCAAGCAGGCTGGCCAGTGTGAATAATCCGGCACAGATAATGCCGCGGCGATTGAGAAATACCTGATGCAGGGTAATGCCGCTGCTGCGCAACTGCATGCCCACCAGTAAAAGTAAAATTATCAGCGCTTTATTAACAGCAGCCAGCGGGCTACCCAGCCAGTCAAAAGAGAGATAATTGCCGGCGATTAGCCCGGCAAGCAAACAGCCAACCTGCTTGAGACTGCCCATAATACTGGTATTGCCGGACAGACCTGTTTGCTGCTGCCTGTTCAGCCGCCACGGATAACGGCGATCAAACCAGATAAATATCAGAAGATTGGCTGCAATCAGGCAGACGAATAATACCGCTACAGTTAAACTGATATTAGCCAGTTGTGCGCCCAGATTGGGCTCTTGCGCCAGTGATAATCCTATTAGAAATAAAATCAGATATACCAGCCATGCCAGCCCGTAATTCAGCCAGTTTACAACCCGTGCCGGCGTGGGTATGCAAAATCCGATAAACAAGGGAATCAGGATGATTAGCAGGGAGATTAAATGTTGCATGGATAATTGTGTACGGCAGAATTAAGGATAATAAACGATTTAGCTACAGGCAGGTATAAAACAGGCAGCACATTGTGTGACAATGGCTGCCTGTGAAATACCCGTTCAGGTTTTACTGGTCAACGAAAGCGCGTTCGATAACGTAGTCACCACGCTGCCCCATTTTCGGGGAAATAGTCAAACCAAAACTGTTAAGTGTTTCACAGCTGTCTCTGAGCATTTCGGGGCTGCCGCAAATCATCGCCCGGTCGTCAGCAGGATTAATCAGCGGCAAGCCAATGTCGGTAAACAGTTTACCCGATTTCATTAAATCAGTCAGGCGCCCGTGGTGGATAAAATCTTCCCGAGAAACCACCGGATAGTAAATCAGTTTTTCACGTACTAATTCACCCAGATATTCATGATTGGGTAACTCTGTAGTGAAATGATCATAATAGGCCAAATCTTTTTTATAGCGCACGCCGTGAATCAGAATGATTTTTTCAAACTGTTCATAGATGTCCGGGTCTTTGGTTACGCTGAGAAATGGTGCCAGACCAGTACCGGTAGACAGCAGATACAGATGTTTGCCAGGGTTGAGATCACCGACAATCAGGGTACCGGTAGGCTTTTTACTCACCAGTACTTCGTCACCCGGTTTCAGATGCTGTAAGCGGCTGGTTAACGGACCATCCTGTACTTTAATACTGAAAAAAGCCAGCTCTTCTTCCCAATTGGCACTGGCAATACTGTAGGCTCTCATCAGGGGTTTACCGTCTACCATCAGACCAATCATCACAAACTGACCATTCTGAAAACGTAATGATTCGTCCCGTGTGCAGGTAAATGTGAAATATGCGTCTGTCCAGTGGTGTACAGACAATACTTTTTGTGTGTTATAGGCTGCCATTAATTATCCATGGTTAAGGAAAGCGGTATTATTAGCGTAAACCGAAAACACGCCAGCTTTCTGTTGCCATTCAGGGACATTTTATGTTCTGACCGCTGACGTAAGATGTGAATTTTAAGACAATTTGATGTGCTGTTCAATGGGTTTTAGAGTATTCACTTTAATAAAAATACTCTGTTCCAGGCAGTTTTATCTAAACAGCAGTAAATATATCAACAGGTTGCTATATGCATAGCAACCTGTTGAAGTTAATCCGGATTTATTTGCACTTACAGACGACCATGGCACAGTTTGTATTTCAGACCGCTGCCGCAAGGACACGGATCATTGCGGCGTACGATAAGACCGCGTGCTTCCAGAGCTTCGGGGCTGAAATCTTCATCTTCCGCCACGTTGTCAGCAGCAAATACTTCGTGCTGCTCTTCTTCGGAGACCGTTTGAAAACGCACTGAAATCAGCATTGAAGCAACGGTATGGCGTATATTGCTCCACATGGCCTGAAACATTTCGAATGCTTCGCGTTTGTATTCCTGTTTCGGATTTTTCTGGGCATAGCCGCGCAGATGAATCCCCTGACGCAGGTAATCCATATCGGCCAGATGTTCGCGCCAGCGGCTGTCAATAATTTGCAGCATGATGTCGCGCTCAAATTTACGCATGGTATCGATGCCAACCAGCTCAACTTTATGAGCATAATCTTTTTCAACAATATCCAGCAAACGTTCGCATATGCTTTCATTATCGAGACTATTGTCTTCTTTAAACCAGTCGCTGATGGAAACATCTATATTGTAATCAGCAGCCAGTTTGTTTTCTAGACCGGAAATATCCCACTGCTCTTCCATGCTATTGGGCGGAATAAAGCTGTCTACAGTATCAACGATAGCATCATGGCGCATTTCCTGCATCAGTCCGTCAATGTCGTTACTGGCAAGGATATCAGCACGCTGATGATAAATAACCTTACGCTGGTCGTTGGCTACGTCATCGTATTCAAGTACCTGTTTACGCATGTCGAAGTTACGGTTTTCGACTTTGCGCTGTGCTCCTTCAATCTGACGGTTGAGCATTCCGGCCTCGATGGCCACACCGCGTTCAGGAGCCAGACGATTAAGAATCGCTGTTGCACGGTCAAGTGCAAACAGACGCAATAACGGATCTTCAAACGACAGATAAAAGCGGCTGGAACCGGCATCCCCCTGACGACCGGCACGGCCGCGCAGCTGATTGTCGATACGGCGGCTTTCATGGCGTTCGGTACCGATAATGTGTAAACCACCGGCAGCGATTACAGCATCATGGTCAATCTGCCATTGCTGCTGTAATTTGTCGATTTCGCTTTTTTTTGCTGCTTCGGTGAGACTGTCGTCGGCATTAATGGCATCTATCTGCGGTTTGATATTGCCACCGAGCACAATATCTGTACCACGACCGGCCATATTAGTGGCAACGGTAATCATGCCGGGGCGGCCTGCCTGAGCAATAATATCTGCTTCACGCGCATGTTCTTTGGCATTGAGAACATTGTGCGGCAAGTGTTCTATATTCAGTAAACCAGATATCAGCTCAGAATTTTCAATGCTGGTGGTACCAACAAGGATTGGCTGACCTTTGCCATGGCGCTCTTTGATATCAGCAACGACAGCTTCATATTTTTCTTCAATAGAACGGTATATCTGGTCGTTCAGATCTTTACGTACCATTGGTCGGTTTGTCGGAATAATAACAGTTTCCAGACCGTAAATACTCTGGAATTCGAATGCTTCTGTATCGGCTGTACCGGTCATACCGGCCAGTTTGTCGTACAGGCGGAAGAAATTCTGGAAAGTAATGGAAGCCAGTGTCTGGTTTTCCTTGTTGATTTCCACGCCTTCTTTGGCTTCAACAGCCTGATGCAGACCATCAGACCAGCGCCGGCCAGCCATCAGGCGGCCGGTAAATTCGTCGACGATGACTACTTCACCATCCTGAACAACATAATGCTGGTCGCGCTGGTAGAGTGTATAAGCACGCAGCGCAGCCATCAGATGATGCATCAGCATAATATTGGTGGTGGAATACAGGGAATCGCCTTCCTGCAGTAATCCCATTTTGGTAAGAATCTGCTCGGCATGCTCATGCCCCTGATCGCTGAGCACTACCTGCCGGGCTTTTTCATCCACCCAGTAATCGCCCGCACCTTCTTCGCTTTTCTGGGCAATCAGCTGTGGTGGAATCTGATTCATTACCTGATAAAGCGTAACGTTGTCGTCGGCCTGACCGGAAATAATTAATGGTGTACGGGCTTCGTCAATCAGAATGGAGTCTACTTCATCAACTACTGCAAATGACAGATCACGCTGCACTTTTTCGCTCAGATCACTTACCATATTGTCGCGTAAATAATCGAAGCCGTATTCATTATTGGTACCGTAAGTAATATCAGCCAGATAAGCGGCTTTTTTATCAGCATGATCCATATTACTGATAATGATGCCAACCGACATGCCCAGAAATTCATACAGCGGGCGCATGATTCCGGCATCACGTGCAGCCAGATAATCATTCACGGTAACTACATGTACACCCTTGCCGGCAAGAGCATTCAGATAAACGGCTGTCGTGGCGACCAGTGTTTTCCCTTCGCCGGTACGCATTTCGGCAATTTTGCCGTAATGCAACACCATACCGCCGATAAGCTGCACATCAAAGTGCCGCATACCCAGTACACGCAGACTGGCCTCACGGCATACGGCAAAAGCTTCTACTAGCAGGCTGTCGAGTTTTTCTCCATCAGCCAGACGTTGTTTGAACTCAGCAGTTTTAGCCTGTAGCTCAGTATCGCTTAATGCCTGAATTTGTGGTTCGAGTGCATTGATTCTGGATACTTCTTTACGATATTGTTTCAAAAGCCGGTCGTTGCGGCTTCCGAGAATTTTTTTAGCTAAGTTTTTCAACATAAATCAACAGTCCGGCACCTGCAGGCGCAATAAAAAGTAAGCGTGAAATGGGGAATTTTAACACAAGCATCTACACTGCTGTATGGCTGTTTGCATGCGTGTGTCAATTATGAGCCATCAGAAACTGATTTAAAGTTATAGGTTGCTGTTTATGGTGGTTAATATAAAGGTAAAACTGTTTTTTCCAAGTGCTGTCTGTGGTAAAAGATGCTGTTGCTGCTGTGATTAATACAGCAGTGTCTATAAAAAAATATCATCTGCAATGCAGATGATAATGTGGTTAAGGAATATCGAGAATGGTTAAATTTAGCTGTAAAGGTTATGTTATTGTTACGATTTTTTTAAATGATTAATAATCAAATCGTAAGCAGCCAAAATAAAATTCACCCAGTTTCGAAGTTTTGTCTCGTCCGACAAGAATAGTGTCTGGATAGGGATTATCAGTAGTTACGTCAGTTGTATATTGATAGTACTGGTTTATATTATCGCCCCAGGAAAGAGTCTCTTTTAACTGAACCGGTACGGGTTTGGCACCAATAGATTTAGCAAATCTGGCCATATCGCCTTTGGCTATAGCAAAAAAATATGAACCGCTATCGCCCAGATATCGAACAACAGAAACAGAAGTATTTTCAATCTGCAGCGGTTTAGTAAAGCGATATTCCAGATCAATAAGACCGTCTTTTTCGAGATTTTTTACAGTAATTTTTTGTTTATTAAGCTGTGTAGTTATACCTGAATCACGTGCATCAATAGGTTCGGCTTTGCACAATAGCGCAGCCTTGAATTGATTGCTCAATACTGTATTAGTTTTTGCAATTACTACCCCCCCAACTAAATTGAAAATAAGTAAATAACCGCATAAAAGTATATTTTGTGTTCTCATGTTTTGACCTTAATCATAAATAAATATAATAATTAGATTAAATGATATTTTTGCAAAACAAAATGTACTAACTAATAAAGTATTTATAGTTAAAATATAATCATAATAAAATCAATGTGTACATCCAAACCTTAATATGATTCATAATCAGAAATGATTGGTTTACTTATTTTTACAAAAATCCTATTCTAATCGTTTTTTTTACTTAAACGGCGCAGTGCTGCCGCCAATTCCGGATGATGTGTTAAAGCCTGTGCTGAACGTGCCAGCGTATCACGCGCCACAGGGCTTAAACTGGCATGCTTTACTGCTTCGGGTTTTGATTCTGCCGGCTGTACTTTAACCTTTACAGTTTCAATTGAAGCATCAATCTGCCGCAGTTGCGGCAATAATGCCGGCAACACCATACGCAAACGCGAAGCAGCCATACTATTATGTGCAATCACCACTAAACAGCCGGTGCGCACACAGGCAACATTAAACTGAGTTCGCATATTCGCCGGTAACTCCTGCTTCAGACAATTACTCAGGCGTTGCCAGTGTGCAGACTGCTGCAATAATTGATTAAGCTGGGCATTTTTTTTGCCGAAATGATTCAGGTTCATACTACCATATTAACTTGATTTGCCGGTGACATCAGAATATTTGGTTTAATTTAAAAGTTATAGCTAAGTTTATACTTGTTATATCAAAAGCTGATTTTATCCGGTGATTAAAAGCCGTTTTCCATAATAATCTGCCCCGGTACTCTGTTACGGTGCATGCTATAGCCCATATCCAGTAAGGTCTGAAAAGTATCGGTGACCATGGCCGGATTACCACACAGCATAAAACGGGTTTGTTCATGGTTGAAATTCAAACCCAGACCTTCTGCCAGCGTACCATTCTGCAATAATTGCGGCAGACGCTGACCGAGTACTCCGGCAGTTGGTTCACGGGTAACTACCGGCTGGTAAGTCAGTTGATCTGTATATTCGCCAATCAGAGGGTGATGGATTAAATCGTTTATATGCTGGCTGAAAATCAGTTCATTGGCATGTGAAACAGAATGGACCAGCCCGATATGCCGGAAACGTTCCCAGACAGCAGGCTGTTGCAGCATAGACAGAAACGGTGCAATGCCGCTACCGGTACTGAGCATAACCAGTTGCTCGCCATCAGTAAACCGTCCCGGCAGGAAAAAGCCAAAAGCAGTTTTATCCAGCAGTATAGAGTCGCCCGCCTGCAATTGTGCCAGCCGGGCGCTCATCGGTCCACCTTCAATCAATACTACAAAGTATTCCAGTGTATCTGCATATTCGGCAGATACAACAGAATAGGCACGCCAGATAAAACCTGCGCCGTCTCGAAAACCCAGACGTGAAAACTGACCGGCACTGAAGCGATAGGCTTCAGGCCGAGTGATGGCAAAAGTCAGCAGTTTCGGGGTATGCTGTTTAACCCAGAGTACGGCTTCTTCAGTAAACTTGGCTTCTGCGGCAGCCTGCATGCAGTTATTCCTGTGTGTGTACCACCGGCTGAACGGTGACAGTATGATTACAGTCTGATATCAATATCCTGATATTTACGGCTGGCTTCGGTATTCCTGATTTCAATACCATCACTTACAGCCCATTCACCATCGGTAATACGCTGGTATTGCAGGCTGAAACTGCCATCGCCGATTTTATGCAGGGTAAAGGTTTCGCCCGCTGGAATATAAAAAGAGCGTATAGCGGTAAATTTACCGGCACGCAATTCATATAATTGGGCAAATACCGGCGATTGCAAGGAGGTGGCATGTACAACAATATTGTTATCGCCACGCTGACGCAAAACTGGATAGCCGGAAACATAAGCAGCTTTAAGCGGGAAAGACTGCCCGTTAGGGGCCGTTGTAACTGATTTGCTGGTGTGCTCATTAACAGTATTAACCGTGGGATGAGCCAGTTTCCACCATACTCCGCCCATAGCAATCAGGATAGCAATCCCCACAATCCACAGCCAGCCATGGCCGCGATCATGCAGATCAATTATTTTCTCCTGATGGTTAGGTAATAAGACTGGTGGCGCAAATGTTGTCTGTCTGCGCGCCAGCAAGGCTGGCGAAACCCTTGCCTGCAGGCTTTGACGCGCAATCCACACATCATGATGATGGCGCTGTTCAGGATCTGACAATACTGCATATGCTTTGTTAATTTCGGCCATAAGCCGATGCGCCTGCGGATTATGCGGATTGCGATCCGGATGGTATTTTTGTGACAAAGCCCGATAGGCTGCACGAATAACTTCGTCAGATGCCCCTTGAGCAACATTTAATACTTCATAATAATTGTGCACGGATTCTTCACTTACACAGGTTAAATCAAGGTATTGAGTGCGTGATTGATATCATTCCAGATATCTTCAATGTCTTCAATACCCGCTGAAATACGCAGCAGACCTTCACGTATGCCCAATGATTCTTTAACTTCCTTACTCATGCCGCTATGCGACTGGCTGGCACTGTGATTAATCAGGCTTTCCACTCCGCCAAGACTGGCCGCCATCCGAATCATGCGCAGATTTTTTATCACACTATTGGCTGCTTCGCGACTGTTCTGATGTAAATAAATGGAAACCACTCCGCCAAAACCATGCTGCATCTGTTTACAGGCGATATCATGATGTTCATGCTCCGCCAGACCGGGATAAAATACTTTTTCTACTGCCGGATGCCGCTGCAAGCGTCTGGCCAGTTCAGCCGCATTGGACAAATGCCGGTCCATACGCACAACCAGTGTTTTGATACCGCGTAATACCAGTGCGCAGTCCATCGGACCGGCCACGCCGCCGGTATTAATACTCAAGGCACGTAATAATTTTGCATGTGCAGGATCTTTTACAACAACAATACCCATCAGCACATCTGAATGTCCGCACAGGTATTTGGTTGCGGAATGAAAAACAATATCCACACCCAGATTCAGCGGATTCTGTACGTAGGGTGTCGCAAAAGTATTATCCATACCGACAATGGCACCGGCAGCTTTGGCTTTAGCAGACAGTTCGGCGATATCTATCAGACGCAGCAGCGGATTACTCGGAGTTTCCAGCCATACCATTTTTACTTTGGTCTGCTCCAGTATCCGGTCAAGGTTATCTGGATTGGTAAGATCGGCAAAAATAACATTAACACCCCACTGGGCGTATACTTCAGTTAATAAATCATAAGCTCCGCCATAAATATCAGCTACCGCAACAATGGTATCACCCGGCCGCAGAAAAGTGCGCCACACAGCATCGATTCCGGCCATACCACTGCCATAGGCAAAACCAGCACAGCCATTTTCCAGCTCGGCGACTGTGTCTTCAAGTACTTGCCGTGTCGGATTGGAAATACGCGCATAACGAAACGGAATATTTTCGCCGATTTCATTCATGGCGAACATGCTGTTCTGATAAATAGGCGGCATTAGGGCACGGTTATGCTCTTCCGGCTGATAACTGGAATGAATGGTCTGTGTGGCAAATTTCATATTTTCTCCGGTTGATTACTGGTTTTGCTGTTCAGACAGCTGTTTATACGGGTAACGACATTAGTACTGAGACTGCTAGTTTAGCACGCACTCTGGTTATCGGGCAGCATGCTGTTTCTTTTACACTAATCCCGACTGATTTGCTCGGAATTAAGGCATACAGTATAATTTTATGCCTTATATGCCGGTGGTTTATGTGGTTTAAGCATACTGCGCCGGCTGGATTTAGATTTGTTTTGCAAGGAAAATTATCAGAATGGACACTATTGCCGACGTGCAAAGCAGTGTTGATAAACGCAATATGCCAATCAATCAGGTTGGTGTGAAAGGCTTACGCCTGCCGCTGAGTATTATTTGTGCTGCAGGTAAACAACATACTGTTGCTGATTTAACCATGACTGTGTCACTGCCTGCCGAACAGAAAGGCACACATATGTCACGCTTTATTGAGTTAATGCAAACACAGCAACAAAGTATTGATTTTGCCGCACTGCGGCAGCTGACTATCGCCATGTTAGAAAAACTTCAGGCAACAGCTGGTAAAATCAGTATTCGCTTTCCTTTTTTCCGGCAAAAGCAGGCTCCGGTAAGCGGTATTTCCAGTCTGCTGGATTATGAAGTGGTACTCAGTGGCGAAATTCAGGCCGGTATTTATCAGCAGACATTGCAGGTTATCATTCCGGTTACCAGTCTGTGCCCGTGCAGTAAGGAAATATCTGCTTACGGGGCGCACAATCAGCGCTCACATGTTACTGTTATGCTGGTATGTACTGAGGCAATCGCTATTGAAGAAATTATTGATCTGGTCGAACAGCAGGGCTCATGTCAGTTATACGGGTTACTGAAACGGCCGGATGAAAAGTATGTCACTGAATATGCTTATGACAATCCTAAATTTGTTGAAGATATGGTGCGTGATGTTGCTACCGCGCTAAAAGCCGATACACGTATTCAGTCTTTTACGGTGGAAAGTGAAAATTTTGAATCTATTCACAACCATTCTGCCTATGCGCTGATACAATACCCGTAAACTGATTATTCAGACTTAATTTATATCTGGATATCACAATCAGAAAGCATTAAAGGGGGATAAATGACTACCCTGTTTTGTTCTGCCGGTAGTCTTTTTCTATGTTGATTATCCAGGCTGGAATTACACTGGCTACTGTGACCATTTTATGTATCACATTCCTACTCGCTTATATGTCTGTGCGACGTCCCTGCTAAAACTGTTATTTGTGCTGCCGGCTTTGTTACTGGGTCTGAATAGTGCGGTACTGGCTGCTGACAATAATAATTTATTACCGCCTGAACAGGCTTTTATACCGGAACTGGTTGTACATGATCAGGATATCCACGTATATTTTATTATTGCCGAAGGTTATTATCTGTACCAGAATAAAATTCAGATTAATACCGAACCGGCTGATATGTTTGGTAGCGGACATTTTATCCAGCAGGGGCAGCAGAAAAACGATGAGTTTTTTGGTACACAGCAAGTTTATTACGATCATGCGGATGTCGTCTGGCGCTATAGTGCCAAAGGTGCACAGACTGTTCCGTATAAGTTAACTCTATCTTATCAGGGCTGTGCGGACGCGGGGATTTGTTATCCGCCGGTTGAAAATACATTAACCATCAGTCGTACCGGCAAATATCATATTACGCCCCAGCTGCCGCATAATCAGCCCGGTCTGCCGGATACTTTTACTAATCCTCCTGCTAAAGCTCCGCCACCAGAGTTGTCAGGTAGTGCAGGTGGTGACAGTTTATTTCAGCTCTCCCGTGCGACTCTGATTACCAACTTAATGACTTTTTTTATTGCCGGCATGGGTTTAAGTCTGACAGCATGCATGTATCCGCTGCTGCCGATAGTTTCAGCTATTGTGATGGGTACCCGGCAGAAAACGTCTAAATTACGGGCATTTATCCTGTCTTTTGTCTATGTACAGGGACTGGCCTTTACTTACACTATTGTCGGCATTGTCACAGCCCGTACCGGAGCCTTTCTGACCGGCTGGCTGCAACAGCCTGCAGTAGTACTGACTGCCGCAGCCATACTGGTGATTCTGGCATTATCAATGTTTGATTTATACAGTATTCAGTTCCCGGCACGCTGGCAGGCTTTTTTTCAGCAAGCAAGCGGCCGCTTTCGTGGCGGACATTTGCTGTCTGTACTGGTAATGGGAGCATTATCAGCACTGATTGTTGGTCCGTGCGTTGCCCCCCCGCTGGCTTTTGCTCTGGGTTATATCGGGCAGAGCGGTGATGCCACACTGGGCGGTATGGCTCTGTATGTTATGGCTCTGGGTACCGGCATTCCGCTGATTCTGATTTCCGTATTCGGTGTGCATATCCTACCCCGCGCCGGTAACTGGATGGTTGGTGTCAAATATCTGTTTGGCCTGATGTTACTGGGTGCAGCCACCTATATTGCCACTCCGTTTCTGAATTACTATCTGGTAATCACTATTTATACTCTGCTGATGCTGATACCGGCTATCTATTTAGGCTGGCAGTGGTATCACTCGCAAGGACGTCAACGCTGGTTTAATGCGATTACCGCTTCACTGTTTCTGGCTGGCGGGATTGGTTTTGTATCAGCCAGCATAATGAACTATGCTACCCCTCTGCATCGTTTTCTTACTTTAACTCCGCCAAGTGGTCAGCATTTCGGACGTTATTTCGATAAACCGGAACAATTACGTCTGGCCATGCAAGAGTTGTTTGATGAGGATCCGGATAAACCGGTAATAATTGATTTTTATGCTGACTGGTGTATATCCTGCAAAGAAATGACCGCATTCACCCTGAATAAAGCTTCGGTCAGACGGGCAATTGAAGAAAAGCGTTTTTTACAGATTGATGTAACCAATAATACGCCGGCTCAGCGCAGAATGTTGCAACGCTATGGTCTGTACGGACCGCCGGGATTATTTGTTGTACACAGTAACGGTTATCGCAGCCAGCCACTGATTGGCTATGTACCGGCACCAGAACTATTAAGCTGGTATGATAAACAAGTACAGAAAGTACAATAAATCAACAGCCTCTTTGTCTGCAAAGAGGCTGTTGCACAGAACACAAACAGTACACACTTATTTTTGTTTGGGTGTACTCAATCCTGATAATGACGATCAGCTACTTTCAGAGTGCGCCGTGCCAGTGCCAGATTGGCTGTTTTTCGGTCGAGTACCATAAACATAAATACACTTTTTACGTTCTTCATCGGCCTCAATAAATAATATTGTTTATGCAGGCTGATGAGAATATCATCTATAACATCTTCATTTTTGTCCTGACCATAAAGGCGCTCAATAGCCTTAACTTCTGAACGCACAATCTCGGTATTGCCGGCGGACAGAATGTCAAGGTCCATACCTGAAGGGCTGACCCCGTCTATAAACATTCCGCTTTCATAATCCACGACAGCACACGCCATGACACCTTTAGTTGCCGCTAACTCATCAATGACGCCATCAAATCTCACTGTGATATCCTTCTTTTATTACCATACAAATTTATGGCAGGGTATTTAATTATCTATTTTCCAATTTTTTCCAGCTTTTGACTAGTATTAACTATTTTTTATTAAAATTTTTTAGTTTAAATTCTGTAAATATACTTTTGTGTCAACGCAATAAAAACAGCTAAAGGCGCAAAATCATGTTTGACTAATCGCTCAATCAGCTCCAGCACAGCTATAATAACAACCTTAACTGGTGCCGGATGCTGTTATGCTGTATGTTTATCAATCCAATCAATTATCTGATTTAGCTGCTTTATTTGCCAGTGTATATCAGCATACTTCACTACAGTCAGCATGGGCAGTAACAGAAATCGTGGTACAGAGTCAGGGCATGCGCCGCTATCTGAATCACTATCTGGCACAGGAACACGGTATTGCCGCCAATCTGCATTTCAGTCTGCCTGCCAACTATATCTGGCAGTTAACTCATCTGGTATTACCGCAAACGCCGGCACTTAATCCGTTTCAGGCAGATGTACTGCGCTGGCGTTTACTGGGATTGTTTCATAGTCCGGTATTCAAACAGCCGCAATTATGTCAAACTGCTGCGGCACTGCAATCGTATCTTGATAGCAGTACACAGGCACCTTACCATCTGGCCGGAAAACTTGCTGATATGTTTGACCAATATTTAATCTATCGCAATGATTGGATAAATATTTGGCAGGAAAACAAGTCTGCTAATCTGGGTGAAGATGAACAATGGCAGGCAGAATTATGGCGCTGGCTGAGCAATGAATCAGATTTACCGCATCGTGCCGGCTTAATGCAGGATTTTCTGAGTAAACTTGGTCCGGAACATCTGCCGGAGCGGATTTTCGTATTTGGTATTGCCACACTGGCACCGGTTTTTCTGCATGCATTACAGGTAATAGCCCAATATACTGATGTGCATATATTTGCAGTAAACCCATGTGCTGAGTACTGGGGCAATGTTGTCTCAGCAGATATGCTGCTCAATAGTCAGGAAACTGACCTGAGTGTGGTTGGTCATCCTTTACTGGCCAGTCTGGGCAAACAAGGGCGGGATTTTTTTGATGCACTCAATGATATGGGTGAAGTAGTGTATATGCCTTCTGTCTATGCTCAGTGTGATGAAGTGGCAGATACTCTGTTACACCGTCTGCAAAACGATATCCAGTGCCTGCAACATCCGAAACAGCCTGAACCACCCTACCGGCTGCAGGAATATGACAATTCCATTCAGATTGTGGCGGCGCATTCCTGCCTGCGTGAACTGCAAATTCTCAAAGAGCAGCTGATTCAGGACCTGGCCGCACATCCGCACTGGCAGCCGCAGGATATTGCGGTACTTACACCACATATTGAGCCTTATCTGCCTTTTATCCACGCTGTATTCGGACAAACGCAGGGCGACACGCCTGCTCTGCCTTATAATATTGCCGACGTTAAAATCAGCCTGCATGAACCACTATTGCAATTATTCGAAAAACTGCTGCAACTGATGCAGAGCCGGTTTGATATTGAAACTGTGCTGCCTTTGCTGGATGAATCTGCTCTGCGCGCACGTTTTGATTTAAATGACAGCGATACAGAACTGATTCACCGTGTCTGGAGCGAACAGGGAGTGCGCTGGGGCGTGGATGCAGATATGCGTCATGAATATGGCGGACAGGGTAAGCACTTTACCTGGCAGCAGGTGCGCGAACGTACGGTACTGGGCTGGCTGCTGCCGGATAATAAAAATCATGCACTGTGGCAGCAACAGCTTCCATGGTTTGGTGATATCTGCCAGACTGAGACTCTGGCGCGCGCCCAACAATTAATAGACTGTCTGATTAAACATCATAGCTGCTGGCAAAGTGCAGCGACCATTCCCGAATGGATTTCCCGTACACGACAGTTACTGCGGGATTTGGCTGATGCGGACTCTCTGGCCGGCCATGCTATGCAGCAACTGGAAACCAGTCTGGCAGACTGGCAGGCACAGGCAGCACTGGCACAATTTAATCTGACTATTGAGCCAGTCATTGCAATCGAATATTTGCAGAATCATTTATCCACTACCCGTCAGGCCGGATTTCTGCGCGGCGGGATTACCTTTTGCAGTATGGTACCGATGCGCAGCCTGCCCTTTCGCTGTATCTGTCTGCTCGGTCTGAATGACGGCGAATTTCCCCGTACTACCAAATCTGCTGCTTTCGACCTGATTGCACAGCATCCGCGCCGCGGTGATCGTGCCCGTCGTAATGATGACCGCTATCTGTTTCTTGAATCTATTTTAAGTGCGCGCGAAAAACTGTATTTGTCGTATATCGGTAAAGATATTCGCAAAAACGAAGAACTAGCCCCCTCTGCTCTGCTTTATGAGCTGACCGATGTTCTGGCCGCCATGACCGGCTGTAATCCGCTGGTATTTAATCAGCAGCATATCATCCGACACCCGTTACAACCCTTTTCCTATCGCTATTTTAACGGTGATTTAGTCAGCTGCCGCAGTGATTACGCCACAGCCCTGAATCAGAATACAGATAAGCCTGCGCCATTTTATGCAAAAATAACTGAACCGGAAAAACAGAATCAGGAAGTTGATATTGAATCCTTTATCCGGTTCTGGCGTAATCCGGTACGTCACTGGCTTCAGCAGCAGTTACAATGGCAGGCACCCTTTCAGGAAACACCAGTCAGTGCAGCAGAACCGTTTGCAATTGAAAACAGTGCATCGATTTATACTGCCTATACCCGTGCACGCCGGCAGCATTTGGACTTTGCTGAGGTAGATGCAGCACTGGCAGTAAGCGGACTGGTGCCTGAAGGCGAGCTGGGCGTGATCGTCAGCCAGGTTCTACGCAATCAGACACTGGCTCTGGACAGCAGCATACTGTTCAGTCCCGCTGTCGCCGATATTGCCTTTATTTTTGAACATGAACAGTTACAGCTAAGTGGCAACATCAGTCGTTTACATCAGTGCGGGCAGCTTATTGAACGGAATCACGCTCCGACAGCACCGGATAATATTGAGTTATATCTACGCCATTTACTCCTCTGCGCTACTGAAAGCGAAGGTGCACAGGACACATATGAGCTTTATCCGGCCAAACCGCGCATGCTGGCAACAATGAGCCTACTTGATGCACAAGCGCAACTGGCTTTATGGCTTGAGTATTACCGGCTGGGACAAAGCCGGCCACTGCCTTTTTTTCCGAAAACCAGCCTTACCACTGCCCTTAAGTGGTATCGTAACCGGCAAAAGAAAAACCGTGCACCCGGATATGGTGCCGAAGAACGCAGCACCGCGTTTAAAGTCTATGCAGACAGCCATAACGGAAAACCGCAGGCAGACTATCCCGAAGTAGCTCAGGTATTTGGCCGCGATGAAGAACTGCCGATTGACACCCCTCTGTTCTGGCAACTGATTGAAGAATTACTGCTGCCCATGACAGCAGTGTTGGAAACCGCTGATAAATTATAATGAGCCAAGCATTAAATCCGATTACCATGCCCTTAAACGGCAGCAGCCTGATTGAAGCTTCTGCCGGTACCGGGAAAACCTTTAACATTGCCGCCCTGTTTGCACGGCTGGTGTTACTGGAACGTATGCCGGTTGACGCTATTCTGGTAGTCACTTTTACCAAAGCAGCTACAGCGGAGCTGAAAACCCGTTTGCGTACCCGCCTTAATCAGGCTCTGGCTTTGTTACAAAATAATCTGCCTGCGGAACAGAATGACCCGGTACTGCAACAGCTGATTGACTGTGCCCGCAGTCAGGATGATGATGCCAGCCTGATTCTACGCCTACAGGCAGCCATTACCCAGTTTGACCGTGCAGCCGTTTACACCATTCACGGATTCTGCCAGCGCGTACTCACTGATTATGCCTTTTTATGCCAGACACCATTTGATACGGAAACTATTGAAACTGATCCGGAAATGCTGTGCCGGTTTGCCGAAGACTTCTGGCGGCAGCAGGTAAGCAATAACAGCAGCATGGCCACGCTGGCTGTCGCTTACAAACTTACCCCTGCCCGGCTTATGAAGGAAATGGGACGGCACTGCGGCATGGTAGATTTACAGGTACGCCAGCCGCCGGTTGCGGATATAGCCGGCATAAATAACTGCTGGCAACAGGCATGGCAAAGCGTATGTACACATTTCAGCCTTATTCAGGATTCATTCTGGCAGTTACATCAGCAGCTAAATCGCAATATTTACCGCCAGAAAAGTTATCAGCAGCTTTTCACCGACCTGCAGCAGGTAATGGAAAGCGAAGTAAACTGCCATACTTTTTCATCTTCTGTACTGGAAAAGTGTGCCAAACTGGCCTCATCCCAGCTACAGGAAAACACCAAAAAAAATCAAACACTCAATAATGAGCTGATAGCTAACATTGCCCCACTGGTCGAACTGGCAGAAGCTGTTACTGCCATGCTGACTGCGGAAGACAGCATATCACTGCAATTACAGCTGGACTGTTTTAACTACGTGCGCCAGTGTCTGAATCAGCACCGGCGCAACAGCCACCAGCGCAGCTTTGACGATTTACTGGCAGATCTGGGGTTGGCACTGTCTGCGGATAATCCCATGTCTGAAACACTGGCCGCAGCACTGGCGCAAACATGGCAGATTGCACTGGTAGACGAATGTCAGGATACTGATCCGTTGCAGTACCGAATTTTCAAAACTGCGTTTGCCGAACAAAACCGCCCGCTTATTATGGTGGGTGACCCGAAACAGGCTATTTATCGTTTTCGTGGTGCTGATATTCACGCCTATCTGCGCGCCGCTGCCGATACCCCGCCACAGCAGCGTTATACCTTAACCACCAATTACCGCAGCCATCAGGCACTAGTACAGGCTATTGGCCACCTGTTCAGCGGCAAAAAGCTGCCTTTTATTCTTGAGGGTATCAACTATCCGCAGGTACAGGCACAGGCAGAAAATAACCGTCTGCATTACAGTCACGGCAATACTGTTATACCGGCGGTAGTGGTGCGCTGGCTGCATGAAAAAATAGATGTCAGCGATAAGGGAGCGGAAATTATCCCGAATAAAGACAGTCTGCGGACACGTGCGGCCGAATATTGTGCCTATGAAATTGCCGGCATGATTAATCAGGGTAAGCGCGGAGAACTGCTACTGAGTAACCGGCCGTTACAGGCTGGCGATATTGCCGTATTGGTGCATTCACATAATGAAGGTCGTATGATTGCCGGCGCATTGAAACGCTGCGGCATCATGAGCGTATCTCTTGGAAACCATTCAGTTTTTTCCAGTACTGAGGCACAGGCTGTCGAGGCTCTATTACGTTTCTGGCTGCAACCGCAGCGCACTGAAACATTACGCTTTATCCTTGGCGGTGTTCTGTTCGGCTGGACAGCAGCACAGCTGGCAGAACTGAACCAAAATGAAAATACACTGAGCGAATGGATACAGCTGGCACTGCAAACCCGCGAACAATGGCAGCAGTATGGTATTTATTCTGCCATACAGTGGTTTGCCGGCCAGACCGGCATGGAAATTAGATTACTTACGCAGCGCAATGAGCGCAGTCTGACCAATCTGTGGCAGCTGGCCGAATTACTGGCTGATGCTGAACAAACCCTGCCGACGGCCAACGCCCTGCTGAACTGGCTGACCAGTGCCATCAGCAATGAGAGGTCAGCAGGTGAAAGTAGTTTGCTGCGACTGGAAAGTGATGAAGCACTGGTTAAAATTGTGACCATGCATGCTTCCAAAGGGCTGGAATATCCGGTAGTATTCTGTCCGTTTGCATGGGATGGTAAAGAGGCCATTAATAATCAGGAACACTGGCAACGTCTGCATCAGCAGGATAAAGTTGAACTGATTGCCAATAGTTTGCTCAGTGACAACGACCGGGAGGTACTGGAATGCGAAAGTATGGCCGAACGTTTGCGTCTGTATTATGTAGCATTTACCCGGGCACGCGAACAACTGATATTGTACACTGCCGCCTGCAACAATACCGCCAGTAACCCCATGGCATGGCTACTAGACGGGCAGCCGGACAATACCCTGAAAGAATCCCGCCAATTCTGGCAGGAAACTCATAAACCCAATCTGCCCAGTACTTTACGTGCTGCATGGCATCAATGTCTGGCTGCCGGCAACTCTGAGCTGTTTCAATGGTGTGAAGGTAATGTAGACCCTGCCTGTATTAATATCAGTAAAAAACCCGAACAACCTTATCGTGCGCTAACACCGACAGTACGGACTTTTCAATCCATACGCTATACCAGCTTCACCAGTCTGAGCCGGCATGATTACAATCACCGCGAATCTGCTCCGGAAGAAGAAAAAATAGCACCTGCGCTGGATCAGGCTGAAGTACAGATTCAGCCGCTGAGCCCCGATACAGAAGCGGAAACACCTGTGCTCGCATTCGAGCGCGGTATCAATGCCGGGCTCTGCCTGCATGCCATACTGGAACAGACCGAATTCAGCCTGCCGGCTACTGCAACGGAACAGGAGCATATTCTCGACTGTCTGGCGCGTTATGGTTTCGACAGCCGGCACAGCACCACCATGCAGACGCTTACTGATACCGTACGCCAATGCCAGCTGTCACCACAAACCATTATTGCAGATATACCTAAAGCACAACGGGTGGCTGAAATGAATTTCATGCTGCGGGTTGCCGATTTCAGTATCGCAGATTTACAACAGTGGTTTAACCATGCATCCGGATTACCGCAATGCTGTGTTCAGGCGGCACAGGAGCTGGATTTTGCTACAGTAAACGGATTTATCAACGGGGCTATCGATCTTCTAGGCGAAGACCGGCATGGTCAAGTATATGTTATTGATTACAAATCCAACCATTTGGGAAATCGTCTGTCAGACTATACCCAGGAAAACATGGATGAGGCTATTGCCAAACATCACTACTACCTTCAGGCACTCATTTACAGCATTGCCTGTGCACGATTTCTGCACAGTCGCCGGCAGCTGCCGCCCAGCATCAGCGTACGTTATCTCTTCCTGCGCGGACTTAATCCGCACAACCAGAATGGCATATGGAAATGGGATATAGACACAACCAGTCTTAGACCATGGCTAGTAGAACATGACAAAGTATAGCAGCTGCGGTATATTAACCATTCCAGCCGTATTTTTCGCTAAGGAAGCAACAACATGCTCAACAAACCCGAAGAATTCATCATGGCCGTACTTGCCGGCATATGGGTTGTTATCACCTTTATTATCTGCCGCTATCTGCATCTGCCAACTGATACGGGTTTATTAGTAACTACCCTGACACTGATATGGGCTCTGGTGTTTTTCCTATTATGGCAGCGCGGGCGTACATGCAAAATCTGGCCGGTTTTTCTGGGACTTCTGGTTATGTGCTGGTGGCGTGCTATTTACTACGCTTCTACTGAAATTATTCTTAACAACGACAATAGTACCACTGAACTTGTACACTGGTACGGCAGCTGGACAGCATTGATTATTTACGCACTGATTCCGGTTATTGCCGGTTACGGATTCAAGTGGTGGCAGCATAAACGCCGTAAACCACAAGTTACGGCTTGAGGTTGCAATTTACCTGAGATGGTCTATACATATTGTATAAATACAATTAATGCAAAACTCCGGATTGATGAAATTACAGGTAATTAAATAAGGTTATCGCCAGGAGCTGAACAAATTGAATAAAAAAAATCAATTTATTGAATTTTTTAATACGAAAAACTCCCTGAAACTTTCGTTAATTTGTTTAACTATTTTTCATCTTTTCTGGAAGCTTCTGCCGCCACCTTTGTGGTACCCCGATTTTAATAATGGCATAATAGCTTTTATTGAATCACTATTAATTTATGGCTGCTTATATGTCTGCGGTCTTTTACTAATATGGGTATTCGGGCTAACAATAACACAGATATTTTCTTCATACTTCAATGATATAAATAGTCCGAATAAGACACCATCAACCGTTACACTATTGTGTTATTCAATCAGTAATTTTCTGATTTTTGCCTTATCCTTTTCCTTAGGGCAAAACGCACATCCCATGTTCTTTATTTTTAATAGCTATCCTGTTTTTACTTATGCCTTTGTTAATAGCATTGGTGCTTTTATTATTTTGATATTTAAACTTATCTGTCAGGCTTTATCACTTAAACGTTGTAAAACAGCTTCTGCTTCCGATAATTCATTAACCATCAAAAAAGCTAACACTGATCAAAAAGCCGGCACGGGTAAATTCAGTATTAAAAAATTGCTCATTTTCGCGGCAGTTTATCTATTTGTGCTGACTTGCAGTAACAGCATAATTGGTAAAGGATTAATGACTCCTTATTTTGAAGGTAATATACTTGATATACTCTCTGTAGTAATGTTTCTGTGCTTTATACTTTACTGGATTGATATATTACTGGCCTTTGCTCTCGCTATTAAAGATAGTGTTACCCGAAAAAATCAAGTTACATGGTCCGGTTTATTCAATTATTTAATTTACAGCTCAGTCTATTATTTACTGGCACTCACTATTTTATATCCGCTAACAGGCGAATTATCTGGTACAACAGCCGGAGAACAATTCGGAATAGTATGGCTGATCAACTATTCGCTCTATATTATTTTAAATTATATTGCTGTACTCATTATTCTGCCGGTAAAAGCATTCAAAAAAGCATAATGTCATATTAATAAAATATTCATGTAATATTAAATAATATGTATTATTCAATATAGGGTCCGGGTAAAAAATTTATTATAAAATCAAATCCAGCTAACGATAGCCAACCTTTAACTGCCGGTTATTTCTCCCTTATTAAGATTGATACTTTCATTCAGTTGAGTAAATTCAGGAAATCACACCGGCAATAAGACCAATTAACCAGTAAGCTTATATACTGAAAAATTTTATCCGGATATCTAAAACACATCAATATTATGAACACAGCCACCATTACCAGCCTGATACAGCGCCGGCGTCTGCGACGCATGCGAATACTGGCTACCAGTATGCTGATTATTGCCTGTGTTTTATTTGTTTTAAGCTGCCTGCTGCAAAAACAATATCCGGCTCTGGCCTATCTTAAAGCATTTACCGAAGCCGCCATGGTAGGTGCACTGGCAGACTGGTTCGCAGTTACTGCCCTGTTTCGCCATCCCCTTGGTCTGCCTATTCCTCATACCGCAATTCTGCCTCAGAAACAGGAAAGAATCGCCAATGAATTCGGACGTTTTATTGAAAATAATTTTTTGCAGGATAAAGCAATTGCCGGACGCATCTACCGTATGCATCCGGCCAGCAGAACCCTGCAATGGCTGTGTGCTCCACAAAATCAGCAAAAATGGCTGCCTGTTCTGACCCGCCAGATTCCGCTGCTGTTAAATACCGCCAGTGCCCGTGAAGTAGCCGGATTTTGCAGTCAGCTGCTAAACACCCAGTACAACGGCGCCCGTTTGGGCAAAACGCTGGCTAACTTTCTTCATTTAATCCATAAACAGGGTATCGATACACTGCTGGTACAATCTTTACTGCAACAAATACGCCAATGGCTGCAAAACGAACAGACACGGGCACAACTTGAAAAGAGTCTGTTGTCATGGGTAAGTAAAATTGAAAAAAGCGACCCCAGTACTTGGGATAAATTCAAGGCTTCGCTGAAAACGACACTGACTGCACGTATTGATGACTGGGTCGCCGGCAAAGCACTCGATTGGGCAGATTCCTATATAGATGCGGTATTGGCGAACCCGAAGCATTCTTTCTGGCGCGCTTGCCGAAAACAGCTTCTCGTTACTGAACGCAAATTACGTCGCAGCCGGAGCTGGCACAGACGGCTTGCGGCTGGACGGCAGCAACTGCTGCGCTCTACAGCGTTGCAACAAAGCATAATGGATTTATGGGATAGTTTTGTGGCATGGAGTGAACACGATACCAGCCAGAGTAATTCATGGTGGCAGCAGCAGCTTGGCCGGTTATCTACCCATATACAGCAGCAAGCCATGCAAAATCCGCGATTTATGCAGCGACTGGATACCCGGATTACATTGTATGCAAAATTCATCACTCGCCAGTATAAAAATCGTGTCAGTCAGTTTATTGCCGATAAAGTCAAAAGCTGGGACAGTAAACAGATGGTTGATAAACTCGAATTGAGTGTCGGACGTGATTTACAGTTCATTCGTATCAATGGCACGCTTGTTGGCGGTTGTATCGGTCTGCTTATTTATATTGCATCTCAATGGATAGCCGCCTGAACATACATAAAATTACATTGAGTTAAAAATTAAATTTATTCAAAGATTTATTTATATTTTTTAAGATATAATAAATTACATTATTTCAGTCATTCAGGCACTCCCATGCATTATCGTGACAAATCTCTTTTTTTCTTAGCCCTGTCCTGTCTTATTTCTACAGTTCGTGCCCAGCCACAATCAGAAAACACAGAACCGCATACAGCAGAATTAAGTCCGATAGTGGTGGTCGCTTCAAAACAAAATACACCGGGTGTTGAAATAATCAACCCCAAAACAGCCCTTCAGCCTTTACCGGCACAGGACGGTGCTGATTTACTTAAATCAGTTGCAGGAATGAGTGTCACACGTAAAGGTGGCAGCTCAGGTGATCCTCTGCTACGCGGTCTGGGCGGTTCACGCCTGCTGATCAGTGCTGACGACCAGTTTGTACTGGGCGGCTGTCCCGGACGCATGGACCCGCCTACCTCCTATCTGTTTCCGGCCAGTTACGACAGAGTCATTATTACCAAGGGACCACAAGCAGTTAATCAGGGGCCGGGAATGATTAGCGGTTCTGTACGTTTTATCCGTGATGAAAAACCACTATCTCAGCCTACTGCCAAATTAGACAGTGCCTTTACAAAAGGATCATTCGGGCGCAGTGATGCTTATATCGACGGTACACTGGGTAATCAGTACGGCTGGCTGCGGCTTAATGCCAGTCACAATGAGTCTAAAGATTACAAAGACGGTAATGGAGACACCATTCATTCTGCATTCAAACGCAATAATCAGATGGCTCAGGCAGCTCTTACCCCATTTACTGACACCCTGCTGGCTGTACAATATGAACACAGCACCGGACATGCCCGCTATGCCGACCGCAGCATGGACGGCACCCAGTTCGACCGCCATGGCTGGTCAATGAAATTGCGCCAGCAAAATATCACCAACTGGCTGAGTCAGGTACAGTTTGAATATGGTCGCAGCAAAATCGACCATGTGATGGATAATTTCAGTCTGCGTACTCCTGCACCAATGAAGATGGCTTCCGGTATGAGCAAAATGGTATCGGATATGCCAAATATGAATGGTATGCATACCACCATGCCGGTACGCCGCATGTATTCAGTAATGAATCCTTCGCGTGAAATAAAATCAGCTAAATTGTCAGCACAGATAGAGCTGGGAAATACACACAGTGAAATCGGTGCAGACTGGCAGAATGATGAAGTCAGCACCCGGCCTATGGTAATGAGTACCAATAAACAGCAGGCAGAAAATTATTACAAACTGCCCTTTATCTGGAACCAGATTTATAAACGTCACGGTGCCTATATTCAGAGTGAATGGAATATAAATGATAATAACAGTCTCTTTGGCGGTTTTCGTCATGACTGGACCAGTACCCTATTTAATCCGCAGAAAAATTCCATTGCCTCAAAGTATTTGCGCCAGCATCAGGGACTGAATGCCGGCTTTATCCGTCTGGAACACCACAACAATAAACTAACCAGCTATCTCGGCTATGGTATTGCCGAGCGTGCTCCTGATTACTGGGAACGCAGTAAAGCCAACGGCGAAAAATTACGTAAGGAAACCAACCATGAAATCGATGCCGGTTTAAGCTATCAGGGTAACAGCATCAGCAGCTCAATTGATATTTTTGCAGGACAAATCAATGATTTTATTCTGATTGAAAGCATTAATAGCAAAAATTCAGCCCGCCAGATAGATGCGCGCCGCTATGGCTTCGAAGCCAGAACCAACTGGCAGTTTGCACCACACTGGAATCTTGGCGGCAGTCTCGCCTATACCTATGCCAGTAACCGCAGTGATAAACGACCACTGGCACAAACCCCGCCACTGGAATGGCGTACTTACCTCAACTGGGAAAACGAGCATTTCAGCGCCGGTGCCTTGTGGCGTGTTGTTACTAGTCAGCACCGCTATGCCAAAAATCAGGGCAACATTGTTGGCATGGACTTAGGTCAGAGCAGCGGCTTTGGGACACTGGCATTAAATGCGGGCTGGAAACCCGGTAAAAATATGCTGGTACAAATCGGTATCGACAATGTTTTTAACAAAACCTATGCCGAAGCAGTAAATAAATCTGCTTATGATTTCGACACCTATTCCGTACAACAATACCGTGTTAACGAGCCAGGACGTACACTGTGGGCACGGGCACAGATTAAATTCTGATAAATATTTCTTACTAGAGAAAAATAAAAACCCCGCAATGCGGGGGTTTTAAATCACAAAACCGAACTACAGTAACAATAAATTATCGCGCTTTGGAGTGCAGCAACTTCTGTTGCTGACGCAAACGCCAATATTGCTGTTGCTGTTTTGGAGTCAGAATCTGATAGATATCATGTTCGCGTTTTAACTGTAAAAAATCATAATCAGCACGTGCCTGTTGCTGTTCAGCCCAAAGACGCTGTTCCTGTGCAATCATATTTTTAGCTTTAACATCATCAAATTGCTTATTTACTACCAGATTTTTACGCTCCTGTTGCAAATTAGCCAGAATCTGACGATTTTCATTGCTCATAAGCGGACGCTGGCTGGCATACTGATGATCAATTTTCTGTACCAGTGCCCTTTGCTGATTACTTAAATTCAACTGAGGCAAAATTGAATGTGGATTTACCGAACCCAAAACCGGTTTCTGCTCATGCACAACCACTGTTTCCGTTTCAGTGACTACTGCTGTCGGCGGCTGTTCTGTTCCAGCAGCAGCAAAAGCACCCATACTCATTGAAGACAAAGCAGCAAGCGTTACTACACGGATAAAAGTTTTCATAACACAACTCCTTGTTATTTGAGTTAAGAATACATTCATATTTAACAAACAGTATTTCATAGTAGTATGTAAAATCATGAATATAATTGAAATTAATTAGTAAACAATTTTATTAATTCCTTAAAAAACAGCACCCGGGACAGGTGCTGTTTTTTAGTGCCGGTCAGATTTACTTTTTATCCGGCAACGCATAAGCAATTACATAGTCGCCAACATCATTTGAATGGCTGGTACCGCCGGCTGAAATAACCACATACTCCTTACCGGTTTTCGGAGAAACATAAATCAGCGGAGCAGCAACTGAACCCACTGGCAGGCGTGCTTTCCAAACTTCCTTACCAGTTCTGGCATCTATTGCACGCAGATAATAATCCTGCGTACCGGCAAAAAATACCAGACCGGAGGCAGTGGCTGTCGGACCGCCCAGCGTAGGCATACCAATCGGCATTGGCTGTTTTGTCTTAATATTCAGAGGTCCGGTATCCTGAACTGTGCCCATTGGCACCTGCCATACTAGCTGCTTGGTGTTCAAATCAATGGCACTCAGCGTACCAAATGGCGGCTGCTGACATGGTACACCCAGCGGAGATTGCAGAATGTCGATTTTCACACCGCCATAAATACCGGCAACCTGCGGCCGAATCGTACCCATAAATCCCGGTACTTCATCAGTAGAAACCTTGAACTGTTTTGCCTCCTCACGGGTAACCAACTGCATACGCAGTGCCATGCGCATATCGTTCACAAACATTAGATTCTGTGATTCATCAATTGAGATACCACCCCAGTTCATGCCGCCAAGCAGACTTGGCCATTCAATATACGGCTGTGCACCCGGTGGCGTAAACCGGCCTTTGTATACAGAATTCTTAAACAGAATACGGCAATATAACTGGTCAAACGGTGTGATACCCCACATACTGCGTTCAGTCAGAGGCTCATTACCAATATTGGGCATACCCACAGAATCAGGCTGCGTAGCAGACAAATGTTCACCTTCGGCTGCCGGAGCTGTTGGTACAGGGCTTTCCACAACTTTAGTGACAAATTCCCCGTTTCGCCGGTCAATTACAAAAATCTGCCCGGTTTTAGTAGTTTGAATCAGAGCAGGAATTTTCTGGCCTTTATCATTGGTAACATCATACAGTACAGGCTGAGAAGGCAAATCATAATCCCATACATCATGGTGAACCAGCTGACGTACCCAGCGTAATTTACCGGTGCTGGCATCCAGAGCAACCACTGCTGCCCCGAATTTTTCCTTAATATGATTGCGGTCACCACCCCAGTAATCCGGCGGCCCATTGCCGGTTGGTAAATAGACCAGATTCAGTTCTTTATCATAAGTAGGAATAGTCCAGACATTAGGTGTTTCAAGTGTGTAATTCTGACCGGGCTTAGCCAGACCCTCAGGTTTACCAATATCCCATGTCCACACCAGCTTACCGTCACGTACATCAAATGCCCGTACCGCACCAGATGGTTCACCGTGAACTATATCGCGAACCCAGCCGCCTACAACAGTTAAATGTCCCATCATTACCGGCAGAGAAGTCGGATGATAGCGCTTACTGTTTTCAGTCGGCCCCATATAAGCCTTGAGATTCACATAACCATTGTCACCAAAACCCGGACATAACGTCCCTTTATCTGCATCCAGAGTAAACAGACGTGCATCCACTGTAGATACAACAATTCTGCGCCGGCATACAGACTGAGTATAAGCGGCTTTTTCAGCATTGGTCAGGCTATCATCCTTATCCATATCATAATAGCCTACCCCGCGGCAGGTTACATGCTCCGCAGTACGTGCTTTAGGATCAAAGCGCCAGATTAACTTACCGGTATCCGCATCAATTGCAGATACCAAATTTTCCGGTGTGCATGAATACAGCTTGTCACCAATCTGCAATGGTGTATTTTCGTCTACACCGATTGCTTTACCGGAAGTACGGCGGCCAGTATGAAATGTCCATGCTACCTGCAGATTACGCACATTATCCGGATTTATCTGAGTATACGGCGCAAAGCGGGTACCCCGTTGATTTCTGCCAAAAAATGCCCAGTCAGACGGATTTTGAGCATTTTCATGTGCCGCATCAGCATTCTCACTGATATTAACCTGATTACGAATCTGACCATGCGGATAAAACGACGCAATCAGCGTGGCCAGTAAAGCCAGAAATATAACAACACCGCTAAAATTATAAAAACGGCGGCCGGAAGCTGAAACACCCTGATAGCCACTGCCTGACCACAAAGTCATCATAAGAAACAGTGCAGGTATAACCAGACGTGGCATCAGAGCCCAATAAGTTAACTCCGTTGCATCTGTTAATGCCCAGATTAGCGTTGCCACAAACACTGCCAGCGAATACAAGGCAGTATAAGACTTACGCAAACCAACCATTATCGCAAGTACCAGATAAGCAATACCAGCCAGTAAATAATAGCCGGAACCGCCCAGTATCAATAGCTTAATTCCGCCATAGCCTAGCGCCAGACCGCCAGCCAGCAATATCAATACAAGCAGCCAGCGTGGCAGATTACGCCAGCAACTTCCTGAAGAACCAGACATCAACTACTCCTAACCTGAATGTGTGAATAAATATTGCTAACCAACATGCAAAGTACATAAAACTTTACTTATCAAGCAGCAATATTTTTAAATTATTTAAAATTAGTTATTTACAAATTAATAAATACAAAAAATACCTTAAATAAACATAAATATATTAAAGCTTACAAAGAAATTAAATTATTAACTTTTAAATAATCCATTGTCAAAAAATTAACATTCGGTTTTTTAATACAGGATGGATGTCCGAATAATGTACTTATCTCAGCACAATCCGAGTTTTATTCACATACAACAAAATATGTTTCTGCCGGAAAGGAGGTAACTTCTTATGTCATTGAATCATCATCAAAACAACAGACATGAAAAAAGCGAAATTGCGGTATTAAGCAATTTCGCCTAAAAAAGCATCCGTAACGATGCCGATAAATAAAATTAGCAATCAGGCTCGTGCAGTCAGCGCGGCAACGGCCGGTAAAGTCTTACCTTCAAGAAACTCCAGAAATGCCCCGCCACCGGTACTGATATAACTGATATCATCAGTAATACCAAACTGAGCAATTGCAGCCAGCGTATCACCGCCACCGGCAATTGAATAAGCATTACTATCGGCAATTGCCTTTGCCAGCACCTTAGTACCATGAGCAAATGCAGCAAATTCGAATACACCTACAGGACCATTCCAGACAATCGTTTTTGCCTCTTTCATCATCTCAGCCAGTCTCTGTGCTGATTGCGGACCAATATCCAGAATCATATCGTCTTCGGCCACATCGGCTACGTTTTTAATTTCAGCTGCTGCATCAGCAGCAAAACGTTTGGCTACCACCACATCAACAGGCAAAGGAATATCACCGCCCTTAGCAGCTATCTTAGCCATAATCTGCCGTGCACTATCAACCAGATCAGCTTCAGCCAGCGATTGCCCTACAGGCAGTCCCTTTGCCAGTAAAAATGTATTGGCAATTCCGCCACCTACAATTAAATGATCCACCTTATCGGCCAGACTTTCCAGAATCGTCAGTTTAGTTGATACTTTACTTCCGCCCACAATAGCCACTACCGGAGCCTGCGGATTCTGTACTGCATGAGTTAACGCTTCCAGTTCAGCTGTCAGCAGCATACCGGCACAGGCCAGCGGTGCAAATTCTGCGACTGCGGCTGTAGATGCTTCTGCACGATGTGCAGTACCAAAAGCATCATTAACATAGATATCACCAAGCGCAGCATAAGCTGCAGCCAGAGCTTGGTCATTTTCCTTCTCGCCGATATTCAGACGAACATTAGGCAGCATGATTACATATCCGGCCTGCAACTGTGGTTTGTGTTCACGCCAGTCTTCTGCCACACTGACATTCTGACCTAATAATTCTCCTAATCGCTGCGCCACCGGAGCAACACTGTCTTCCGGTTTTGGAGCGCCGGCTTTCGGTCGTCCCAGATGTGTCAGCACCACAACAGCTGCACCCTGCTGCAAACAAAAACGAATCGAAGCTAAAGAAGCACGAATACGCGTATCATCAACAATAACACCATCTTTAATAGGCACATTCATGTCTACCCGAATCACAACGGTCTTGCCAGACACATCCTGATCAGCTAACTTTTTAAACAACATGGTTGAGTTCCCGCAATAAAAAACGCTGATAAATTTGCTATATCACTCCGTACCTTCCAAAGAATGACAACATCAGCGCATCACAAACAGATAAAATAGTTATAAATCACAAAAAGCTTGAAAAACTTTAAATTATCTTATAATTTACCCATAGGGTAAAGTCACAGACAGGATAAAACTGCCCGTACTTAACCAGCCTCATCACATAATTTATTTAATTGCAGTACACACATACTACCGAGGTACAACATTATGACTCTTGCTTACTGGTGTGTTTTAATAGCCATGCTTCTGCCATGGATTGCAGCATCTTATGCTAAAAAAAGTGGTGGTTTTAAAGCTGATGATAATCATCAGCCCCGTGAATTCATGGCTAAAGTACAGGGTAAAGCTGCACGTGCTAATGCTGCACAGCAAAATGGTTACGAAATATTTGCACCTTTCGCTGCTGCGGTCATTATTGCCCATGCAACTGATAACGCTGCCCAGTTCACCATTAACTTCTGGAGCGTATTGTTTATTCTCAGTCGCCTAGGTTATTTTTATTGTTACATTAAAGATAAATCTTTTGCCCGTTCATGTATCTGGGGAGTGGGCGTTATCTGTATCATTGCGCTTTACATAGCTGCAATCTGAATACAATACTGGCAAGTAATTTTGATAATTCAATCTGCAATAAAGGGGGAGTATATGAGCAAACAATCAGGTTCATGTCTTTGCGGCAAAGTTAAATTTTCTCTGGAAACAGATAACCACTCACTGAGTGCCTGCCATTGCAGCACCTGCCGCAAATGGAGTGCAGGTCCGCTGATGACAATTATGCATAATGGTAAGATTCAGTTTGAAAATACAGAATTCATCAAAAATTACAATTCATCAGAATGGGCGGAACGCGGATTTTGCTCAGAGTGCGGTACTCATCTGTATTATCACTTAAAAAATAGCGACCAATACTACATAGCCGCATGGACACTTAACCAGCCTGACGCCCTGGATTTCAATCTTCAGGTTTATATTGATAACAAACCGGAATGCTATTCTTTCGCCAATCAGACACATAACCTGACAGAGGCTGATATTCAGCAAATGATAGCAGAGCAGCAGAAATAATCACGGCCGGATTAGTCTATCCAACAGTTCTTATCCGAATAAATAACTATATTGTTTTATTTAGTTTAATTGCGACCATTCAAGCGGTATGCATTATAGATTAATAACGCATTATAGATAGAGTTTATCTAAATTAAAATAAAAATAGGAATTGGAGTTGGTATGAATGTAATTAAAAAAAGCTTTTTAATTGGTATTTGTTTGTTGAGTTTCACAGGTGTTGTCGCAGCAAAAGATCTAAAGCAAAGAAATATCGCTCAAGAAGAAAAAATCGTACACTAGTTATCAATTTTTATAATAACTTCTTTAATAAACATAAACTTGCTGAGGCAACAAAAACACTGGCTGAAGATTATAAACAACATAATCCTTATGTCGCTAATGGTAGAACACCTGCGATTACTTATTTCGAAGATTTCCTTAAACAAAATCCGCAATCAAGTGCCATCATAATTCGTTCATCTGTGGAGGGCGATATAGTATGGTTACATGTCCATTCTAAAATTAATGAAGATGATCTTGGTAAAGCAGTAGTTGATATATTCCGAGTTAAAGATGGAAAAATAGTTGAGCATTGGGATGTGATTCAAAATGTACCAGAGCAGGCAGAAAATAATAATACGATGTTTTAATGATTGATCCGATAACTTATAAGCGCCTTAATGGCGCTTTCTTCGTTCAAGCAAAAACAGACCATATATGTTTTATATATAGTCTGTTTTCAATTGGATATTCAGTGAAATAACTGTATTACATACGCTCAACAATCATTGCAATACCCTGACCGCCGCCGATACACAGCGTAGCCAGCCCGAACTGAACATCTTTTGCCTGCATACCATATAACAGACTTACCAGAATGCGTGTACCACTGGCTCCAATCGGATGACCAATCGCAATCGCACCACCATGGATATTGGTCTTATCCATATCAAAATGCAATTCGCGACCTACTCCGAGGAATTGTGCAGCAAAAGCTTCATTTGCCTCTACCAAATCAATATCTGTCAGTGCCAGACCGGCCTTCTGCAAAGCTTTCTGTGTCGCGGGTACAGGTCCCAGCCCCATCAGTGCAGGACTGACACCAGCACTGGCATAACTGCGAATACGTGCCAGAGGCTGTAATCCGAGTTCTTTTGCTTTGCTTTCCGCCATCACCAACACAGCAGCAGCACCATCATTAATTCCTGATGAGTTGCCGGCAGTCACCGTTCCATCGGCACTGAATGCTGGTTTCAATTTAGCCAGTGCTTCAGCAGTTGCCTCTGCCCGCGGATATTCATCACGCGCAAATACAGTCTCACCTTTACGTGACTTAATTGTTACGGGCACAATTTCTGCATCAAATACACCGGCTGCAACCGCCTGCGCAGCTAGCTGCTGAGAACGTAAAGCCAGCTCATCCTGTTCCTGCCGGCTGATCTGATATTTCTGTGCAATATTTTCAGCAGTAATCCCCATATGATAATGATTGGTAGCACAGGTCAGCCCGTCGTGTACCATAGTATCAATTACCTGCTGATTACCCATACGATAGCCCCAGCGTGCACGGCTATCCAGCAGATATGGTGCCCGCGTCATATTTTCCATGCCGCCAGCTATCACTACCTCTGCATTCTGCGCAGCAATAGACTGAGCGGCCAGTGCTACCGTTTTTAATCCCGAACCGCATACTTTATTAACAGTATACGCCGGTACACTATCAGCCAGTCCGGCTGCCAGGGCTGCCTGTCGTGCCGGATTCTGTCCCAGCCCGGCCTGCAGCACATTACCCATCACTACTTCATCAACCAGCCCGCTTTCAACACCGGCACGGTTTAAAGCTTCAGCAATAACCAGCTTACCCAAATCTACCGTACCTACACTGGCCAGCGAACCATTAAAGCTGCCTACAGGCGTACGCGCTGCACTGACAATAACTGCATTTTCCATATTTAACTCCTAAATCTGACTGTTACCAGCCTATAAACCACGCTGGCTGATTGCCATTTCACGGAAATCTTCAGCCACAGTAAATTCAGCCTGAGTTTTAGCCTTAATTGTTTCCAGATCAACGCCTGGGGCATGTTCCAGTAAAACCAGTTGTCCGTCTTTAAAACCAAACACAGCTAATTCAGTAACAATCAGATTAACTTTGTTTTTTGCTGTTAGCGGTAAAGTACATTCTTTCAGAATTTTGGATTCACCATTTTTAGTACAATGCTCCATACCAATAATAACCCGGCGCGAACCAGTTACCAGATCCATTGCACCACCCATGCCCGGTACCATTTTTCCCGGCACCATCCAGTTTGCCAGATTTGCCTGCTGATCGACTTCCAGACCACCCAGTACACAAGCATCAACATGGCCGCCGCGAATCAGTGCAAATGAAAATGCACTGTCAAAAGTACAACCGCCGGCAGCGATACCACATGGCTGACCACCTGCATTCACCAGATTAGGATTGGCTTTTTCAGGATCCAGTGCAGCCAGACCGAGAAAACCGTTTTCAGACTGCAAAGTAATATGAATATCTTCCGGTACATAATTGGCTACCTGAGTCGGCAGACCGATACCCAGATTCACCACATCCCCGTCATTGAATTCCAACGCAATTCTGCGTGCAATTAATTCTTTTGCATTCATGGTGACTCTTCCTTTATTCCGGATAAACAATATAATCAACCAGCGCTGCCGGTGTAGTCGCCGCATCAGGTGAAATCTCACCCACTTCAACCACATTACCTGCTTCAACAATTACCTTTTTCGCAGCCAGAGCAACCAGCGGATTAAAATTCTGAGCAGACAGTTCATACACCAGATTACCCAGCTTATCTGCCGTTTTTGCTTCCACAATGGCCAGATCAGCCTGTAATGGCAATTCAAGCAGGTATTCCTGTCCGTTTACCGCGATTTTCTGTTTGCCTTCTTCGACAATTGTTCCCAATCCGGTAGGTGTCAGCACACCACCCAAACCTGCGCCGGCAGCACGAATCCGCTCTGCCAGCGTACCCTGCGGTACCAGTTCAACTTCAATCTCACCGGCAATCATTTTCTTACCGGTTTCCGGATTAGTACCGATATGCGAAGTAATCACTTTTTTGACACGATTATTCGTAATCAGCGGGCCGACACCGGTTTCTACAAACGCAGTATCATTTCCAATAATAGTTAAATCCTTAACCCCTGAATCCAGAATAGCCTGTACCAGTCTGGCGGGCGTACCGATTCCCATAAAACCGCCAAACATAATGGTCATTCCATCCCAAAGATGATTTTTTACATCCGCTAAACTGAGCTGTTTTGTTTTCATACTCTTCTAACCTGAGATAAACCAAAGACCGGACAAATACATAACAACTGATTTTGTTATAGATCTATGACAATATTTGATTTGCCGGCGATACCCTGAAAAGCACCGCCGGCAAGTGATTAATTACTCAATATCCATATCCAGAATTGCTGCACTCAAACCTTTACCATGCATATCATGTGCCAGCGTACGGGTAACACCACCACCCAAAGCACCATACATAACAAAATTCAGTGCACCGATATTCGGTAATTCATAGCGCACAACATCACCAGTCACGATGTCTGCAAAAAACGCTTTAACCTTTTCCGCAGTCACTGCTGCTTTAATACGTTCATAATCTTCAGGCCGATAAGCAATTACCGAAATATTTGAAGTATTACCTTTATCACCAGTACGAGAGTGTGCAATTTCACGTAACTTCATTATCAAACCTCCAGATAGTCAATACTGGTTGTCACCAGATTACGGGGAATAAATGTTGAATCCATAGCCACAATTTCTTTTACAGATTTCATAGCACCGCCGCCGCCGGCCGGACCATTGGTATATAAAGTTTCAACTTCATTACCCACTACTGCTGCCGCAGCTTTGGTTGCGAAACGTCCGGCTACACGTACACGAACTTCATACGGCTGGCTGCTTTGTGACAAAGTTGCACCGTGCAGTGAATCGATACCAATCAGATCAAAACGCACCTCTTGTGGTTCTGCATGTGCGATTTCAAACCGCTCTTTTACGATGGCCAGTGCCAGACGACCGCGTTCTACCGCTCCCGGACCGGCATAGCTCATCTCACCTTCACCAATAAAACCATCTTCATAACCTACAGAGACCTTCAGCGTCTCAGGACGGGCACGACCTGTACCGCCAGTAACTGCAACACGGTCTTTACCTACTTGTGTAAAGGTTACCTGCGTGAAATCTGCGGTGACATCCGGTGTTTTATATTCATCCGGGCGATGAATTTCATACAGCATCTGTTCCTTACAGGTATCAGGAGTAACCATGCCGCCAGAGCCTTCAACTTTAGTAATTACTGCATCACCATCGGCACTGATTTCGGCAATCGGAAAGCCCAGACGTGCCAGATCAGGCACATCGCGGTAACCCGGATCAGCAAAATAACCACCAGTAATCTGGCCGGCACACTCAAGCAAGTGTCCCAGAATAGTGCCCTTACCCAGATGCTCCCAATCTTCTGCACCCCATTTAAACTCATGCATCATGATTGACAGGAACAGAGACGGGTCAGAAACACGGCCGGCAATAACAATATCAGCACCATTGTCTAGCGCCTGTACCATTGGTTCAGCGCCGATATAAGCATTGGCTGAAACAATTTTCTTACCGCATTGTGAAACCGGTTTTTGCAGCTCATCCAGTGGTAGATCCTGCTGCATAACCTGTTCGTAAACATCATCGCCTTCAATAATGGCAATTTTCAGATTTTTTGCGCCCAGAGAACGTGCGATTTCGGCAGTTACTTTGGCTGCTGCACGCGGATTGGCAGAACCCATATTAGTAACAATCTTGATTCCCTTTTCCAGACAGGCTGGTAATACTGCCTGCATACGCGCTGCCAGTAATTCATTAAAACCGGTTTCCGGATTATGCTTTTTCTGGCGCTGACCGATAGCAATCGTGCGTTCAGCCAGACATTCAAATACCAGATACTGAATATCCCCTTTTTCCGCCAGCTCTACAGCCGGCTCAATCCGGTCACCACCATATCCGGCACCACAACCAATTCTGATTTTTTTCATATGTCATACCCTTTTTACATTCAACAACTTAAAAACAACCTGTTTATATCGGGAATACTCCGAATAACATCGCGCCTACAGCCATCACGATAGAAGCCAGCCAAAGTATCGGAATAGAGAATTTCTGATGGTCAGCCAAATCAACGCCGGACAGACTGCACAACAGGAAGGTAGCCGGAGTCAGCGGACTAACCGGGAAACCAGTAGTCATCTGTCCAAGTAAAGAAGCTTGAGCCACCTGAATAGGCGGGAAACCACCAATATTGGCCACCACCGGCATAATGCCGAAATAATAGGAGTCAGGGTCAAACACCAGACTCAGCGGCATTGCTACCAGACTGACAATAAACGGAATATGAGAAGACAAACTGTCAGGTACAAAATGACCGGCTGAATTTGCCATAGCTTTGAGCATACCGGATTCACCCATAATGCCTGTGAACACACCGGCAGCAAACAAAATAGATGCCATCATCAGCGCGCCCTTAGCATGAGCATTAATCCGTGCAGATTGTTCAGCAGGCTTGCGGTAATTTAATGTCAGCGCAATACAGCAGGCCACCATAAAAATAACCACTGGTGATATTTTTGTGGCTACCATACCCGTAATTACCAGAATCACCAGAGTAATATTCGCCCAGAATAAATGTGGACGACGCAGCTTTTGCTCTTCTTCGGTTAATTCTTTTGGCGCAAAATGTGTTGCTGTTTCTTCATTTTCACCACCGATTACCGCACCAGCACCAGCTCCGGCCAGACCTAAGCGTTTTTCTTCTTTGCGTCCCCAGTACCAGCCCATAAACACCATAAACGCCAGCCCGCAAATCTGCGCCGGAATCAGTGGCGTAAACAGATCATGTGTAGATACCTCCAGCGCTGCGGAAGCACGAATCATCGGTCCTGTCCATGGCAGGAAATTTACACCGGCACTCAGTGCTGTAATCCCGGCAAGAATTCGCTTATCAATACCAAGTTTGTTATATAAAGGCAGCATGGCCGGTACTGTAATCAGAAATGTCACTGCTCCATTACCATCCAGATGCGCAATCAGTGCCAGAACACCAGTACCAATAATAATTCTCTTAGGATTAGTACCTACCACCTTCAGAATCTTGGCGATAATCGGATCAAACATCCCGGCATCACTTACCACACCGAAGAAAATAATGGCAAACACAAACATCGCTGCCATAGGTGCCAGTTTGGATATTCCTGTCACCACCATTTTCGGTATAGCGGTGTAATGAGGCAGTACTTCCTGACCACCCTGAAACAACGGTACGATATATAGTGCGATTACAGCCCCTAGAATAGGAATAATAATCAAAGCCACTATCGGCGATAACCGCTTGCTCATAATGCAAAATAGCAAAGTTGCAATAGTTAATATGCCTATTAAAGCCAGCATAAGAATCCCCTTTTTGGGTTGTTATTAAAAAGAATGAATAAATATTTAAGAAAGCCTTTGCATTCTCACCATAACGGCACACCCTGTCTAATCGATAATAAAAATCGATTCATAAGCAAAATCGATAAATCTTCCAGCATATGAAAAATTTGATAAAACTCAATATGTATTAACGCTAAATATGCTATTGTAGATAACAGTATGGATTAAAATACGGCAAATAATGCTATATGAATATATCAATCAAGCAGATAAAAGCCTTTCTGGCGCTGGTAGAAGAAGATAACTTCACCCGTGCAGCCCAGAAGATCCATTTGTCTCAGCCTGCATTCAGTAGCCTGATTGCCAATCTGGAACAGGAAATCGGCTACCGCCTGTTTGACAGGGATACCCGTAAAGTTCAGCTGAATGAAGACGGAATCCACTTCATCAAACTGGCACGTGAACTTATGTTCGCCTATGAGCGAACTACCAAAGAAATCCGCTCACATGCCAATAATCATAAAGAAAAACTGGTACTGGCAGTTATGCCGTCTATCGTCGTGCAATGGGTTTCACAGCTGCTGGCTACTTTTCATCATAAACATGCCAATGTCAAAGTTGAATTACTCGATACTCAATGGGATCTGTGTCTGCAAGCACTATTACAAGGACATGCAGAACTGGCATTAACCGCAAAATCTCCCTCTCTGACTGAAATTTCTGCCGAGTTTCTTTTTTCAGATAAGTTCCATCTCATATGTCATATCAATCACCCACTGGCCAGCAAAGCAGATATTGAATTAAAAGATTTACTTGAATATGGCATGATCGGATTTACTAAAGGTACCAGCATCCGCCATTACGTTGATAAAATTGTAGATTTGTTTGGAATGAATTATGTAGTTGAAGTTAGCCAGCTCACCACCATGATGGGACTGGTAGCGGCTAATTACGGCATTGGCATAGTGCCGAGATTAACATTATTTCAATTTGAACATAAAAATCTTGTAGTCAGAGAGGTCAGAGACATGAATCTGGAACGTTCCATTTATCTGATCAAGCATAAAGAACGCAAACTGTCACCGCAGGCCGAAAATTTTTATCATCATATTAAAGCCAATATATTCAGTGATTAATTATATGTAACCTTAACTAATATTATCTGGATACAGCAGTAGCGGGTACGGCTCGACGGTATTTTGCATCCGGTATATTTGAACTAACCGTTACACCGCTGACACTAATATCATTTTGCAATTTCTCATAAGTCGCTTTACCAATACCTTTAACACGCATAATGTCTTTTGTAGAACGAAAAGGACCGTGTGCATTGCGATAATCAATTATTGCCTGCGCTTTAACTGCACCAATATGCGGTAATGATTGCAACTGCTGTGAAGAAGCAGTATTAATATTAACAGCAGCCCACACCGAAGCCATAGCAAACAACAGTACCAAAATCATACCAATCTTTTGCACTCTGTATTCTCCTTTGATTGATAAAGTTACCTGATCAAATCATACTTATGAATTGACACTAGCATAAAATATAAGATTAATTTATGCAATCATTATTTTATTTACTGAAAATACGATATTTTTAATCATTTCCAGCATATACCTCAGCTTAATTAATCAACTGTTTCAAACCATCAGAATCAGACAAAAAACAGTCTTTCCTTGAAAGGTTTGTGCAGATTCAGGATAATTCGCACTGGATACCTTTGTCTCTTGCGGCGGAGTACAGTCCATTAACTCACATCGCTATTGCAACCAGCAATCCCCTCATCAAAAGGCAACTTCATGGCTTCACATCTCGCTAATGCTATTCGCTTCCTGGCAATGGACGCAATTGAACAGGCTAACTCAGGGCATCCGGGCGCACCAATGGGTATGGCCGAAATGGCTACTGTAGTGTGGCGCGAATTCCTGCAACACAACCCAGCTAACCCCAAGTTTTACAACCGCGACCGTTTCATCCTTTCGAACGGACACGCGTCCATGCTGCTGTATAGTCTGCTGCATCTGAGCGGTTACAATCTCAGTATTGAAGATCTGAAAAATTTTCGCCAGCTGCACAGCAAAACCCCGGGACATCCGGAATACGGCTACACTGATGGTGTAGAAACCACAACCGGACCACTTGGACAAGGAATTGGTAATGCCGTTGGTATGGCACTAGCAGAAAAAATTCTGGCTGCCCGATTTAATAAACCGGGCTTGAATATTGTTGATCACCATACTTACGTATTTGTCGGCGATGGCTGTCTGATGGAAGGAATATCCCATGAAGTATGTTCACTGGCCGGCACGCTTAAATTGGGCAAACTCATTGTTCTGTATGATGACAACAACATCTCAATTGATGGCAATGTAGACAATTGGTTCAGCGAAAACATTCCTGAACGCTTTACCTCTTACGGCTGGCACACAGTTGCCAATGTAGACGGCCATGATGAAACCGCTATCCGCGCAGCCATTACCGCAGCAAAAGCCGAAACCGAGAAACCATCGATTATCTGCTGTAAAACTAGAATCGGCAAAGGTGCCGCTAACAAAGAAGGTAGCCATAAAACCCATGGCGCACCATTAGGTGCCGAAGAAATTGCCGCTACCCGCGCTGCTCTGAACTGGACACATGAACCATTTACCATTCCGCAGAAAATCTATGACGACTGGAGTGCAGTTAAAGCCGGTACTCAACTGGAACAGCAGTGGCAAAATCTGTTTAATCGGTATCAGCAACAATACCCTGCTGAAGCAGCTGAATTTATCCGCCGCATGGACGGTAAACTGCCGGAAAATTTTGAAGAACACGTTCAAAATGCATTAAATGAAGTATGCAGCAAAGCTGAAAAAGTGGCCACCCGCAAAGCCAGTCAGAACAGCATCGAAATTCTGGCACAAATTCTACCTGAATTTGTAGGCGGATCTGCAGATCTTACCCCCTCAAACCTGACCGACTGGTCTGGCAGTACTGCCGTGACAGCCACCAGTGGCGGCAATTACATCCATTATGGCGTACGAGAATTTGGTATGGCAGCCATTATGAATGGTTTGAGCCTGCACGGTGGTATCAAACCATTCGGAGCTACTTTCCTGATGTTCAGTGAATACGCCCGTAATGCTTTGCGCATGGCTGCACTAATGAAAATCAACCCGATATTTGTATTCACACACGATTCTATCGGCTTGGGAGAAGATGGTCCGACACACCAGCCGATTGAACAAATTGCCACCCTGCGTCTGATTCCGAACATGAGTGTATGGCGACCGTGTGACAGTGCCGAATCACTGATAGCGTGGGCAGATGCCGCCGCTGCAACCAATCACCCCAGTTGCCTGATATTCAGCCGTCAGGGGTTACCATTTATGCCACGGGATAACCAGCAGCTAGCCAATATCCGTCGTGGCGGTTATGTACTGAAAGCACCCGATACAAAGGCTGCACAGGCGGTACTTATTGCCACAGGATCTGAAGTGGAGCTGGCTATCAATGCTCAGAGCAAATTAGCTGAACAAGGTATTGCCACAACAGTTGTATCTATGCCTAATACCCATATTTTTGATCAGCAGGATCAAGCCTACCGTGAAAGCGTCTTACCTGCTCATCTGCCTCGTATTGCCATTGAAGCCGGTGTCAGTGATTCATGGTATAAATACGTGGGTACGAATGGTGCCATTATTGGTATTAATCGTTTTGGTGAATCCGCACCAGCTGAGAAACTCTTTCAGGAATTTGGTTTCACTATCGAACAGGTTGTTGAAGTAGTGAAAAATATCATTTAAATGAGCATATAAAAAAAACGCCGGCATTGTTTGCCGGCATTTTTTATATCATTATGATAGATTTAATCTTTTACATTTATATGACGTGTTTCCGGCATCATCAGAATAGCTATTACAGATAATAAACTGGTACCTGCTACATAATAAGCCGGCGATACTGCACCAAAATACTTGATCAGCCAAGTAATCACAAATTGTGCCGTACCACCAAACAAAGTTATACTAATTGCATAAATTAGTGATACAGCGGTTGCGCGTAGTTTAAACGGTATCATTTCCGGAATAGCCACTAAACTACTGGCACCGCTCATCCCTGTTAACAACGTTACCATCATTGTTACCAGCAACAGCATCGCCACACTTTCAGTTTTTACCAACAGATAAAACATCGGCACAATCAGCAACATTAAAGCCACCCGTGGCCATAATATAATACTTTTACGACCATATTTATCAGCCAGCATACCTGCCAGTAATGAAAACACAAACATCATCAATCCACCCGAAGTAGTGCAGATTTGCGCAATATTTGGTTTAAGTTTAAACGTATCGATAGCAAAAGTAGTCATATAATTACCTACCTGAGCGGTAATAGCCGTCGACATCAGCACCATAATTCCCAGTATCACCTCGTTCCTATAACGGGAAAATATGATTGTTATCATCTGAGTACCGCTGTGATGAGTCGGTTCTTCCAGTGTTTCCGGTAAGGCTCGGCGAATATACAGAGCAATCGGAATTAATACCAGACTTATCAGAAAAGGTATGCGCCAGCCCCATGCATTCAACTGTTCCAGAGTCAGAATACTGGAAACAGTAAAACCAACCAAACCACCAACCACTACCGCAATTCCCTGACTGGCCATTTGCCAGCTGGCATAAAAAGCACGTTTATCTGGCGGAGCAGATTCAATCAGCATTGCTGAAGCTGGACCTACTTCTCCACCTAAAGCCAGCCCCTGAACCATACGTGCAATAACCACAATAATAGGAGCTGCAATCCCGATCACCTCATAGCTGGGTGTAACAGCCAGTCCCAGTGTTCCCAGCGTGATTAATGCTACAGTCAGCATCATCGCTGCCCGACGACCTTTCTTGTCTGCATAGGCACCAATAAGTAAACCACCCAACGGTCGCGTAAAAAAACCGACACCATATACAGCTACTGCAGCAAGCAAACTGGTGTATTTATCATTATTGGTTGAGGGAAAAAATGATTGCGCAATATACACTGCAAAAAATGAATAAATAATAAAATCATAAAATTCCAATGCATTCCCTGCCACCGCCGCCGCAATCGCTTTCGCCGGTGGCTTATTATGCTCTATAGCTATTTGTCCTGTATTCATATCATTACTCCAATTATTTTATAAAATATTCAAATTAGATTTATTTTAAAAAGCGCTCAGCCAGTGCTACCCAGTATGTCGCACCAATAGCTATATTTTTATCATTGAAATCATAATAAGGATTATGCAAATCAAAACCCGAAGCAGCATCCACTTCTTTCAGACCATTACCAATAAACAAATAACTTCCCGGACATTTTTCCAGCATAAATGCAAAATCTTCACTTCCGGCCATTGGTTCAGTCTGATCGACAATATTTTCTTCCGCTACCACTTCACGTGCTACCTGACGCGCAAACTGAGTTTCTTTACTGGTATTAAATACAGGAGCATATCCATGCTGATAATCCACTTCAGCCACAACATTAAAGCTTTGTGCCTGAGCCTGAGCGATTGCCACAATACGTTGCTGTAACAGCTTACGTACTTCAGGCTTGAAGCAACGCACAGTCAGCTTTAGCTCAGCCTGTTCAGGAATTACATTATTCGCCACACCGGCATGAAACATACCCACTGTAACCACAGCCGAATCCAGCGGACTGACATTACGTGACACAATTGTCTGTAAAGCCATTACGATAGAAGATGCAGCCACAATCGGATCATGCGTATTGTGCGGTTTCGCGCCATGCCCGCCCACACCTTTTACTGTAATAGTGGCCACATCAGATGAAGCCATCATCCAGCCATCATAAAAATGTAACTGTCCCTGCGGATAACCCGGCATATTATGCATACCATATACGGCATCACACGGATATTTTTCAAACAGACCATCAGCAATCATCCGCATAGCACCACTACCAGATTTGCCATATTCTTCCGCCGGCTGAAAAATCAGATTCAATGTACCATTAAACGATTTTCTGCTGGCTAATACCTTAGCCGCAGCCAGTAGCATTACAGTATGTCCATCATGGCCACATGCATGCATTTTGCCTGTATGCTGGCTTGTATGCGCAACACCACTTTCTTCAGTAATCGGCAATGCATCCATATCAGCCCGGATACCAATACGTCTGTCACCATTTCCGGCTTGAAGTTGTGCTACCAGACCAGTACCACCAATACCCCGTTCAACTTTATATCCCCACTGCTCCAGCAAAGCGGCAACTTTATCGCTGGTTCGATTTTCTGCAAAAGCTAATTCAGGGTGTTGATGAATATCATGACGCAGCTGAACAAAAGTACTTAACTCAGCTTCGATCAGTTCACGGATTTTTTTCATAAACATAACCTTACATTTTTAATGAATTTAGAAAGCTATAGCTTAACAAACAAAATTATTATTGACAAAATAAAAAAAATTAATACTAAATTTAAATAAATTCATATTTCATATATGACAAAATTATTTGATAGCATTGTTATACTATTAATGAATAGCAAACTGACAAAAGTTCGATTTACTGGATTAAAATAATTAAATATCTATTTATAATGCATAATAATTGAAATTATACTTATATACTATACAATTAAATAAATTTATTATATTTATCATAATATTATAAAAAATAGAATGTTTAAAGTACCACTACAATATTTTTTATCTCATTTTCTATATAAACAATTTGATTAAAATCTAGTACACAATACTTGAATTCTCTATACTATTTAAAATATTTTTTTAAAATTTCAAACTATCTGATCAATCTCTGCAATATTAATGAAAAGAAAAGGCCATTAACAATGGCCTTTTATCATTTAATTTTTATACTGCTCAACATCGGGTAGCAAAATTGTCAGTATTCCAAGTAATGGCAGGAAAGAACAAAATTTAAAAATAAGTTGTAAGCTGGTTTTATCGGCCACATATCCTAAAACTGCTGCTGCAATTCCACTCATCCCGAACATAAAACCAAAAAACAGACCGGCAATCATGCCGACGCGTCCGGGGATCAACTCCTGAGCATAAACCACAATTGCCGAAAAAGCTGAAGATATAATTAAACCAATCAAACAGCTTAACAGCGCCGTACCCCAGAGATTTGCATAAGGTAAGGCCAGGGTAAAAGGTGCAGCACCTAAAATAGAGAACCAAATAACATATTTCCGACCAATACGGTCACCTACCGGACCTCCGATAAACGTACCAATTGCTACGCAGGCCAAAAATAAAAATAGAAATAACACTGCAGACTGTTTAGTTAGAGCAAATTTTTCAATTAGATAAAAGCTATAATAATTGCTCATACTGGCCATATAAAAAAATTTAGAAAAAATTAATACGGCAAGAATAAATAAGGCCAGAATAGTCTTATTTTTATCATAAGGTAAAGTACAATTTACTGCTGCCTTATGCTTATTTGCTGCCAGATGACGAGCACTCCATGCACTGATGCGCCACAAAAGCAAAATAGCAATTACACCAATGGCGATAAACCACAGAATATTACTTTGCCGGTTAAATCTCAGCACGACCAAACTCACCAGTAACGGCCCGAGTGATGAACCCAGGTTACCGCCTACCTGAAATGCCGACTGAGCCAAGCCAAACCGACCTGCAGAAGCATTACGTGCAACACGGGATGCCTCAGGATGGAAAGTAGATGAGCCTACTCCCAGAAATGCTGCAGCCAGTAATAATAAATAAAACTGACTAGCAAAACCCAGCATGCACAAGCCAAATGTCGTTGAAACCATACCTAGGGGTAATAAATAAGGTTTCGGATGCTTATCTGTGTAATAACCGATTGCGGGTTGTAAAATTGAAGCTGTAAGCTGATATACCAGACTAATACAACCCACCTGAGCGAAACTTAAACGATATTTTTCCTCCAATAAAGGATAAGTAGCTGTCAGCATCGACTGAATCAGGTCATTACATAGATGTGCGCCTGCTACCATTAAAATAACCGAAAGAAATAACTGATTAGATGAGAACTGACTATCTTGCTGATTCATTATTTTCAACCAAAGTGAATAAATAATAATTTTGATATGATATATTACTGAATGAGTGCTAATAATTGGCACATTTTTTCTATCTATTCTAATCTGGGATCTGATAACAATTTAATTTATTTATACTGGCTGCCCCAAGCATTCGCACAGGCACGCGCCGAGCAATGTCTGCGAATTCCGCAGTCAGAGCACATCCGCTCACTAAACCTGTCCAACGCCGCCGCCATCGTCCTCTATGAAGCACTGCGTCAGCAGGCCTTCCCCTCTCTGACCTAGATACAGCAACAGCAGCCGTTTGGCTGCTGCGGTATTGTTTTTTCTTCTGTTTTACTTCTCAGTACTCAAAGTAAGAAACCCGGCTGACTAATCAACCGGGTTCTTCTATAGGGAGTCTGGCGGTGTCCTACTTTCAC